>NZ_JBBIHK010000004.1:0-109307 GCF_037447015.1 Nitrososphaera sp. | reverse complement strand
CGACCTTCATCTGCTCCCTGATGTACTCGTGCTTGGGGCAGGGGCAGTCCTTGCCGCCCGGGTGCTTGTACGCCGGCGTGTTCTTCCAGTCAAAGTCGGGATAGTCGCGCTCAAAATCGTCCATCGCTACTGCAAGATACCTCCCACGCAATACAATATAAAGATGTAGGGGCCTCCCATTGACGTGCAGGAAAATAACAAAAAATATATTTTTGGGCTGTTAAAGACCAGCAAGTGTTCACCCAATAATGGTGACGGTGTAATCTCTCATTGAGCACAACAGCAACGGCAAACAACAACAGCAACAGTAGCAGCGACATATCAGTCGCACCAAATCCGGACTCTGATCCGAACCTGAAGACGCTCCTTGAATTCAAAAAGAGCGTGCAGGAAGAGCAAAAGGCCGCTGACAAAAAGATAGAGGAAATAAACAGCAGGCTAGAGGCCGTCAAGAAGCAGATAGACGAGGAAAGGATGCAGCTTGACGAGCTGCGCGCCAAGCTCAAGGGGGTGAACGAGGAAAAAGATACTGATTATCCCAAGTTTGTAGAGCTCCGCAACTCGCTCATCGACGCCAAGAACCAGATGAAGTCGCTCGACGACAAGGTCGGGCAGGCCAAGTCGAGGAAGGACAGGAGCGAGATATCCGGCCTCACAAAGGCGCTTGAGCAGATAGAGCGCGACATACAGACCAAGAAACTGTCCAAGGACGAGGAGCGCAAGCTGGTCGCTCGCTCTAAAGAAATAGCGACCAAGCTGCATACGCTCAAGCTGGTCCACAAAAAGGAGGGCCAGTACCGCGAGATGTCGTCCCAGTACGACGAGCTGAAAGCAAGGATAAACAGGATATTCCGCCAGAAGGAGGAGTTTGGCAACAAGATAGGCAAGCTCAAGGAGAGCATCGAGGGCCTGGTAAACACGCGCGAAAGCCTCTACGAGGAGCGCAGGCAGGCCATCCACACGGTCAGAGAGGCCGCGGCCAAGCTCGAGATGATAGAGACGCAGCTGAACGCGATTGCATTCAAGAAGAACCGCATGGCCCAGGCGGAGACGCGCCACAAGAAGCAAAAGGAGATGGAGGAGCGCAGGGTCGAGAGGCACCAGGCTATGCAGGAGCGGGTCAGGCGCGACAAGGAGTACCAGGACAGGTGGAACACGCTAAAGGAAGCCGCCATGAAAAAGATGTCCTCCGGCGAGAAGCTGACCTTTGACGAAATGAAGCTCATATTTGGCGACTCGGGCCAAGAATAACGACGACGACGCCTCTGCCAGACATTTTTATTCCACCTAGTACGACAGTGAGGGTGTTATCTGATGGCCGAAGGAGAAGGGGGGGAAAAACTCGAATACAGCGGCAAGGTCTACCTCTACAGCAGCGGCATGCCTGACGACCTTGTCGAGCTGTCAAAGGAAAAGCTGGCCGAGCGCGGAGTAAAGCTGGAAGACATTGTGCTGCTGCTCGATCCTGTCGGCGCGCCGGAGGGGAGCATCATGGCCACAATCTGGCCGCACTACCTGTCTGTCGCAAGGGTCAAGCGCGTCAGGGAAGGCTCTATCTATGCGCCGCAGCTGTTCAACATCCAGTTCTAGGCGGGGCGCAAGCATTAAATCGACAGGGCGAGCTCTGACATCTGGATGCTGACCTTTTTCTGCAAGCGTGAAAGGCACGGCGACTGCCCCGGCGAGTGGCCGGTAGGGGCCGCCTGCGGGCCGGACCACGACTGCTCGTTTGACATGAAGATGGTCAAGTGCGCCTGCGGGTGCCACGCCGCAGGCAGCAACAAAAAGAAAGAGAAAAGGGAAGAAAAAGCTGCTGCGCGCGCAGTCCCTGCCAGAAAAGCTCACGCGCGCACCTGAGACCTAAGCAGCGCACATGCTGTTTCAGGAGCTGCTCTGAACTGTCGCACAGGCGTTTTAGGCGCCTTAATCAGCTGCGCCGACATTGTATTTCTGTGAACGCACTAGAAGCAGTCGCATACGTGGCGCTCGGCTTTGCGCCAATGTTCGCCTTCATGGAACTGTCGTGGCGGATGGGCCAGTCGATCCGGAAGAGAAATGCAAGAGCGGGAATGGTGAGCGCAAAGGGCCCGCAATATGGCCACCGCCGCGCCTAGTGGTGGTGATGGCAGCAGCTGTTTCTGCAGCCGCTGCGCACCGCCAGCCGCGTCTGGACAGCAGCAGAGCATCTGCCCGAACAAACGCTGACGGCGCATCGCGGTTCCTGCTTTTGCGTGGCAACCCCTCCCCCAAAACCAGAATAGAAGATTTTTCTACCACGAAAAACGCTGTGGCTGACCGGAGAGTTACTGAATTTTCTTATAGAATTGAAATTCGTTTCCGGAAAATGGCTCTGCAACTGCCAAGCTGGTGATATACTGCGTCCTTGCCGGATGACTTGCTTATGACGATGATGACAAGCAACAGCAGCAACAACAAGAATAAGAAGATGCTTTATGCAGGCATCCCGATCGCCGCCGTCGCAATAGCAGGGCTGTTCATGCTTCCGCTGACATCTGCCCTGGCCACATGGGAAGGCGTCGAAGGGTGCACGCCCGGCTACTGGAAGAACCACGCCGACACGAACAGGCGCGTGGCTCAGCTGTACGGCATCAACCTCAACGCAGCAGTCCTGGACATCACCGGCCTGAATCTGGGCGCACCGGCCAGCCTGACCATCGACAAGGCTGTCTCGACGGGTGGCGGGGGGACGACTGCGTTCTACAGGCACCTTGCGGCAGGCGTGTTCAACTATTACTATGCCGACCCGACCGCAGGCAACAACATCAACTACATCGACCCTGCGACTTTCAAGGCCGCAGTCCAGATGGCACTTGGCGGCAACGTCTCCGGCGCCACGCGGATGCTGGACGCTGCAAACAACCTCGGCTGCCCGATAGACAGTTTTGGGAACTGGAAGTAAAAGAGGAGAAGAAAAAAGCAGAGAAACCCCTCCGGGGGCTTTTCTTTTCGCCCCTGCCGCCTTTCCTTTTACCTTTGGTAACCTTTAATTTATCATTGCGGGCAGTCTAGCACGCCTTTGCCAGACCTTTTCACGCTCATTTCCCAGCTAGGCGGTGGCCTGGGCGGGTCAGGGGGCGGCAGCAACGAGTTTGACCCTGCAAACCCGATGATGTACGTATACATCATTTCGCTTGCCACCATCCCGTTCTTCATGCTGTACGGCCAGCGCATGCAGGGCAAGGTCATCCTGGGCGAGATATCAAAGTCGCTTGTCAAGCTAAAGTCTATGAGGGACGACGCCCGGCTTGCGGCAATAGACCACATCCGCTCTGCAGTTCCGCATTCAGAGCCGGCGGCAAGGGTGGACAAGTTCATGGAGTATTTTGCGATAATGCCTGTCGACATCGATCCAAACGGCCTCGTGCGCAAGGTGGAGCACGTCCTGCGGGTCAAGGACGAGCGCATGCGCGCCGAGGTGCGCAAGATCTGCCCCGGCCTTGACGATTACGAGCTCTCCAAGATAGAGAACATGCTGGAAGCCGCGACTGCGCTCAACATGATCTACAAGGTCGTCAGGCACTTTTACCTGATGGGCAAGCGCACGACCAGCGTGTTCGTGCTCGTGCAATTGCAGATGGTCATGCCCCTCCTGCTTGAAGAGGCGGAGGCGCTCAAAAAGGCGACGGGCGCGTTCAGGCAAGGCCAGCCGATAGGCGACAGCATAGGGCCTATGGTGGTGGGCAAGATGATGCTTGGCAAGGCCAAGATGCGCGCGGCCAAAGAGACCGTGTACGCAGAAGACGAGTACAGGGGCAGAAAGCTCTACCTCCTCAAGGCGCAGGGGCCGGCAGGCACGGTCGGCAGGCCCGGCGAGGCCATACAGCGCCTTGCAGGCGACCTCGGCATAAAGATCGACGCAATAATCATGATAGACGCCGCGCTGAAGCTTGAAGGGGAGCGCACCGGTGACGTGGCCGAGGGCGTGGGCGCGGCGATAGGCGGCATAGGGGTGGAAAAGTACCAGATAGAGGAGGTGGCCACCAACTTTGGCATACCTGTTTACGCCGTCATTGTCAAGCAGTCGGTGACAGACGCCATCACCGTGATGCGAAAGGAGATAGCCGACTCGTTTGGCAAGGTGCTCGAGACGGTGTATGCAGTCATCGAGGACAAGACGGCGGAAGGGCAGTCAGTTATGGTGGTGGGCGTGGGCAACACGATGGGGGTGGCGCAGTAAAAAATTGATTTCGCTGTTTGGGAAAAAGCCCGAGCCCGCGCCGACCGTATACACGGAGCAGACCTGCTCCTCGTGCGGGGCTGTAGAGCGCCGGCCGTTTGAGCAGGGCGACCACGTCTACAAGGAACAAGGAGTGCGCTGCGGCAAGTGCGGCTCAAACGCCACCATCGTGACTGCCATCTATGGCGAGTACCCGCCTGAAAGCGACAGCAAAAAGAAAAGCTAGAGGGTTATGACGTTGGCGCCAGACTCGGTGGGTATGAGCGTGTGCTCTGCCTGCACCACCGTCTTGCCCTTTGCCTCGACAAGTATCGGGTAGGCATGGATGTTTTTCTTTTTGATCAATACGTCTGCGAGCCTGCGCAGCCTGCCCTCGTCGTAGGCGTCAGTCAGCCAGCGGAGCGCAAAGGGGAGCGTGCGGTACCTCTCCCATATCGTCGCCAGGAGCTCGTCTGCCTCCTTCTCCTTGCTTGGCTTTCTCGACGTGATGCCAAAGATGTTCCTCACTTTTCCTTCGTGCACCACGCCCATCCCGTCCTTGGTGGTGGCAAACGGCTCGATGGCGTACGCCTCGTTTGGCTGGAGAGCAAAAGACGACCCTATCGTCCAGATGTTTGGTATCGACTTGCCTGCGTGTATGACGTACTGCTGGAGCGAGTGGCCGCTGAGGTTCTGTATGGGGCGAAAGCCCATCCTGCCTATGACAGTCTCGATCACCCTTCCGATGTCGCTTGCCTTGGTGTTGGCCCTTGCCATGCGCACGGCCTCTGCAAGCGCGGTCTCGGCAGACCTGGCCAGCGCGTCGTATTTGGGGTCGTAGCATACCGTGACTGCCGTGTCTGCGATATAACCCTCTACATGGACACCGATGTCTATCTTTAGCACGTCGCCCTCCTTCACGACAGTCTGGTCCCCCGGCTCTGCCGTATAGTGGGCCGCTATCTCGTTGAGGCTGGCGTTTACCGGGAACGCCGGCTGCGCGCCCATGCTCCTTATCTGGGCCTCGACTGTCTCGCAGATCTCTAGCAGGGTCGACCCGACGTGGTACTTTTTGCGGGCGTCCTCCCTGACCTGAGACGCTATTTTGCCGGCGCGCTGGTAGCAGTCAAGGAGGCTCATGTGTTCCTGAATTTTTGCCAAGTTCCTATATATTACTACTGCGGGGCAGAAAAGCCGCCGCTTCCATAGACCTCTGCAAGCGCAGACAGCTCTAACGTGGTTATCGGCAGCTGGTCTTTCTGCTCCCAAAAGTCAAAGAGGGGCGACATCAGGTAGCCTTTTTCGGCGTTCATGTGCCCAAGCCCGAGCACGTGGCCTGCCTCGTGGACGGCGGAGCTCCGGAAAGCATAGCCGGGCAGGTCTATCTCGCTCTTGCCGTCGCCGTGCAGCACCCTGGGCGACAGGTACACGGTCGCGCCCATGGCCACGCCGCCGGTGTATTTCACCGCGGTGTAGGCGCCCGTCTGCTCGGGGTAGCCGGGAAAGTCCTTGTACGTGTCATAGATGTAGACCCTGACATCGCAGCCCGCATCACCAGCCATCCCGCTCTTTTGCGGGGCGTAGCGCACGCTCATGTCCCACCCGCCCTCAGAACCGGTGTATTCTTCAAGCGCCCTGCGCCAGTCCTGGACTGCCATCTTTGTCCATACGTAATACTTGTTTGCGACGCCCTTTTCTTTCCAGACGCACCACTGCAGGGGATCACCGTCATTGTTCTTGTCCCACCTGTAGCTCGCCTTTGGGACGGACGACTCGGAAAAATCCTGCTGCTGTTCATAGTACCTGGCGCCGGCCGCCGGCTGAACCCAAAATGAAAACAGCAAAAGGAGCGCCGCTGTCCCTAACCAAACAGCAGCTGCAAGCAAGGTCAGTGGATGCTCCTGCCGCTGCTGCTGCCGCATATGCGCTAGGTTATCTGCAGCCTTCTCTTTTATGCCTTGTCGGTCAGGAGAAGCTCTTTTCGCCCTTGTCAAGCGTGGCGATGTTGACTGCCTGCTCGATTGTGGACACGAATATGAGGCCGTCGCCGTGCTCGCCGGTCCTCGACGCCTCCACTATCCCCTGCACCACCTGGTCTATCTGGTTGTCCTGCACCAGTATCTCGAATTTTATCTTGGGCAGCAGGTCGTAGGCAACCGGCTGTCCTCTCCACTGCAGGTGGAGCTCACGCTGCTTGCTCCATCCTGAGACGTTGTAGATGGTCATGCCGCCTATTCCAAGCTGCCTGAGCTTTTCCTTCACCACTGGCATCTTTTCCGAGCGTATGATTGCCTCGAGCTTTTTCATTCGCAAGCCCTAAGCCGTGCCATTCTTAAATTCTTTGTTATTATCCCTGCATGTAATTTTTATGATACGCATCGAATGCTGGCGGTCTTTTTATAAAGCCTCGAGTGGTGAGTCTGGTCGTTGACAAAAAAATTCGTGCTTGATACCAGCATAATAATCGACGGCGAGGTAACGCGCATGCTCGAAGCCGGCCAAGTGATAGAGGAAAATAATAGCGAGATAATAATCCCGCTGGCGGTGCTTGACGAGCTCCAGTCACAGGCTTCGACCAACAAGGAGCACGGCTTTGTGGGGCTTGGGGAGATAAAGAAGATGCGTGAGCTGTGCGCCCGCAAAAACATCGGGCTCAGGTTCGTCGGCCAGAGGCCGGACCTCGACGACATCAGACTGGCAAAACACGGCAGGATAGACGCCATCATAAAGGACGTGGCAATGAGCGAGGGGGCGACGCTTTTGACTGCCGACTATGTGCAGGCGCTGGTGGCAGAGGCGCAGGGGATCAAGTCGCAGCACATACGCGCCCCGACCAAGACGACGGACCTAGAGTTTGAAAAGTTCTTTGACGACGAGACGATGAGCGTCCACCTGAAGGAAGGCGTGGTGCCCACAGCCAAGCGCGGCCGGCCTGGAGCCTTCAAGCTCGTCCAGGTGGGCCAGGATGGCAAGAGCACGTACGCCCAGCTGACAAAAATAATCAAGGAGGTGTCGGAGGCAAGCCGGGTGAGCGGCACCGGCACGGTCGAGATAAGCCGGAGCGGCGCTACTGTCATCCAGTTTGGCCGCTACAGGATAGCGATAACCCGCCCGCCCTTTTCAGACGGGCTTGAGATAACCATCGTCAGGCCCACCGTCAGGCTTGCACTTGCAGACTATCACGCAAGCGACAAGCTGATGGAGCGCCTGTCGGGCAAGGCAGAGGGCATCATCATAGCCGGCCCGCCCGGCTCCGGCAAGAGCACGCTTGCAAGCAGCCTGGCCGAGTTTTACGTCGATAAGGGCAAGATAGTCAAGACGTTTGAATCTCCACGGGACTTGCAGGTGCCGGAAGCCGTGACGCAGTACGCGCCGCTAGAGGGAAGTTTTGAAAAAGCTGTGGACATACTGCTTCTGGTGCGCCCCGACTATACTATATACGACGAGGTGAGGCGCGCCCAGGACTTTGCCGTCTTTGCCGACATGCGGCTTGCAGGCGTGGGGATGGTGGGCGTCGTCCATGCGTCAAGCCCGCTTGACGCCGTGCAGCGTTTCATGGGCAAGGTGGAGCTGGGCATGATACCGCACATACTTGACACCATCATCTTTGTCAGGGACGGCGCCATCGACAAGGTCTATGAGCTGACGCTGACAGTCAAGGTGCCGACCGGCATGACCGAGGCCGACCTGGCAAGGCCGCTTGTCGAAGTCAAGGATTTCGAGTCGGGCAAAGTGGAGTATGAGATATACACGTACGGCGAGGAGAACGTGGTCGTACCTGTGTCAAAGGTCAAGGCCGGCGGTGGCGACGAGAGTGGCATCAAAAAGCTGGCCCAGTCAAAGATAATGGACGCAGTAAGGAGGTTTGACCCGCGCGCCGAAGTGAACATACTGTCTGAAAACCGCGTGCAGGTGAAGGTGAGCAAGGAGGCCGCGCCCAAGATAATAGGCAGGGGCGGCTCGACCATCAACGAGCTGGAAGAAGAGCTTGGCGTCAAGATAGACGTCGAGACCAAGATCCCGACTTTTGGCAAGGAGGTGGAATTTGAGGTGAGCGAGGCCGGCTCTGCCGTCTCGCTTCTGGTGGACGACGAGATAATCGGCAAGACCGTTGACCTTTACATCGAAGACGAGTTCGTCCTCTCAAGCCAGGTGGGCAAAAAGGCTCGTATAAAGGTGGACAAGAGGTCGGAGGCGGGCAAGAAAATAGTCAACGCGATAATAGCCGAGCAGGAGATGCACCTGTTTCTGAGCCGGCGCTAGGGGGATTCTTTGTTCTTGTTCTTCTCCCTTGCAAGCCGGACAAACTCTTCCAGCTTTTTCAGGGTCTCGGGGTGGAGGTGGTGCTCGATGCCTTCTGCGTCGCGGTTTGCAATGTCTTTGTCGACCCCTATCATCATCAGAAACTCGGCAAGCACGCCGTGCCTGTCGTGCATGCTCTTTGCTATTGCGACCCCGCTGTCTGTGAGCGCTATGCCCCTGTATTTCTCATAGTTGACGTGGCCGCTCTCGTTCAGCCGCTGCAGCATCTTGGTAACGCTTGGCGAGCTGACGTTCAAATAGTCGGAAATGTCGACCGTGGTCGCGTAGCCCTTGTGCTGTATCAGCTCGTAAATGACTTCCAGATAGTCTTCCATGCGGGTCGTGCGCGATGCCTTTTCGACGTTGTGCGCGTCGCGGATCGAGTCCAGCCTGCCGCTTGCGCTTGGCTTGCCGCTACTCTTGCCGCTCTTTCTAGGCGCCGTCGCTGCTACCCCTCCGCATGGCCGTTGCTGTGGTGGCATATGTCTGGCAATGATAAAAAATCTATCGGATTCGTATCCGCAGAAATAGATATTAGGATTGCAAAAAACAACACACACAAGGGCACAGGCCTTGACATTGAAAAAGAATCTTCTGGTGGTGTCGCCGGAGGAGCTGCACCGGATGATCAGTAGCAGAGACAAAGACGTGCTGGTTGTGGACGCAAGGCCGTTTTCCGACTATGCCCGGGGTCACATACCGGGCGCAGTCAACGTCGACCTGATGCAGTTCCACTGGATAGACACGTCAAGGGAGGGCATTGCCCAGTTCAACCGGCAGTCTAGGATCCTGCTTTCAAACATCGGCGTCTCGAAAGAAAAGTTTGTGGTGTTTTACGACGATGTCTCTGGGCCTTCAGCGGCGCGGGGCGTGTGGCTTTTGATGTATTTTTCCCACGACAAGGTGGCGATGCTCGACGGCGGGCTTGAAGGGTGGAAGACCCGTGGCTACAGCACAGAGACCAAGACGAACCCGTTTGTGCACTCTGACTTTCGGGGCAGGCCAGACCCAAAAATCCTCGCCGGCTATCTGGAGGTCAAGTCGGCTGCTGCTGACGCAATAGCAGCAAAGAAAGACAGGAAAAAGGCGACGACGGCGGCGGCTGCGGCGGTGGTAGTTGTGCTCGATGCCCGCTCCAAAGAAGAATATGGTGGGACCGCGGTGCGGGCGGCAAGGGCCGGCCACGTACCCGGCGCAGTCAACATTGACTGGAGCGACAACCTGAGCGGCCCGTCGTTCAAGGACCTCGAGGCGCTTGAAAAAATGTACGCAGGGGTGCCCAAAGACGCTAAAGTGATAACCTACTGCCAGGGCGGCTACCGCGCGGCAAACAGTTTCGTGGTGCTCAAGATGCTTGGCTACAAGAACGTGAAAATGTACCTCGGCTCGTGGGGCGAGTGGGGGAACAGGCCCGACCTTCCAGTCAGCAGTCAGTAGATAAAGTCCGAGCTGAGCCGCAGCAGCTTTTTGTCAGAGACGAAACGGCAGTCCGTCAGCCCTCGCCTTTCTGCAAGGCCGAGCACAAGGTGTTGCAGGAAAAACACTGCATAGAGGAGCGATTCTAGCGCGGTCTTGCCCGGGCATGCGATGCTTTGCGCGCCAAGCCCTGCGCCTTTGAGCTTTTTGGCCGCCTGCGAGTTTCCAAGCACCAGTATCCTGTCGCTGCCTTTCACGCCAAAGAGCGGCGCATGGAAAAACTCTTCAAGCGGGTAGGCTACAGCCCTGGCGCCAAGCACCTCGTTGAGCTTTAGGGCCCCATAGATGGCCGCAGGATACAGATGCGCGTCGCCCAGTATGATTGCAGGGGCGGCGCCTGGCTTGCCGGCGGCCGCCTTTGCAGCAGCGTCGTCGTATATCCTGCCGATCTCTGCCGCGCTGGACAGGCCGGGCCTGCCTCCAGTTGCAAGCCATGCGCAGGCAACAAGGCTGGCGGTAAAGCTGACCGTCCCGGAGGTCCTGGTTCCTGAAGCAGGATAGTCGAGCCTGATGATGCGGCTGCACCTGCGCGCAAGCGGGCTGGATTCGTCGGCTGTCACGGCCACAGTCTGCATGCCTGCCGTCTGCGCGGCTTTTGCGGCAAGCGCGTTTGCCTTTGTCCTGCCCGAGATCGAAACGATGTAGAGCACACGGCCGCCTGCCAGCAAGGGGCCTGCGTCGATGATGTCTGCCGGGCGGTGGCACGTCGCCCTGCCTGACGAAAGGTAGTGCGCCGCAAGGGCCGCCGCGTACGAGTCGCCCGAGCCGGCAAATGCCATTCTGCTGCCCAAAGGTTCTGATTGCGACGGTTCAGGCAGCGACAGCGGCGGCAGCTTCAGGCCCCGCTGGCATTCCATGTCTGCGGCCATCGCCTGTATCGAGTTCACGCTGATTGATGCAATGAATCAAAAGACGATGTAATAAATTTGAAGAAAGGTGTTGTTTGGGCGCTGGTGATTACTTTTTCTTCTCGCCCTGCCCCTCTATCACTATCATGGTAAGGGTGGAGCGCACCTTGTCTATCTTTCTCACGTGCCAGGTGATGGTCTCCCTGAGCCTGTCCATCGTATCGGACCGTATCTTGGCGACGATGTCATAGACGCCGTACACGCCGCTTACCTCGACCGTCTCGGGCAGCTTTTTCAGCTCGCTGATGATGCTCTCCTCCGAGCCCAGGTCGCAGTTTATGAGTACGTATGCTGTAGGCATATGTGGCTCTTTTCAGGGGATGCGTTATTAAACTAATCGCAGCTGCGTTCTAGGCCCGGATCTCTTGCGCAAGGAAGCAGGGTAAGGGGGATGGATGCCGGGCTAGAACTTTTCCTTTGACACTTTCTGGGCCTTCAAATAGTCTACAAAATAAAAGAGGTAGGCGCGCTCGTTCACTTTCAGCACCCACGGTATGAACGACTCGTTCTTGCTGCTCTTTTCAAATATGGTAAAGCCGTGGTCCTCCACAAAGTTGCGGAACGACCTGCCGTCAAACGACTTTTTGGGCGCCGGCTCCCTGCCCGTGTAGTCGTACGGGTCGGTGATTATCACCGCGGCGTGCGGCTTGAGCATCCTGTGGATGGAGGCAAGCAGCTTTTCCGGCTCGACCAGCTCCAGCAGGTTGAGCGCAAGGACCATGTCGAACTTGGCCGGCTTGAAAGGCGGGTTGAGCGAGTCTGCCACGCAGAACTCCAGGTTGCCGTGCCTGGAAGCGTACATGCGCTTGCGCGCCTCTCTGATGAACGAAAACGACAGGTCTATGCCTATCGCAAACGCAAACTTTTGAGCAAGGAGCATCGTGCTGTAGCCCATCGAGCAGGCCATGTCGAGCACGACGCCGTCCATGTCAGGGTTTATGCCGTGGACGACGCGGTTGTACACTTCGTTGGGCCGCAGGTGCCACCTGAGCGACATCAGCAGCCTGTCTTCCTCGGTGTGCTCGTACTGCGCCCACCTGTAGGGCAGGAACCAGCTTCCGCCCTCCTCGTAGCGGTCGTTTGCCGTGTCTTTCAGCTGCGAGCCCTTTTCTTTCAGGAAGTCCTTCATCTCCTTGGTGGTGCTCTCCAGGAGCCAGCGGCCGTACGTCTGCGACCTGCCTGCCGCATAGGCGGCAAAATCCTTGACCACGATTGCCACGCCCTGTATTACGGGGTATAGGGCGCCACACTCGGGGCATTTGAGGAACCCCTCTGCGCACTCGTTTCCCTCGACTGCGAGGGGTACGAGCTCTAGCCGGATCTGCCTCTCGGGGTGGTGCAGGCAGACGAGGTGGTTGGCAAACTGGATCTTCATGCTGTGCTCTATACTACTCTCTGCACCGGATTGGTGGCAGGTCCCAATATAAGCTAGAGCAGGCCGTCTGCGTGGAGCTGGTCCAGCAGGGGCGTCAGCGCCTCCTTGACCTCTTTTTCGCCCAGCGTGAAATCGCGGGAAATGCCTAGCGCAATCGACAACATGTTCCTGTCTTCCCGGGCCGTATAGACGGTCGAGCCGAATATCGAGAACTGCCTTGCGTTCTCCTTAAGCCACCCGTCCCAGAACTTCGTCCTTGCCAGGTTTGCCTCAAGCGACGCTATAGCCGAGCCCAGGTCCAGCCCGTCTTCGCGGTCCAAAAGGTCGAGTTTGGCCATTGGCACCAGGAGCGTGCCTTCCGGGACGGTGTCGTGGGCCTTGTTCATCTTTCCTATTACTTCGTCTTCTTTTTCTTCAGGCACTATCTGGCCATAGTGGGGGAAAAAGTAGCCTGCAAGGTGCCCCTTGCCGTCGTAGACCTTGTAATAGGTATAGTCGTACTCTATCTTCCACTTGACCCTGTCGCCGGCTGCCAACTGCACCTGTGCCTTGGCTTGCCGCGCTATTTGTTTGTGTATGTGTGTATGTATGTGCATGTATGTATGTAGGCTTAAATTAGAGCCGAGCGTTTCATCTCGCCATGTCAGAAGCTCAACCAAGCGCACCACAGGGGTCCGAGCGCAAGGAAGGACCACACGACACAATCTACATTGGCAAGAAACCCCTCATGGCATACGTCACATCCACCCTCATACAGCTGGCAAACCAGCCCAAGGTCACCATCAAGGCAAGGGGGCTGAGCATCGGCAGGGCGGTAGACGTCTCGCAGATCACGATCAAGCGCATGGAGAGCGCCGGCTACAAGATAGGCGACGTCCGGATCGGCTCGGAGACTGTCAAGTCCGAGGACGGCAGGACCCGCAACGTCTCGACCATCGAGATCGAGATAACGAAGTAAGTAGAGAGAGACAGAAAGAAAAACCTGCCAGAGAGATACCTTTTCACTCCTCTTTCCTCTTTTACAGTTTATTATTATACGGGGCCTATTGCTAATAGCGCAGGGAGTGACTATTACTACCACTAATAGTAATGACAGGGCTTCCGCCCCAGCTGCGGCCACGGCGGCGCTGTACCTTGCCCACCTGAACCCGCTCACAAAGGCGCACGAGCAGATAATATCGACGCTTGCCCGCGGCTATGCAGTCTATGTTTTTCCGGTGCGCTTTTTGTTAAAGGACGGCAGGGAGGTGAACACAAAGAGCTTTCCCTTCTCGTTTGAGCAGCGCAGGGAGATGGTCGAGGCCGTGTTCGGCAGCTCCGTCAAAGTGCTTCCTGACTATGCGTTCCACGCTCCCTATTCAAAGTACATGCCTCCGCTGCTTTCGGGCAAGTCGTGGGAGCTTCGCAACCAAATAGTCTCCCACGTCAAGGAGCAAAGGTTCGTGTCGTACACGGGCGACAAGGCCGAGCGCCTGATGCTAAAGATGTACAGGCTCAACCCGCTCAAGGCCGACCGGCTAGAGATATCTGCCTCGTCTGTGAAGGAGATGATGTACAGGGAGGCCACAGAAGGTGCCGCCGGCGGGAAAGACTGGCGCGACATGGTTCCAGCCCCTGTGGTCAGGATCATAGAGAAAAACTGGGATGTCGTCAAGGGGTTTGCCGCCGCCGAGGACGCCACGATGCGCGTGATGGGGATGAAGTTTCCAAAAGAAGGATACAAGTGACAGTTTTTAAAGCGGAGAGCGACTTTGCCTATCTGCAATGAAGGAAAAAGGCGGCGAGTTTGTATGGTTCGACAACAAGTTTGTCAAGTGGGAAGACGCCAAGGTCCCTGTATACACGCATGCTATGCACTATGGCACCGCCGTCTTTGAGGGAATCCGGGGCTATGCTTCCTCTTCTTCAAATGCTGCTGCTAAAAGCGGCAAAAACAACGTCTACATTTTCAGGCTGAAGGAGCACATGGAGAGGCTCCACCGCTCGGCCAAGGTCTACTCTTTTTCGCTGCCATATTCGGCAGATGAGCTGTACGACGCGACGGTGGAGCTCTTGAGAAAGAACAGGATGAAAGAGTCGGTCTACATACGCCCTCTCGCCTTTGTGGGCATGCATGGCATCGACCTGAACGTGACTGCCAGCTCGCCGACCCAGACCGTGATCATTGCGTTCCCGTTTGCCAAGTATTTCAAGGGCGAAGGCATCAGGGCGTGCGTCTCGTCGTGGAGGCGCATAAACGACGCGACCACCCCTCCGCTGTCAAAGGCCGCCGGCAACTACCTCAACTCTATACTTGCGACGCAGGAGAGCAGGCGAAACGGCTACGACGAGTCCATACTGCTCGACCTGGCCGGGAACGTGAGCGAGGCATCAGGCGAGAACATATTCCTGGTGCGCAACAAGAAAATCTATACCCCCTACTTTGCCGATTCCGCCCTTGAGGGCATCACGCGCGACTCGGCGATGACGATAGCAAGGGAGCTTGGCTACGAGGTCACAGAAAGGCCGATACCCCGGGCAGAGCTGTACATGGCAGACGAGATATTCCTCACCGGGACCGCCGCAGAAATCGTGCCTGTGACAAGCGTCGACGGCAAGCCGGTCGGAGACGGGAAGGAGGGCCCTGTGTCCCGGAGCGTCCGGGAGACGTATGCTAATATAGTAACGGGCGGGTCAAAGGATCACATGGACTGGCTGACGCCTGTATGGTGACTGCAACAACGACAACGACGACGACAGCAGCAACAACAAAAGAAGCATCATCGCCGGCAGTGGCGGGCACAAAGATAGGCATAGTGGGCGTCGGCGGGTGGGGCAAGAACCACGCCCGCGTCCTTGCCGAGCTCGGCTACCTCGCAGCAGTGTGCGACTCTGACTCTGCCCGGGCGTCGGAGGTCGCTTCTCGCCACGGCGCAAAACCCTACACGTCGCTTGACGCCATGCTTGCCGCCGAGCGCCTTGACGGCTGCCTCGTCTGCACGCCGACCAAGACCCATGCAGCTGTGGCAAAAAAGGTGATGGAAAGGGGCGTCCACACGTTTGTAGAAAAGCCACTTGCCTTTTCGTCGCAGGAATGCGAGGAGATGATGCAGGCTGCAAAAAAGAGCAGGGTCATCCTGACTGCCGGCTATATCGAGCGGTTCAACCCTGCTGTAAGCGAGACCAAGAGGCTGATCGCCGAGAAAAAGTACGGCGACCTCATCATGATCGAGTTCCACCGCGAAAACCGCATGCCGCTCAACATCAAAGACGTGGGGATAATATTTGACACCTCGGTGCACGACATCGACACGGCCATGTTCCTCTTTGACGCAAGGCCAAACGTGGTCTTTGCCCGGGCCGGCAAGCGCGTGCACGAGCACGAGGACTTTGCCACCCTGATGCTCGGGTTCCCTGACCAGAAGGTGGCGATAATCGCGTCAAACTGGCTTACACCCAAAAAGGTGCGCACGTTCTCCGCCGTCTGCACAGACGGCATCGTGTCCGGCAACTTTTTGACGCAGGAGTTAAAGATCGACCAGGCAGGCGAGAGCATAACGCCAAGAAGAGATTTCCAGGAGCCGCTTACGCTTGAGCTAAAGAACTTTGTCCAGTCGGTGCAGGGCAAGGCAAGCCCGGTCGTGAGCGCTGCGGACGCTACAAACGTGACCCGGGTGGCAGAGGCAGCGCTTTTATCGAGCAACACCGGCTCTCCGATATACCTGGACCTGAAGTGATAATGATGATGATAATGATGATGATAATGATGATGGTAATGGTAATGGTGACAGCATGAAGCGCCAGATGAACGACATACTTGCCTGCCCGATGGACAAGCACTACCCTCTGGAGCTTTTGGAAATCGAGGTAGGCGGCGACGGCGAAATATCTGCCGGCGTCCTCTATTGCGAGATGTGCGGCCGCTACTACCCGATAATCGACGGCATCCCTGTCATGCTGCCTGACGAGCTTCGGGACAAAAAGAGGGACACCGGCTTTCTGGAGCGGTGGAGCGAGAAGCTGCCTAGCAAGATTTTAAGACAGGGCAAACCGTGGCATATCTGATGGCCCCGCGCTCTTCCAAGTCATCTTCCTCTTCCTACAAAAAGATACCCGGCGTCAAGAATTACGTCGACAAAAAAGCCAGGATCGGCAAGAACGTCCGGATATGGCACTTTGCCTACGTCGGCCCCAATACCGTCATCGGCGACAACGTCAAGATAGGCTCGCTTGCGCACGTCGACTATAACGTCAGGATAGGCGACGGCACCAAGATAGAAGGCTCTGCCTACATACCTCCGCTCACCGTGATAGGCAAGGGCGTCTTCATCGGGCCGTGCGCCACGTTCACAAACGACCCCTACCCGATGTGCGACAGGATGGTCGGGACGGTGGTCGAAGACGGCGCGGTGGTAGGAGCCAGGGCGGTGATAAAGCCGGGCATCACCATCGGAAAGGACAGCGTGGTGGCGATGGGCTCTGTTGTCACGCACGACGTGCCCGCCGGCAAGGTCGTCATGGGCGCCCCTGCCAGGGTCGTCTACAGCAGGGCAGAGTACGACCGGAAAAAGGCCGAGTGGCTCAGCGGCGGCGCTACCGGCGGCGGATCTGGTTGACGCAAAAGGCCGGCTCTGGCTCCCCTCTCCCGCCGCCGACGACAAGCACGTCCAGTATGCTCTTTACCGCGGCCTGGGCCATCTTTTCCCTTGTCTGGCGCGACGCACTGCCGATGTGGGGCAGGAGCACGACGTTTTTCTCCATCCTGACAAGCGGGCTTGCCTTTGGGAGGGGCTCTTTCTCAAACACGTCCAAGCCCGCGCCGGCTATCCATCCCTCCTCTAGCGCAAGTGCCAGGTCGCGCTCGTCGACTATGGCGCCCCTTGCCGTGTTTATCAGGTAAGCCGTTTTCTTCATCTTGCGCAGGCTGGACCTGTTTATCATATGGCGGCTTGCGTCGTTCATGCTCGTGTGTATGGACACAAAGTCGCTTTGCGCCAGCAGGCCGTCAAGGTCTGAATACGTGGCGCCTGTCTCTGCCTCCGCCTTTTCGTTCCTGTTCCTGCTGTAATACAGGATCCGCATTCCAAAGCCCCCTGCGCGCCGGGCCACCGCCGTCCCTATCCTGCCAAGGCCGATTATGCCTATCGTAGAGCCGTGCACCTGCTGGCCAAGCAGCAGGTCAGGCGTCCAGCCGACCTTCCACCTGCCTTCCCTTACCATCCTGTCGCCCTGCACCACGTTCCTTGCGCAGGCAAGCAGGAGCGCAAAAGTCAGGTCGGCAGTAGCCTCTGCTAGGATGTCTGACGTGTACGTGACGTATATGCCCCGCCGGGTCGCCTCGGCGACATCGATGTGCTCAAAGCCCGTGCTGTACGAGCTGATTATCTTCAAGCTGGGTCCTGCCGCGTCCATGACTTGTGCATCTATCCTGTCTGACAGCATGCAGAGTATGGCGTCCTTCCCTCTCACGTTCTTTAGCAGCTCCTTTCTAGTCGGCGGTTCGGGCCTGCTGTTGAGCGTGACTTGGCAGCTCTTGGCAAGCGTCTGCAGCGCGTCGCCCGGCAGCTTTCTTGTGACGTACACTCTGGGCGGCTGTTGCTGGTGTTGATGACGGCGAGGAGGCATGGCAGGAATAATATTCCTCATGGAGACTGCGTTATGAATTTTCTTTCTTGCTCTTTTTCTTCTCTCTCACCTTTTCTAAAAAGGAAAAAGTAGCCCGCTATAGCTTGACACTGAAGTTCACACTATGCTAACAGAAATTTGCTTATAAACTTGGAGTCAGAGGGGTTTGTAGGCAGAGGGTCCGGAAATGCAGTAAGCTACTTGGGGCGGCTGCAAAGCCCCTACATTCTTTTTCCATTTTTTTGGTAAAATTATCCAAAGCAGTTATTAGGCCTCAACGTTGCTTGTCCGCACACCCACTTTTGAGATCTGTCTCCTTTTTATAAAAACCTGCTTTCCTAGAACAGGTAAATAATGGTTCCAGTATTATATTATGGTGAAACATTACAGAAGAGAGTTCGAGCCAAGCTTCAGGGTGATCTGCCGCATATTGAAGATACTGCTTGAAAGGGGTGCCGTTTCCAAGACTGTACTGTCACAGGCGGCAGGAATAAACTACAGCAGGCTCTTGAGACATCTGGATTGGTTAGATCATAGGCAGATTATAGAATTGATGGTCGAGAGACACAAGGTTTTAGTCAGGTTAACTAGGAGAGGCAAAGAATTTGCACTGATACTTTCCGGCAATAATAGACATTAGTGTCGGTTTTGTTTACAAAAATGTAAGGAAAACCTACAGAAATGTCAGCAATTCTTATTAGTTAACATCACCCACATGGGGGAAGGTGAGAGAAATATCACCATAAACCGAATGACCAGACAAAAAATAGCTGGCTTAGGGCTGGCGGTAGGTATCTTGGCGGCGTTTGGCGTAATTTATTCTATGAATGCCAAAACCACTTCAGGTAGCTTACAACAGAATCAACCTACTATGGAAATGCTGTGGCAGTCGTACCCCGACCTTAAATCGCTGACAAAACAGGCTAACTACGTCATACTGGGAAAACTGGAGAACATGACAGGGACAAGGGGCCATCCTAATGCTCAGGGTACACCAATCACGGATTTCGATGTAACAGTCGAAAGGAGCATGAAAGGCAAACTGAACGTGGGAGATACCATAAGAGTATCCCAATTCGGTGGTCCATCTCCGTACGCAGTTTCAGAGGGCGATCCAATAATGAAGGCGGGCGAAGAGTACGTAATGTTCCTCGTATACGACCCAACATTGGAAGCTTACGGATATCTAGGCGGCCCACAGGGTAAATTCCTTGTAAAAGAATCAAAAGTGTATTCGATGGATAACGTGGATCCCGGAGCCGACTTCGTACAAATAAAGGTCAAAGACAAACCGATCGAGGACTTCAGCGCGGACATTTCCCAAGCTGACGGAGGTGCGCAATAGGCATGAGAGGAGCCATATTCGTCGGCACGTTGTTGTCCGCGTTGCTGGTGCTTGCCAACATTGGACCACTAACGCAAATGAATCCCATCCAAACCGCAGAAGCGTATGCCCTGTACGGATGCAGACATCCAAGTTCCACCATCAATTACAGGACAGATTCTGGGATGAGCTCTGGCTATCTGACGCCTATTCGCTATGCGGTGGTGACTTTCAATGACGTGCCTGCAAACTTCTTCCTCGATGCGGTCACATCAGGAGAGCGCATTTTCATCAACACTGCAGATCTAGGATTATTCGGTCCTCTCGGTCAAACAGCCTTTGCGAACGGCCAAATCTGCGATCCCGGTACCGGAAACCTGAACACCTCTACGATTACTCTGAACACAGCCCTTCTAAACGGAGAAGGTATGGAGAAGAGACAGGCCGTTGCAGCACATGAACTGGGGCATGCCGTAGGACTCGCCCATACATCAAATTCAAGGACTTTGATGTATTCTACTATCGCATTCTTCGACACATACAGCATATTCGTGCCCACACTGGACGAGATCCGAGGTCTACAGAGCATCAGCTTGTACGGTGGAGGGATAGCGTATACGCCGACATGTACACCCTTCAATAGTAGTGGAGGTTCTATAACCTGGAGTGGAACTTGCAGTAGTAGCAATGCAGCTCTGCCAATGACCGAGAGAATCACGGTGGCGGGCACCCATCGGGCATTTGCAAGTCAGTTTGCGACCGGCCAAAGTATGCCTTCCGTCGGTTCGGTTCTGATGATGGCAAAAGTCACGCCGACAACTAACTACCGATTCTCTCTCGGAATACACTCTGGCAGTAATGTTGCAGATCCTACAAATAGGATGGTGACAATCGAGCTAGACAATGACGGAATAAAAGCATCCTACGTCAACACGGGTGGCGGAGTGACGACAACCACGATATGGAGCGGGACACCGTCCACCACGACCAGGTATTTCCTCGAAGTCGTCGCTGAACAGTCTACCACAGGGCTCACGACAGCCGCAGTATACGCATACCAAGACGACGGCGGAGGGAGCACGCCACCAACCTATCTGGGATCTGCCAGGTTCACTTCTGGAATAAACTGGAACACCTACAACACGATGTATTTCGGGACAGGCGTATGGACTGACAACTCTTCCAACCCTCTTTCGAACTACAGCGTAAGCGAGTACTACGACAGGATGCGGTCATACACCTAAAGGGAGGATTCATCCTCCACTATCTTTTTTTTATTAAGAATGCGGAATATCTATATGCTCGTAACACGTCGCTCCACGGCAATAATAGCTGCATCGACAGCGGTCGGAATAATGCTGCTGATGATTTTCTTGCCGGTCTTCAGTTTTGTCAACATAGATATCAAAGGTCTCAAAGACAGTTATCGCACTAACGAAGAAATAACATTTTCAGCAACGATCAGCGGGTTTGCCAGGCAGTGCGCTGATACTCAAGTATCCGTCGTTGGCGTTAGCAGACCTGACTTTAAACATGAAGTTTATTATGAGACTCCGGTATGCGGGGCGGACATTCGTATGTTCTTTATGTACGACATTCCCCGTGACGAAAGACAGTTTAGCCTCAGCTTAGATCAAACTGGCACATACAAGGTAATGATTACACATAAAGGATTGATCGACGGTGTCACCTCGTCAAGTGAAAAAGAATTTACCGTAATAGAATGATTATTTGTAGCTGCAATCATCCTCTTCCTCTTTAAGAGGATACTGAACAAGAATGGTTACTAATGCTTTAAGCAACCAAATTGAAAAGCGATACCCGGTCAAGCCGGGGCTCGAACCCTAAGTAGGAGCGGGCCCAGAGGGACTACATCTTTGAGCTTCTGTTACCGGAGCTCGAGATTGAAAGTATTCGGCAAGTATGCTCCGCAGAAATGCCGTACGTAATAACAGCGTCTGCAGATTTGCCAAGTTCTCATATCTCGGTAGAATAGAACGCCCTGCCTGAGTTCTCTTTGAGGAAGTTCAAAATCAGCCGTGCCTTGCTCTTCTCCCCCTTGCTGCCCCTCTTGTCTGAATACTCGGTGCTGAATCTCACAAACCTGTGACCATTAATGCAGCAATCTTGCTGCCCAGCACTGTCTCCATTCAATACGTACAGATGATACAGCCTAGTGTTACTTGTTGCACCGCGCCTGCCTCTGAACCTTTTGCAATTTTCTGATATTGGTTTGTCCGTACGCATAACAACACCCGCCCTCCACAGTTTAGATAGTGCGGTCCATACCTTGCTTCTTTCAAGGCTGGTAGCATTGACGATATCCTGGGCTGACTTAAGCTTGCCTCAGCCAGTGCCGATATTATCAGCCTTGCATAGTCTCTGTTACCCAACATAACATACCAGCTCCAGAGGATAAAAGGCGGAAAAACCGCAACGACGGGATGAGAGGCAGTTCGAACCGGAACTGTGATTTCCTGCGCCCGCAAAAATGCAACAAGGTTTATTCCTGCTTGTTTGCTCAAAAGGAGCAAGAATATTGCTTCTTTTCATGTAAGGAAATGGTAGCCCGGCCCAGATTCGAACTGGGGTCAAGGGCTCCAAAGGCCCCTATGCTTGGCCACTACATTCGGCGGAATAATATACTCGTGTGCATATATACACACGCACAGATTTATTCCTCCACCGGGCTTCCGGGCGTAACTCCACTCTCTTTTCGGTCTTTATAATCTTATTAATCGCAGCAGCCGGGGCGCGACACTACCGCGCCGTTTTTGACGGTGCTGACGATGTTGCCGCAGAGATGATGCTGTCAGTCGGATCGTCCATCCGCGCCAGGACCCTGGCCGCCTTTTTGCGTATCTTTGACCTGTGCGCCTCGTCTGTGAGCATCTTTCTGGCAAGCCGTACGAGCGCGCCGGGGTTGCGCGTCTTTGCGACGAGCCCCGCCCTTGCAAGGTATTCCTCGACGTAATACCCGACAGGGGCTATGGAGATGGTGGGGACGCCAAGCAGGGCTGACTCGGCGCTCATCGTGCCTCCTGCCCCTATGAACAGGTCTGCCGACTGGATGAGCGGCACGCCGTCAAACACCTCCTCTGCGACTTCTGCCAGCTCGCCGTAGCGCTCCTTTGCATAGTCTATCTGGTCGCCGTACCTGCACAGCAGCAGTATGTCTACTGCGTCGCCGGCAAGCTCTTTGACTGCCGCGTCCACAAGCGCCGTGCTTGTGGCCTTTTTGTCGGCGATGTAGGACGCCTTGCTCTCTTCGAGCCTTATGAGCACCTTTTTCTTTTTTGGCGTCTGCCTGCCAAGGTTGGCTGCAGCAGGCTGTTGTTGTATTATTTTTTGCCTCTCGTGCTTGAGCCAGGCGGCGGGGTCGAGCGCCCTGTACCTGGAAATGTTGCTCTTTGAAATGCCATAGCGCGTCCATGCGTGGTAGGGTATCACCCAGGGGCACAGCAGCCTGCTCATCAGGGGCACAGTCAGCCTTGCCACCGCCTCTGCGTGGGGCGAGTCGTTAAAGCCGACGTGCCTGATTCCGAGCCCAAACGCCACCCTTGCGCCTTCCGGCGACGAGAAGGTGACTGCCACGTCTGGGGAAAACCTGTGCACGACGTCTGCAAGCTCGGCTATGCGCTGCGCGCCTGCGACCAGCTTGCCGTACCTGTCCGCGCCGCCGTGCCTGCCGACTATGGTCAGCGGCACCCTCTTTATCCTTGCCAGCTCGACTGCCTCCCTGTACTGGCGGGAAGTGGACAGGACCTCGTGGCCGGATTCCCTCAAGAGCTCCTGCGCCCTGCGGAAGAACATGACCTGCTTTGGGGTCAGGACGTCAAACCATATCCTCAAGCGCCGGTTGTTGTCTCTCTGCCAGTGGTAAAACCTTTTCTTTAAGCACCGGCAACGAGTATATAGCGGGTAGAGCGGGGGAGCATAGTCTATACTTTGAGTGGGGGAGGAGCATCGTCATCATCATCGGCGTCGTCGTCATCGCCGGTGGCCATATCGGCCGCGGTGTACGGTCTTTCAACCGAAGGTTATCGTGTCGCCTCGTCCATGGCAGTCAAGGGGGCCAGGGTCTCGCTCATAGACGAATCCCTCAGAAACGCCATATCGCTCAAGCCCGACATTGCAAGGACCTATCCGGACGTAAGCTCGCTTGTGGAAGACGAGCCCCTGCTCGGCCTGGAGCCCATGGACGTTGCGGTAGGGAGCTCGCAATACCTGTTTTTTGCGCCACGCATACGCAAGGTCGGGCCGGACGTCAAGGCCGACGTGGCGACCAAGTTCCGCGACGCGGTAAAGGCGCTCAAAAAAGGCTCCTCGATAATTTACATGCTGCCCACCGGCGTGGGGGGCAACAGCGAGAACGTTGCCCTTGTCGAGCACGTGACCGGCATGTCAGTCGAGTCAGACTTCAAGTACTATTACATGCCTTCAAGCCTGGTGGCGACGGGGACCGAGACCGTGGTGGGCGCCGCCCGGCCGCGGCAGCAGCAACAGGTCGACAACAACCTTGCCAGGATGCTGCAGCAGCAGGACGACGGCAGCGGCCGGCGCAGGGTGACCTTTGTGGACGTGAACTCGGCCGAGCTGGGCCACGTCATACGCACGCTCTCCCACTACTCTGGCATGGCAAGCATACTCGAGGTGTGCAAGAGGGCGGCAGACAGCCAGGTGCCGGCAGGCGAGCTCATGCATGGCACGTTTTCCGACCTTTACATAGACGACGTGACGTCCGGGCTCTATGACTTGCGCATGATAGGCGCGTCGCTTGACGGCGCCGGCCCCCTGATGTACCTGGTGAACGGGAGCGTGCGGGGCATCGAGGGTTATGTCAAGCATCTTATCGACCAGGTGCGCGCCACGCTGAAAAAGCGCGACCTGAAGGCCAGCCGGACCAAGGTGGCCATAGCCTGGACGCTCGACCCGCACGAGATGCGGGGCGACAAGCTCGACCTCCTCTCGGCCCTGGAGACAAAGGTGCGCGACTACATCGGCGACGTGGAGCGCCACCAGGGGCCCACGTTCGACCTGTACCACACGGACAAGACCACCGTGGTGATAGCCTGCTCCAAGGCCGACTTTGAAAAAGTGGCGTCCAAGAACTCTAAAAGCGACGACCTCATCCTGATAAAGGCAAACCCGCTCTGCGAGACGCTGGTGCAAGATTAAATACTTCGCCCTTGCGTGATAAATACAACAAACAAATGGGCAAGGCCAAGGCAGTCATCGTCATCTCTACCTTCTCAGGCGAGGCGCCTGCGTCTGACATCGGGAGGCGGATGGTGGAAAAGGGGCTGTGCGCCTGCGTCAACCTTGCCCCTGTGCGGTCGATCTATGCGTGGAAGGGCAGGGTGGAAGACCAGGAGGAGTACATTGCGTTTTTCAAAACCACCAAAGAGTCGGCCGCCGAGCTCAAAAAAGAGCTTGCCCGGGCCCACCCTTACGAGGTGCCAGAAATCGTAGAGATAAAGATGAGCGACGTGTCCCGGCCGTACCTGTCGTGGCTTGCAAGCTCAGCGCAGCGCGTAGCGAAGAAGCGCAACCATGCCGCCAAGCGATGAGACCCGCAGCCCAATGTCTGTCGACGAGTCGACTGCATACGTCCTGGCGCCCTGCGCCTCGACCGCGTTGAGAAGCTTGACCACCTCGGCCTCGTCTGCCGACCTGAAGACCGAATCAGAAAAGACCACCGACTCGACGGCCTTGGCGCTGGCTGCTGCCGAGATGTCTTTGAGGCCCATGGCAAACCTGTTCTCGCCCTTTCTCACCATATGCATCACCTGGTCGAGGAGCGACGACACCGTCGCAAGCTTGCTCTCGCCCATCGCCTCTTTCGCCTGCGCCGAGCGCAAAAACACAAACACGCCGTCCTCGCCTGCCACGTCGACGCCGTCGACGACCCTTGCACGCTCTTTTGGCACGCCGTTCTTTTCAAGCGCGTTGTAAAAGCGCCTGCGCGTCTCGCCTGGCCCGAATATTATTATCCTGTCGTTTTCCCCGAGCACCGAAGCCACGGTCTTGGCAGTGTCTGAAAAGAACGTGTCGAGGTTCTGGCCCTTGGCAGAAGTGGCGTACCGCTTGCCGCTCTGGCCCGAATAGATGTTGGGTATCACCTTGACGTGGGTGCCTGTAACCCTTGCCACGGCTGCCTCCTGGGTGTCTATTGCGACCAGCACAAACGGGGTCGAGCCGTCCCCTGACTTTCTCAAAAGCTTTAGCTCGACTTCCTGCCATTTCCTGTCTTTGTCTATGGTTATCATGTCGCCGGCCTGCACCGTGAGGGCGTGGTGCGTGCCCCTCGAGACCAGCTCGTTGTCCGTGTTGGTGATGTTGCCTGCTATCCTGAGCCTGTCGACCGTCGAATCCAGCTCTATCCTGTCCACCTTTATGGACAGCCGTACCTTGACCCGCTCGCCCCTGTCTGGCCTGCCATACTCTTTCTCCTGCTTGACCGCCCTGGTGGTGTCTGCAATCACATAGTCGCCCGGCTCTATCACCCTGCGCAGCGTGAAAAGGTCGTCCGAGTCTTCGGGGATGACAAAATACGCGTTGTTTGACACCGTGCTCTGCTTTACTATCATGCTGGCGGGGCGGCGTTTTCCTTGCCTTCCTCAGCTGCTGCTGCCGCATGCCCTTCCTGCGGAGCGGCAGCTGCGGTCGACTGGATGTACTTGTCCACCCACTCTTGCGTAAGGACGCCCGACTCTACCAGGTTGACAAGCGCGTTTGCCGACGCCGTGCCCTGCACCTTGCCCGTGCGCCTGCGGTTCTGCCTCCATTTCAGCTGGGTGTTGCCCGACTTGGACGAATATATGATGCCGAGAATCTCTTTGGCGTTGACAAAGGTCATCTCGCGTATCTTTTTCAGCGTGACCTTGTCGGCCGCCTCGATATAGATTGCGCCCGGCCCTTCCTCTCGCTCAGGGAACACCTCGTAATCGCGCAAATAGCTCTCGGGTATAAACGAGCGGCACGTGCTTATGATGATGAATTGCCTGAAACTCTCTAGAGAACAAGTAGTTTCTATCTGAACCACGCCAATTATCAAAGACATCTAGTCATTTATCAAGCTTGTGAGAATATTTTTGCGCCATTGCCGTGTCAATGCGGTAAAAAGGCGGACGGGCAAACTCCAAACTCAAGATCCTCCTCACCGAGTCAGTAGGGCTAGTCACGTCATCGGCTGCCCGTCCGCGCCCTTGTGCTTGTCGCCTGCGGTAAAAAAACCTCTAGGTGTTGCTGCAACATCTGCCGCGGGGTATGTCGTGGCCGTGCGGGCACTGGCGCGGGTGCTTTAACAACGTGCAGAGCGCGTCCGTAAAGATGTTCTTCATGTGGTGCTCTATGCCGCAGACCATCTCCTCGTCTATCTCTATCTTCAAGGCGTCCTTCATCAGCACTTCGAGGAGTCTGGTATTCCTTATCATCTGCTTGCCTATCCTGTCACCCTCGTCGGTGAGGGCAACCGATCCCTTGCCATAGTTGACCAGCTTGCTTGCGTCGAGCTTGCGCAGCATCTGGACAACGGACGGCTGCGTGACGTTCAGGAGCTTGGCGATGGAGCTGACCTTGACCTCCTCGCCCTTCTCGCGTATGTACCATATGGCCTTGAGGTACATCTCGACGTGCTCCGACTCGGCCGTACCGATGAAAAGCTCCTCGTCGTCGCTCTTTCTCCTGCTGATCGCGGACTCCAAAGGCGCAGCTAGTTAGGCTGAAATGTTATTAACCTTTGTCTTTTTTGTTGCGGACCTTGGCGTCTGCCCAGAGGTACTGGAAATAGTCCTTGGCAAAGCCGGCAAGAGCCGCGTGGTCCGCCCATATCGCAATAGGCTCGACCATGCCGTTTTCGCCCATGCTCTCGCCAAGCAGTATCAGGACGTGCTTGCCGTCTGCGATTACGCCACCTCCGAACATGCTGTTTTTCAGCCTTACGTCTGCCACCCTTGAAAGCGCCCTGACCGTCTCGGCGCCAGTCTCTTCAGACGTGAGCACGATTATCTTTACCCCTCTCTCGTGGACGGTGCGCAGTATGGGCTGCATCGGCTTGGCTATCTGCTCTGCCACGCTTGGCAGCGCGACAAGCAACTCGTGCTGGCAGTTTTGCACTATCTCGTTGACCTTGGCAGCGATGTTATAGATGCCCCTGACAACCCATATCTCTGGCTTTTCTTTAATGCCGCTCTTCGTGTACATGGGCATCAGCTCGCTCACAATGGCAGCCTGGCTCTCTCTAAAGTTGTTCTCGCTCCTCATCCTCATGGCCTCAAGCGCAGTCGAAGGCGACCTAGGAAAGAACTGCTGCGGGCGTGAGCTGTCCGACTCGAGCCAGCCCTTGTCTTCGAGGCTGTTGAGGACTTCATAGATCTTGGAATAAGGCACGCCGGACTTTTTGCTAATGTCTGCAGCAGTCATGGCGCCAGACTCTAAAAGAGAGGTGTAGACGCGTATCTCGTAGCCTGTCAGGCCAAGGTCTTCCATGGCCTTCCTCGACCTGTCGCTGATGCTCAATACGGGTCTTTTATTACGCCGTTATATATGTACCCTTAGTCTTTTTGATTATCTTTTCATAGAATAACCATGTGGCAGCGGCGCTATTACGTTGCGTTTGCAGTTGCCGCGATCTCTGACCTGCTGGACTATACGCCGCTTGGGGCACTGCCGATAATAGGCGACGCCATAGACGCGGCCACACTGCCGATTCTGTATAGGCTGATAGGCAGGTTCTCTGTCGCCGGCCTGCTCGAGTTCATCCCGCTCGTGGACCTGCTGCCTACCTATACGATAGCAGTCGCAGTCGCCTATTTCAGGGCAAGGAAAAAGCAGAGCCGCCGGCCTGCTATCAGGTGACTTTTGCCCCTTGAAATGAGAGCAATTGCCTTATAGTGGCTCTACACTAATCACCGTAGTAATCGGTACGTTATCTTTATATATAAAAAATGGAACGCTTCAACTAAGAAACTAGTATGGAGCTAATCCAGATCTCCAACGTAAGTAGCAAGAATGTTGCGGCGAGGAAAACAATCAGGTTCACGCAGAGCATCTGCCCCGACTGCAACATGATACTTGACGCCGAGGTATTTGAAAGAGACGGCAAGGTGTTTATGAGCAAGACCTGCCCGACCCACGGCGAGACGGAAGAGCTCTATTTCGGCTCTTATGAAATGTACAAAAAGTTCAGCACGTACTGGATGGATGGCAAGGGCGCCCAAGCTCCAAACGTGATGATAGACAAGTGCGCCTGCCCAAACAACTGCGGCCTGTGCACCAACCACCTTTCGCACTCTGGCCTCTCCAACATGATAATCACCAACAGGTGCGACCTGACGTGCTGGTACTGCTTCTTTTACGTCAAGAAGGGACTGGAGGGCGCTTACCTCTACGAGCCAAACCACGAGCAGGTAAGGGCCATGATGAAGACGCTCAAGGCGGAAAAGCCGATAGCCGGCAACTCTATCCAGATCACAGGCGGCGAGCCGATGCTCCGCGACGACATCACAGAGCTGATAAAAATAATGAAGGAGGAGGGCGTCGACCACGTCCAGCTCAACACCAACGGAATAAAGCTGGCCATGTCGCCAGAGACCATGAGGCAGGTCCGCAACAGCGGCGTCAACAACCTCTATCTCTCTTTTGACGGCGTCACGCCCCGGACGAACCCCAAGAACCACTGGGAGATCCCATACACGCTGGAATCTGCACGCAAGTGCGGCATGACAGTCGTGTTCGTCCCGACCGTGATAAAGTCGATAAACGATCACGAGCTGGGCGGCATCATACGCTTTGCGCAAAAGAACATGGACGTGGTGCACGCAGTCAACTTCCAGCCGGTGTCGCTGACTGGCAGGATGGGCAAGAAAGAGCGCGAGAAATACCGCATCACCATCCCTGACTGCATCGAGCGCATCGAGGAGCAGACGAACGGCGAGATAAGCAGGGACGCCTGGTTCCCGGTGCCCTCGTGCATGCCCATGACCAGCATCATCGAGGCGTTCAGCAAAAAGCCCAAGTACGAGCTGTCGATACACTTTGCATGCGGCGCAGGCACCTACGTCTTTGAGGACGTGCAGACAAGGAAGCTGACTCCGCTCACCTCGTTTGTGGACATCAAGGGCGTGCTGGAATACTTTGAAGAAAAGGCTGACGAGATCAAGTCCGGCGCCAACAGGTACTGGACCATGCTTGAAGTCGTCCGCAAACTAAAGACCTTTGTGGACAAGGACAAGCAGCCGCACGGCCTCGACCTTGCCAAGATGTTCTCGAGCATACTGCTCAAGCGCAACTTTGACTCGGTCGGCAACTGGCACGTGAGGTCGCTCTTCCTTGGCATGATGCATTTCCAGGACAAGTACAACGAGGACCTGGAGCGCCTCCAGAGGTGCGACATCCACTACCTGACGCCAGACCTGAGGATCATACCCTTCTGCGCCTTCAACGTCATCCCGGAGTGGTACAGGGACAGGATACAAAAGAAGTATTCCATCCCTGTCGAAGAGTGGGAGAAGGCCCACGGCCAGACGCTTGAAGCGGGCCTCTACAGGGGCCTGATGAGGCGCGGCAAGCCAGAGGCACAGATGGGCTGCGCCCTGTCAGAGATGCACAGGGAGGCCGCGATGGCAAACGACGACCACCGCGGAGTGGAACTGCGCAACGGCATGGCCGGTGCGTAAAAGCACTTCTCTATCTCTCTCTTTTTCGCTTTTATTTTACAATCTCTGTCTTAGCAGGTGGCGTTGCTACTGATGCTTTCAGAGCCCTTTATTATCGCCAGGGCCCGCCTTCCCTTTTCGGTTATCGAGTAGACTGTGCACGTGCCTGCAACCGCGCAAACCTGCACCAGGCAGCACCGCGTCAGCATGTCCACATGCCTGTCGACTGCCTTCCAGTCCATCCCGACCTCTTTTGCCAGCTGCAGCTTGTTCCGTGGTTCTTTTGCCAGCAGCTCTAAAAGCCTGGCCCTTGTGGGCCCGCCGCGCATCCTGACTAGGAGCTCAAAGGCGCTGCATTCAAGGCCGCTTTCGGTCCACTTTTGGCGCACCACGCCCCGCCAGCAGTCTCTGCCGAGCATTATCGTTGTTGTTGCCGTCGTCTCTATGCCGAACTTGCGCGCCTGCAGATACTGCATCTGCCCGATCTGCTTCACTTCGGCCCTTTCAGAAGCAGAGCGGTAGTCTACAAAAGCTGCGTGGGTGAGGGTGAGGGCAGTGAAAACCGCAACGACGATGCTCATCGTCTTTGCTACGCTCAAGCTGGTCATCCGAGCCTGTCTTGTATATGGTATGCTTAGAATAAAAGGATTGATCCTACCGTTTGGACAAAACGTTAAATACTCTGGTCTCCAAGCACCCGCCTTACCATGGCTCTGCTGTCTGTGCTTTGTCCTCACCTGCACAATCACCCTTTTGTATGCAATGTTGTCAAGCTCTAGCGTCACGCACTTGTCGCGGTTTGAAAGCGCGTAAAATATCCTGCCCCTGTCCTCCTCTGTAAAATCGTAAAAGTGGCCGGCGTAGTAGCGCGGTGGAAGCGAGGTCCCTCCTATCCTTGTGCCCTTTATTTTCTCGACCCTTGCCGTGCTGACGCTCTTTATCGACGCAAGGGGGACCTCCATCCTTCTCCTTAGCGAGGCAAATTTGGCGACCTTGCCGCCAGGCTCTATTATCAGGCTCTTGCCCTCTATCTTGGCGGTAACTGAAACCACGTGTGCTTTCTAGCCCCGTGCATGCAGCCGTGCACACAAGACGCGATTATAACATTTTTAACATCTGGCGCTGCAAGCCTCTTGCAAGAAAGACAACATGAACCTCCAGCAATGGTGCCAGCTTGACGAGCGGATCTATGTCGCCGAATCGGACGAGCGCTTCAAGCAGTACGCCGGCCTTGCGTACAGCGAGCAGGTGATAAAGAGGCTGGCCGAGCTAAAGAGCGCCAGCGCGCAGCTGTTTCTTGAGAATTTCAAAGAGCCCCGCGAGCTGTACCTGTCTTCTATAGAGGCCATAGCCGACTCGTCGACAAAGGCGCTTGAGCTGAAACTTTACAGCCTGCGCAACAAAAAGGTGGTCTCTTCAAAAGCAAAGTTTGCCGGCTCGCCTGTCAACTGGAGCTCGTGGCGCCAGTTCAACAGCGCAGAAAAGGACGAAAGAAAGCGCAAACAAGTATACGACGAGTTTGTTCGCAAGACCAGCTACCTGTCGCCCGTGATAGAGGCGCGCTTTGACGCCATCGCAAAGGCGTATTCCGAGCACTCTGGTGGCAGCGGCGGCAAAAAGAGGCTTGGCCCCCTTGACGGCTATCTGGAGAACGAAGGGCTGTCGTACTCGCAATTGATGGATTTTGTAAAGGGGATGGGCGGCCAGGCGAAAAAGCCTTTCCAGAGGGCGCTTGCAGAGATGTCTGGCAAAGTCCTGGGCCGGCCTGCCGAGTACTATGACGACTTTTATTTTTTCAGAAACCGCGTGTATTCGGACCTTGAAAAGCACTTTGCGCACATTGACCCGCCGGCGCAGGTAAAAAGGACGCTTGCGGCCATGGGCTTTGACCTTTCCCGGATCCACTTTGACACAAAAGACAGGAAGGACAAGTACCCCTCGCCGATCTGCTTTTTCGTCCATGTGCCAAACGACGTGCGCGTCCTGTACAAGAGCGAGAGCCCGTACTTTGACCTGCAGGGCTGCTACCACGAGATGGGCCACGCCACCCACGCCACGTCGATAGACCCTGCGGCAGAGTACTGGGACAGGTACGGTTTCCCGATGGGGGTCGCCGAGATCTTTTCCATCTTTTTAGAGCGCCTCACCAAGAACCGGCGCTATTTGAAAAAGTCGCTTGGCGTGACCGCCGCCGATGATGATGATGACAAGGTGCTCGACGAGTTGCAGGCGAGGAACAATTTCATGGAGCTGTACTTTGTCACGTTTTACACTGCAAACTCGCTGATGAAGGCCGAGTTCTGGCGTCGGCGCCTTTCAATGGACGGGGCAAGCAAGCTGTACGCCCGGCTTGCCCGGCAGTACACAGGGCTTGACATCCCCGGCGAATACTGGATGCTCCACCACATCCTGCCTGACGCCATAATGTACGTGCCGTCGTACCTGCTTGCCGCAGTGAGGGCGGCAGAGCTTGAACGGCACCTGCAGGACACGTTTGGCGAGGACTGGTGGGAGGAAGAAGGGGCCGGCAGGCGCATAAGGGAAATAATGCGGCCCGGGGCCAAGATAGACCTGTCTGCCTTTTCCAAGATGGATTCAAGCCTGTTCATGAAAGAGATAACATCTGCAGGTTAAGTGGGAAAGAGAAAAAGAAAGTAAGACACCTGTTTACGCGGTAGAGAAGTCTTATATAGAAATATCCTCTACCCGGACGCTGCTTAAATGACACTGGCAGAAACCATTGAAAAAATAAAGGACGAGCTGAACAACCTTCAGGACCGGACAGGGGTTCCGGTCAAGGTGATTCTGGATCTGGTCGCCTTCCTGCTCCTCCCCGGCAAGGCGACTGCGACAAAGCTGGGCAAACTCGGGCTCTTGATCAAGGCAATCGCCGACTCTGTGGAGGCAGTCGTCAAGAAGGGAAGCAGCAGGTTCACTCCTGCACAGTCGACTCTGGATCTGTTCAATGAATTCATCGCAAGCCACCCGAACTTTCCCTACAGCAAAAAGTACAGCACAGTGACCTGGTACTACAATGCCAACATGCCCCGGATCGGGGGGACGTCGAACCAGAATGCCGGCGCCATAACTTTTGAAGATCGCATATATTTCGGCAGCAGGCCCAAGCGCACCGTGAGCGACATCTCTGCAATGTTCCACGAGTTTGTGCATACTATGCAGTACCGCAAGCACGGCCAGGTGGTCTTTGCTGCGGTGTACGTCGGCAACTACCTTTGGAACCTCATAAAGGAGCAGTTTGATTCGGTGGCCGCGTACGGCGACATCAAGTTTGAAAAGCAGGCGTACGACTGGGACAGGCGCTTTGCAGACTGGCTCAACAGCAGGAGCAGCTTTGCGCCTGACGAGAATAGGAACGCCTGAAAGAAAGAGGAGAAATCCTCTTTTTTATCTGGCTAGCGTCCGGCGCGGCGGCACCGCCTGTACTTGACGCTCGTTAAATTTTAAAGAAAGGCGCCTGGCCGCTACCGCGATCAGGCGCAGGCTAGGCGGCAGGCACATGCGTACGGGGAAGGCGGCCGCGCCTGTTCTCTAAAAGACGACACCCACAGCCGCTTTCTGCTCTTTTGGCAGCTCGCGGTACCCGTCCTTGTCTATGATGACTACGTTGATGTTGTCGCCTGTTCCTGCGTTCCTGCGTATTGCGGCGGCGATGGCGTGCATTGCGACTTTGTACGCCTCGTTGACGCTCAGGCCCTCGCGGTATTCTGATTCCAAGTAGCCGTATGCCACCGGCGAGCCGGAGCCTGTCGAGATGAACTTTTCAGTCGACATCGAGCCAAAGAGGTCCAGGTTGTAGATCTGGGCGCCCTCCTTCCGGGTGAACCCTGCCATTATCAACTGCACGTAATACGGAAAGTAGCGGTTGTTGAACAGAATGTTGGAGCAGAGCCTGGCAGCAGACTTGACCGGTATCGGCTCCTTGTTCTGCAGCCTGTAAATGTTGGCGTTGTAGCGCATCGTGTCCACAAGGTTCTGTGCGTCTGCGACACCGCCTGCGATGGTGAGGCCGAGGTGGTTGTCTATCCTCTGGATCTTCATCACGTGCCTGTCTGCGATGAACAGGCCGGCGCTCGCTCTGGTGTCTGCCGCAAGCACCACCCCGTCCTTGCAGGTGAGGGCGCAGGTAGTGGTTCCCTTCTTTATCTGTTCAGCGATATATTCCGGGTAACGGTTATCATGAGGATGCATCTCTGACGGAGAAAAGCGCCCCGACCTGACTTAAACCTATCTGCTCGTTTTATATTGTCCTCCGTGCAATTTCTGCACGGATTGGCCGATAACGACAGCAGTAGCGGCAGCCAGCCGAGGACCGTGTTTGAAAAGATATGGGACAGCCACGTAGTAGTCCCGCCAAGGGAAGAAAACGGGCCGTCTCTTTTGTATGTTGACCGCCACCTGGTGCACGAAGTCACGTCGCCCCAGGCGTTTGACGGGCTGCGCATCAACAAGCGCCGCGTGCGCCGGCCGGATCTCACTTTTGCTACAATGGATCACAACGTGCCCACAAGCGACCGCTCGCTCCCCATCGTGGACAACATCTCTGAAACCCAGATACGCGTCCTTGCAGAGAACTGCAAAGAGTTTGGCATTACGCTCTACGATATGCACAGCCCCGACCAGGGCATCGTGCACGTGATAGGGCCGGAGCTTGGCCTCACGCTCCCGGGCACCACCATAGTCTGCGGCGACAGCCACACCTCCACGCACGGGGCGTTCGGCGCGTTTGCTCTGGGCATTGGTACAAGCGAAGTCGAGCACGTGCTTGCCACGCAGACCCTGTGGCTTGACAAGCCCAAGACGTACGCCGTGAACTTTGAAGGCAGGCGGAGGAACCCCCACGCAGTCACGGCAAAGGACATGGTGCTCTACCTGATACGCACGATAGGGACGGCAGGCGGCACCGGCTCTGTGTTTGAATACCGCGGGCAGGCCATTTCAGAGCTTTCGATGGAAAACCGCATGACGATCTGCAACATGTCCATCGAAGGAGGCGCAAGGGCCGGCCTTGTCGCCCCGGACGAAAAGACGTTTGACTATGTGCGGGGCAGGCGGTTTGCCCCCAAGGGGGAAGAGTTTGAAAGGGCGGTTGCGCGCTGGAAAGAGCTTGCGACGGACGCAAACGCCAGATTCGACAAATCGATAACGTTTGACGTGGGCTCGCTGGCCCCGCAGGTCAGCTGGGGCACAAACCCCGGGATGGTCGCAGGGGTGGACGAGGCAGTGCCGCACCCTGACGAGTTTGCCGGGGGTAACGAGAACGAGCGCAAGGCGGCAGTGCGCGCGCTAGAATACATGGCGCTTGAACCCGGCACGCACATGACAGACATCAAACTAGACCGCGTCTTTATAGGCTCGTGCACCAACTCCCGCCTTGAAGACCTGGTGGAGGCGGCCCTTGTGGTCAAGGGCCGCAAGGTGTCGCCGGAAGTGCGGGCGATGGTGGTGCCAGGCTCACAGCAGGTCAAGGCCGCGGCCGAGCGGATGGGGCTTGACCGCGTGTTTCGGGAAGCCGGCTTTGAGTGGCGCGAATCAGGCTGCAGCATGTGCCTTGGCATGAACCCTGACATCCTGGCGCCGGGCGAGCGCTGCGCAAGCACCTCAAACCGCAACTTTGAGGGCCGCCAGGGGTCTGGGGGCAGGACGCACCTTGTCAGCCCCGTGATGGCGGCAGCCGCGGCGATAAAGGGCCGTTTCGTCGACGTAAGGGAGTGGCTCTAGAGAGGATGGAGCCCTTTACCGTGCTAAAGAGCAGGGTGGTGCCCCTTGACAGGGTGAACGTCGACACCGACCAGATAGTGCCCAAGCAGTTTTTAAAGCTGGTCAGCAGGGTGGGCTTTGGCCAGTACCTGTTCTACGACTGGCGCTTTGATTCCAGCGGAAAACCGAGGCCAGATTTCGTGCTCAACGACCCCAAATATGCTGGAAGAAAGATACTGCTTGCCCGGGACAACTTTGGCTCCGGCAGTTCAAGGGAGCACGCCGCGTGGGCGCTGCTTGACTTTGGCTTTAGGGCAGTCATTGCGCCTTCCTTTGCAGACATATTCTACAGCAACTGCTTCAAGAACGGCATCCTCCCGGTCAGGCTGGCGCCGCAGGAGGTCGACTATTTGTTTGAAAACAGCGACCAGCTAGAGATCGAGATCGACCTTGCCAGGCAGACCGTGAGCGCCGGAGGCAAGACCATGCATTTTGAGGTAGACCCTTTCCGGAAAAAATTGCTGCTTGAAGGGCTGGACAGCATCGGCCTGACGCTCCAGTACGGGGGCGAAATATCGAGGTACGAGCAGGAGCGGCAGGTGTCCCCGCCGCCGGACGCCTCTGTTAAAAATAACAGCTGACAAGATTTTTATCTAAACGCCGCGCCAGCTCTATTGCTATCATATCCTATGGCAGGCATTGTGGCCATCTACAACCACGGGCACGAGTCCAACAAGGCGGTGATCTATTATCTTGCCCACGCCATGCGGATGCTCCAGCACCGCGGCAAGGCGTACTGGAAGATGATGGTCGGCCCCAAGTCGATAGGCGCCGAAGGTTCGCTGCCCTCAGACGAGGTGATACTGAAGATGGCCAGCAGGGAAAAGCTGGCCGGCGCCTCCGGCATCGGCCACCTGCTAAAGAGGTCGCCGCCATTCCCGAGCATGAACAGCATGCAGGCCGCCTTTGACGGCTTTTTCGTCGACACGGAGAAGCTGCATCTGCACCCGTTTGTAGGCCCGGCGCGCGACTCGGACTCGCTCTTTAAAATCTATTACATCTTTACGTCACTTCTCTCAAAAAACCCTGAGAGGGCAGTCGAGTTCCTCGACAGGCATTTGCGCGGCAATCTGGTGGTCAGGCTGCCAGACAACGACAACAACGGTGGTGGCGGTGGCGACATCTTTGCCTACCGGGACAGCACCGGCTTCAAGCCGCTTGTCGCCGCATCACGCAAAGACGGGGCGATAAGCATCATTGCCTCTGAAAACTCGCTTAGGACCTCTCTGCCTGACATGGAGTTTTCAGAAGTAAGGCCGGGCCAGCTACTACGCATGAGCGGTGGCGGCAGCGGCAACAACAAAAAAAACAACGGCAACAACAACAGTGGCGATGGCATACAGGTCGCCGCAACGAGCCACGACTCCAAGCTGATGATGGACCCGTTCGAGTTCATCAGAGAGTCAAACGTCGTCGCCACACTGGGCGGCAAGAGCATCTACTCCATCCGCAAGGGGATAGGGCGAGAGCAGGCCAACTTTCTCTCTGTCGACCTGGGCGTGCGCGACCTGGACTCGGCGTATGCAGAGCCGGACTATACCCGCCCCATGGCGCTCGGCTTTGGGCTGGAGTACCGCCGGCACTCGGCCAAGTTTGATTTTGCAGAGGGCGTCATCAAGGACAGGTACGACGACTCGGACAACATGATAGACTTTTCAGAGCAGGACAGCAAGAACAAGCTGCTCACGACGGGCCGCTCGCTCAAGTTCGTCATGCAACCCCTGGTGCAGGGAAGGAACATCGCCACGGTGCAGGGCACCATTCAGACGAGCGCCACTGCCAGAGAGACGATATACTATCTGCGCAACGCAGGCGCCCGGCGCATCGACGTTGTGGTAAGCTATGTTCCCACAGTTGACGGGCGCCAGGTGGGCCTGTACACGCACAACCGCGAGCTTGTTGCCAACAAGTACGTGGGCGAAGTCTCGTCCATAGACGCCCTGAACGGCCTGATTGCAAAGGAGCTTGGCGCAGACGCGGTCTATTACAACTCGCCTGCCGTCCTTGCAAGGGGGATCGGGATGCCGGAGCACAGCCTGTGGTTCCCCGAATGGGTAAGGTTCCTTGATTACAAAAAGTGACATCGAGCCGGGGAGGATAAAGGGGCCTCCTGTCCGCTCGCAGGTGCTTCTTTCAGGGATGCAGAACGTCGGGGGCTTTATAGTAAAAAGAGTGGAGATGCGGCAGTACGTGGAGCGCCAAGACGACAGGCTGGGCGACTATTCCCTCCTGACCGTTGTGGTGGAGACGGACAGGGGCTCGGTTGAGATGAAATACGACGAGGGGTTCAGGGGGCCGGACGCGCTCGAGTCGGCCGCGTCGCTCCTTGCAAAGTATGTGGGGCTGTCTGCGCTGATAAACAGGGCGCTTATAGAGCTGCTACAGCAGTAGCTTCTCGGCCTCTGACAGGCGGGAGACGCGCACCGGCCAGTCAAAGTCGCGGTTCCACGGCTGGTCAAAGAGTATCGCGCTCTTGGGGGCCGTGATGTCGACCAGGTTCTTGGGGGCGTCGTCTATCAGGATGTCAAAAGGGTAGCTGGCCTTTGGCACCGCGTCGTAGATAAAGAGGAGGTCGTCTGCATAGACGCCGTTTGCGTCCAGCCACTTGGCAACGTACGCGGCGGTCGGCCTCTCCCGCTTTGTGATGATGGATATGCGGTAGCCCTTTTTGTGCAGCCTCTTTGTGACTGCGCCGATGCCCGGCTCGGTGGGCGGTATCTCCTGCCACCTTTTCTTCCAGACGTGCGTGAAATACCTGTAGACCTCGTCGGGCGTTATCGGGAGCACGGTGGGTATGTCCCACCTGGTGATGTCCTGCTTGGTTATCGAAGCGTTCCTGCGCCGGTTGTACTCGTCTGCCCAGACCAGCATCACGTCTGCAAGGACCGAATCGACGTCTATTGCAACTGTCTTGACTGCTGGCGAGACTCCTGATGACAAAGCAGGTGAGAGAGATTTCCATTTTGCTTTATTTATACGGTCGCAGCCAGCTGCCGCCGCGTCTGCCTCGCCCCCCGACCAGCTGGCCGGCCGGCGGGCAAGTAAGTGAGAGGCATATGGTGCAGGACTGCTTTTATAGCGCCTGTAAGAATGTTATATGTGAATCCACAGGCGGCCGCATACTGGTGCTCTCACGAGGTTCTTGCGGGCCTTGGCGAGCCTACCATGCAGTCGCTCGTCTGGCACATGGCCAAGGCCGGCGTGCACATGGCGCCTGAAAACTTTGACATGCGGGCGTTTGCAGCGGCACTCCACGACCTTCTTGGCGGCGGCGCCGACGTGATACTTGACCAGGTGGCCAAAAGCATGGCCCGCAGGCTGCAGGTGCAGGTGGCCGAGCCGGGCCTGCCTGCGCTTGAAAGGATAACAAGGATCATGGAGGTCGCCCAGAAAGCGCAATGAGTGAGCCCGATGATGATCGACGCGTCCGACACTGAAACGGTGCGCAAGAGGCTGTATGCCACGATTCTGGTCGCGGCGGCCGGCATGGGCCTTCTGATGCTCTTTGCAGGTGAGGTGGGGCAGGAGAGGCCGTTTGTCACCAACTGGACGATAAACGTCACAGCCTCGGCCGCAGCCGCGCTTGCCGTGCTGGTGTCTGTGCGCCAGGGAACCCGGGGCCTTTACGGGAGCGCGCACGCGGCGCTTGCCGCCGGCCTAGTTCTCTGGCTTACCGCCGAGCTCCTCTGGACCCACTATGAGCTGGGCCTTGGCATCTCTACCCCGTTCCCATCGGCAGCAGACGCTCTCTGGCTTGCCGGCTACCCGCTGATAGCCTACCACCTTGTCAGAGTTTACCGCTTTTTTGGCCGGGGCAGGCCCGCGCTTGCCGCCGGGCTGGCTATTGCATACTCGGCCTTTGTGGCGTACCTCTCGCTTGCTGTCGCGACGACGACTGCGGCCACTGTTTCTGCGGAAGATGTGCAGGGAGGCGGCGCCGGCGATGTCATGCGGCTTGCAGTCTCTGTAGCCTACCCTGTGCTTGACGGGGTGCTGGCCGTGCCTGCCATACTGGTGCTTGCGAACCTGAAGGGGGGCAGGTTCACGTCGACGCCCTGGGCCCTGCTCTCGTCTGCCCTGCTGCTCGTCGCGCTTGCAGACAGCGGCTTTGCCTACCATGCCGCCGCCGGCCTGGAGGGCCAGATATGGGTGTGGGACATTTTCTTTAACGCCAGCTATGTGGCAATAGCGGCGACGCTGTTCTGGCACCACCGCTTCTTTATCTTTGACAAGAACAAGCTGAAAAAGATGTGGCAGTGGGAGAACCGCTAGGGGTCTGCGTGTCCGGCGACGACGTGCCAAAAGCCGGTTCCGCTTGCCACACGCCGGCCTGCGTCTGCCTTCCCGGCCCCACTCCGTCACCCCCCAACCGCCAAACAGCAGGCTGCATTTTTTACGCCATTTGGACATAAGGAGTAATTGATCTCTATGGGGGAGCAGCATCAGATGGTGGTCAGAAACGACGGGTTTGTGTGGGTAGAGATTCCGCACCCCTCGCGTGACACGATGGCAGAGCTTGGGCGCAGCTTTCCCTTCCACGAGCTGAACCTGGACGACTGCCTGTCCAAGATCCAGATACCCAAGATAGACCGGTACCCAGACCACGTGTTCATAATCCTGCACTTTCCAGTCGTCGAACACGGGAGCGTGGTCAGGAGCGGCCAGCTTGCCGTCTTTATGGGCGCCGGCTACCTGGCCACGGTGCACCAGGACGAGCTCAAGCCAGTGTCTGACATATTCCCGGCGTGCGCCGCCGGCGACCCAAAGCAGAGGCAGGAGCTGATGGGCAGGCCGGCCGGCTACCTGTTCCACAGCCCCGTGGACGCGCTGGTGGACGACATGCTTGAGATGGTGAAAAAAGTCCGGGGCAACATCTCTGACATTGAAGAAACCGTGTTTGACGAGCGGCTGTCTGCAGCCAAGGAAGTGTCGTACCTGCGCCGGCAGACGATGGCGCTTCGGCGCATGGCAATCGACCTGAGTGCCACCCTGCAAGAATTTGGCACGCGCGACATCCAGAGGTTCTCCGGCGACGAGGACCTCGTGCCGTACTTTGACGATGTCAAGGACCACCTAGAAAGGGCCGTGCGGGCGCTGGAGGAGGCGAGGGAGACTGTCGAGATATTCAAGGACACCGACTTTATGCACGGGGTCGACAGGTCGAACAAGATCCTTGCGGTGCTGACGATAATATTCACGCTGTCGATGCCTGCCACGATACTGAGCTCATTCTACGGCATGAACACCGACCTGCCGTCTGTGCAGGGGATTCCATTTGGGACGCTTGCAGTCGTGGTCGCCGCGTCGCTTTCGGCGGCGGCCTGCATGTTCGGGTACTTTCGCAGGCTAAAGTGGATATGATCTTTTGCTTGCTTGGAATGAAAAAATAAGAAGAGGAGCCGTCCCCGCCAGCGCATCGTCGGCCTGTGCAGCTCAAAAGCTGGTAGAGCCGCCTGCGGCGTACGGGCTCCCATTAATTTCGAGAACCTCGTCAAAGTCGTTGATCGTCTTGAGCGTCTTTAGATCAAGCTTCTGGGTGACTACGATCTTGGTCCCGCCAAGGTAAAAGCCGGGTGCCATGCCTGTCTCGCGGACAATGTGGTCACGTATCTCTTCAAGGTTCTGCCCCTTCTTTATGATTATCTCAAGTGTGTATATGTTGTCCTTGCGGTTCTCTTTCTGGTCAAAGATAAGCCTGACTACTAGGAGAGGGTTCACCTTTGAAAAGACGGCCCTGATCGCATTGTCTGCCTCGGAAAATTCCTTTATGACATCCTCTACCGTGCTCATTTTGTGAAAGTGGCCTCTGAAATTTAAAACAGTTATTCTGCTGCAGATCTTTTTGTTTATTGGAAAGTATTCGTGGAAAAACCGTTTAAGCCATTTTATTTGCTTACTCTGGCAATGTACACTTGTTAACGGGGTCTGTAGCCAAGTACACGTATGAAGATGATGAATCCTTGTCTACGCAACAGGCGGTCGCAAGTTTTCGCATTCGACTCTGTTTTAAATAACCCCTCACCTGCAAAAAATCTGCGCCAGTTGGCCCGTGCTGGCGTTGAATTACATGGTTAAAATATGTCTGACTAGAAGCAAATACTAGAATTTTTTAACCCGCCCGACCGTGATGTTCTCAATGGCTAAAACCAGCCTCAAATCTCAAACGTTACCCCTGTTAGTAACTATCATTATTGCCGTCTCGGCAGGTGCGGGTGTAGGTACGTGGACTCTCGTTAGCGTGTCATGTATGATTATACGCCCCGCCGTTTGCGACATTACTAATTGGCAATCGCTTGTTCTTGAGGGCATGATGTTTGGCGGCGGCCTCGGTTCATTCTTTTACTTTCTTCAAAGAAAGAACAGTGAGCGAATTGAAAAAATAATTGAGAATATCGACGAGCGCGACACAGCAAGAAAGAAGTTTTGGCTCGGCAGGGCACATAGCCAAGTGAAATCAATTATTGACATGCATTACTTTGCGATCTCATGTTGCCAGAAAACCTTGAACGACGACGGCAACCAGTCTGTCATGAATGAAAAAGCTAATTTGAAAGCCCAATATGTGAACTTAGAATCGTGGTACATACCTCAGTTAGATCGAGCGATGACGCAAGTTGCTGTACTTGTAAACCCTGAATTTTACGATGATATTAGTCATAACAACTACGACCCCTTCAAATCTATGATCAGTAAAGCTCTCGATAATCTTGGTGATAAAGACAAAACGCAAGATACTATCAGGCTAATCGAAGAGCGTATTTCAGTTTTCAAATACTTCGTAGACCGAATAGAGAAAGAAATGCCGGCCAACAAGTTGTAGTTTTGCGTCCGCCTTAAGTAGCGTTTGATGACGCCACCTTTGATTGGTATTCAAAGGCGTTTTCAACTGCCTTAACTAGAGCTTGTTCGGATACGAAACCGTAACCGTAGTATTGATAATCTTTTGTGCACATAGCCAACTCTGCACGCCATACTCTTACCTCGTCGCCTCTTAGATCTAATGTCTGCCCGTGAATTGCAGCCTTGTGGCCGTTAATGTAGACAATTTTCGCATTATTATCGCTGACCCATTTTTCAAACCAGCTATCGCAATCAAAATTTTTCTCTGTAGATAATGGTACAGTTAGCAATTGGGCTGTTCTCGCATGCTTACGGCGTCAAATTCGCTTGTTTGAGCAAAGATTGAAAACGCCGCGATAAGAACAACGCCTGCGACCATGCCTGCGATAACTGGCAGGTAAATACTATTGTCAGTCAATGGCGTATTGTAATAGGCTGATAATTTTAGGCTTTAGTATCAGAAAACTACGCCGGCATCATTGCAGCTTTTCGCCCGCCGCTTCTAATTGAATTACTTCTTGTTACTCTATCGTATTTTGTGTTGTTCTATCGTATTGAATCACATAATTTGTTACCGTTCTAGCATGAATAGGTGCTAGCGGTAGCACACTGTCACGCGCAATCTTTAAAATGCAACCACGTCGCAAATATCAAAGGCAGGTGGGGGGCCAACTCGACCAAACCGCTGCATGGCGGCCATGCATCGAGAACCACCTGCCTTTTACGTCAAATTACCGTAACTTACAGCAAAGTGTGATAATACCTCATAATTAAGGTATACGGTAAGTATACGGTAGGTAAGCGTACCTATACCGAAGATATGCTACGATGCATACCCTCTAGGTAAGGTGCCCTAGCCGTTAAGAACCTCATTGCTGTTCGCTTTACCATGACTGACGTTGAACGACTAATTTGATTGAAAATTGAACGGTCGAGAGGTGACTAGCCCATTGTTCTAAAGATCAGATAAATGAATTGGCAACGACAAAAGAAGATATTCTTAGTTCTGTTATATTTTTTATTTTTAATAAGATATAGCTCGCCAGCTTTTCGATACCTGCCCCAATAAGCCTAGCCAGCAAGCTCGCCAACACGTTGAGCACAAAGTCGTCGCTCATTATAACATCTACGCGCAGCGACCCTTTAAATTTGACCCTGCAGCGTGCGTTAAATATGTGAATATACATGAATTATGCGCGAAACCGTAGAAGACCCGTTAGCAATAAGAATATTGTGAACCAAAAAGAAGATGCGGGGTCTTCTTACATCATTTTTGCTATAGCTCGGCAATGCCAATTGCCGAGTTATGCCAAAAAAGCTAAATAGATCGCATGCGTTTTGCTGTATGAATGTTTACTTGCCAAAAGTGCGGCCGAAAGATAAAGACTCTGTACGAAAGGGTCTTTGGCGAAAAGCCGCATTATGAACCAAGTGGCTACTACTGTGCAAAATGCCGAATTTTTTACGACGCCAAAACAAAGCAGGCATCGCAGGCTATCTACAGTGTAGCAGCAAATAGTGAAGACAAAACAAAATCAGCAAAAAACTCGTTCGGGGTCGTCGTACTAGCGCAAAATGAAGTAGCTGCCTTGCCTTTCAGCGTCGCTGACGCAGCGCATGCGGTCGCCGCACAAAATGCATGCGAAAGCGAGCAAGAACGCATACGAAGATGGTGGGGCCGGCCGGATTCGAACCAGCGACCTCCAGCGCCCGAGGCTGGCATCCTGCCAAGCTAGACAACGGCCCCTCCCGTCCGTCTTCTTCTGTCCCATTTGCTGGGCGACCGTATTATATTCTCTTAGTAGGCGTGGTTGTCGTTCTTGTGCACTTTGAGCTCCTTAAAGCTGGAAAACGCCCTGTTGCACTTGTCGCATTGCCACTGGTTCGCCTTGGCATCGCTGTAACTCCGGAATACCTTCCGCCCGACCTGGTACATCTTGGTCAGGTGGTCATACATTATCGGGTTGTGGTTGACCCTGTACTTTATGCTGCTCATAAAGCTGCCACGGTTCAATTTGTCTCATCGTTTAAAAAGACTGCGGTTATATTTTATAGAATTCTTCTCTGTACGCGAGCTTTTTTCCTTCACGCCGCAGCCATGTGCCAATGATTTTTTCTCTCTACTTGCCGCCCGCAGCAAAGTCCATGCCTCCTCCGCCGCCATGATGAGCAGACGACGGCTGTTGCTGTTGCTATTGCATCGACCTGTGGATCATTGCCACAAAGGCTGCGAGCGCGGCCACCACGAGCCAGCCGGAATACATGAACAGGTACGCTACAGGACCCTGGGCGGCGCCGGCAGCCATAGCCGCGTCGCCTGCAGCGCGCAGCGCAAGCGCGGCCACAACCATCAGCACGGGCGCGTGGCTGAACCTTTCAAACCTGACTGCCTTGCCTGTTATCGGCGGGAGCATCAGCGGCAGGTAGAGCGCGATGGTGATCCCGACAAACCCGACGGCTGTAAAGTGGATGGCAAGGTCGTAAAGGACAAAGGCCGGCTCTGCGCCTGCAAAATAGAGGACGCCCATCGCCGATCCTGCAAACAGGAACGCAAACGCAAGCCGCGCATAGTTTGTGGTGTATAGGTAGCGCGCCTTTTTCTCGCCAGAGATGAGCCTCATTATCTCGCTGTTGTCAAAGCCGCCAAACACATAGAGCGACGACGCAAGCGCGCCTGCGCAGGCAAGGAGTACGAGGCCCGACCCAACGGCAAGCTCGTGGCTGCTGCCGTCGCCGGTCATCGCAGCCAACGCGCCAAGGCCGGCCGCAGCGACTGCAAGCGCCGCAGAAGCAACGCCCGTCTTTTTCTTTGGCCTGATAAAACCGAGGAACGAAGGCATGGTCTTGTACTCGACGCCAAAGATCATGAGGATTGGAAAGAGCAGAGAATGGGGAAAAGACGACGGCGTCTGCCCCTCCCTGACAAGCTGGGTTACTGCAAGTACAAGCATGGCGCCTGCCGAAGCCGCTATGAACCAGTCTGCCATGCCGAGCAGCCTCGGCCTGACCCTCATCGACCAAAAGACGGCGCCTGCAAAAATCCCCACTCCTGCCACCTTTGAAGCAGACGCTGCCGTGTCGTATGTGCCTGCGCCGCCAGAGAGCGCCGATACGACCTGCAGCGCTATCGATGTCAGGACGAGTGCAAAAGACGCGTAGGCTATTTTTCTTGGCGACGGCAGGACTGCATTCCTAAAGCGCGGCACTATCATGTAGCCTATGCCCATGACAAGCAGCGTGAGGAACCCGTCCACCTGGAACGTCCTGTGGAGCGAAAAGGCGCGGGCGTCTACGAAGGGCAGGCCAGCGCCAAAGAGCAACATCATCCAGACTGCGCCTGTGGCAGTCCCTGCAAAGACCAGGACGACTGCGGCAACTACAAATGGCTTGCTTGCCGCGCTGTCTTTTGATGATGATGACGACGCCCCGATCATCGCTTTACATGCAATCTTCTCGGTGGCCTATTTGATGCTTACAAGTGGTGGCTGTTAACGGCAAGAACGATAGATTGTACCGTAATAGAAACTACTGACACCAGCTAGTGTCCATAACAAGAAACCTTTTATAGAGTGGACTCTAATAGCGGGATACAGCCAACCCCTAACGAATGTCACGTGCAGCCGGGCCCGAAAGTCTCTGGATGAGTATGGCCCGGCCTTCTCATAAATGCGGCTCTCTCTTGGGAATGCATGTTGAGCTAAAGTCTCTCGGCCGGAGCCTGCGCTCTGCTAATTGCGCTTTGCCGTTTTCTCTTGCCGCAGGAACATGACCTCGCAGTCGCCGGAGCAGAAATGGTGCACCCTGCCTTTCATCTGGACAGATATTGGCTCCTCGCAGGGCTGGCCGCAGGTATCGCAACGGCTGCCATTTGCCATATGACCCGGATATGGTGTGGCTGCTATTTCCCCTTTGCGCACTGCTCTCCTCCGGGGTAAAGATTTCTTGACATGCTCGACTAAAAGTGAAAGTTGCGCTTGCCTGCCATCATACATGACAGCGAGCCTAGAACAGGTAGAAAAGCACGTCGGCGTGGTGGCAGCGGCGCCAACAGCAACACCGACAGTGACGATGACGCCTGACGAGGCGGCGTTTTGCAGCCAGGTGAACGCCGATCTGCAAAGCAGGGGCCTGAACGCACACTTTAACTACATACGGCGCAAGAGCACGGGCGGATTCGAGTTTGACCTGGCAGAGAACGAGGACACCGAGAGGTGCCTGGACGTGTTTGACCGGGTGACTGCCACCGGCTGGCTCAGGTTCCTCAGTGAAAGGAACATCGCCTTTACCGAGTAATCCTGCGGCGGCTTTTTAGCCGTACATCGACCCTAGCGCCCTTTCTACCTCTTTTTCGTCCAGTCCAAAACGTATCTGGGCCGCTGCATTGCCCGCCTGCTTTGGGAGCAGTAACGGCGGTGGCGCCTTGCCCTGGGCGGCGGTGGTGGTAACGGCAACATACAGGTCCGACGCCTCGACAAGGACAGCCCTTGCACTGGCGTTCCACCCTGGCACCCTGCCATTATCCTGCCTTGCAAGCGACACCAGCTCGCCAAGGGCAGCAAGTGCCAGCACCCTGCACTTTTGCAGCCGCTGCTTTGCAGGATTCGAGTCTGCAAGCGACGGAACCAGTGAGCATATCTTGTACTGGTACTCGTCAAGGTTCTTGGCGATGCCAAACGCCTCGCCAAGCGCAGGCAGGTTTTTCCTGGCCGCCCTTGCGTCTATTGATATGCCCTCAAAGACACCGCGCAGCGGAAGCACGGTGAAATCTGGCGCAGACACGCCGTCGCCGGCCAGAAACCTCTTGCAGGGGTTCCCGAGGCTCCTCATTATTGCCGCAAGCAAAGACGATGATGATGATGGTGACGATGACATCCTCTGTCGACATCATGTATGAAATACGGCCAGGTACAAGTATGTTTGCAGGCTTAGCTGCTGTCTTCTGGCAGCGGCAGGCTGCCTGTCGCATTGCGGGTGGCGTTTGACACCACCTCTTTTGCCTCGTTGGTGGCATTTTGCACCAGCGGGTTGGAGCCTACGGTCTGGATGCCGGACCACACGCCAGAGACAAACGTGCCCAGCCCAAGACCTATCACGGCAAGAACTGTGGCTATCACTATGACCCATGTGATAAGCCCCATCGTTATCCATTCCCAGCGATCACTTTAAAGAATTTTGGAGGCAAAATCCAGTCCTGCCGTCTCTGGCAGAGTGGAACCTCCTATCCGCAGGTTCCCTTAACTCTGGACACGCCGTAAAATTTACGAACGTACAATGGATTCTACAAACGCAAAGTACCTAGTGCTTGCAACGCTAGTCGGTTTTGCCATTGTCAGCCTGGCAACGGCCCCGGTTATCGCTGCAGCACAGACAACATCCAACGACAACGGCAACGACAACGGCAACGGCAACAGCAACAGCAGCAACGACAATAACGGCAACAAAAACAAAACCTCTGGCCCTCTGGAACAGGCGGGCAGTGCGCTCCAAAACGCAAGCAAATCGATCACCAAGGGATTGCAGAATGCAGGGAACATAGTACAGGAAGGGATTTCAAACGTAACTTCCGGAGGCAATAACACTGGCAGCACAGACAACAACAATAACAATAACACTCAAAGACCTTCCACCACAGGCAGCAGCACAACAACCCGTTCCGGATCTGCAGGCACGACTGGAACCACAACAGGCTCACAAGGAACTACCGCAGCATCTTCGCAGAACAGGGCGCAGACAACAGCCGGCACCGCTAACGGCAGCGGCGACTTTGCCCTCAACCTTTCGCCAGCGCCGGGGGCCAACGCAACAGTCAGCATTGACTCAAACGGGCTGGTCCTCGACAACTTGAACGTCAAACAATCAATGTCAAACTCCAACACCGCCAAAGTCACCATTGACGCAGGATTTCTGGTGAACGGCACCACGTCGGGCAGTAGCAGCAGCTCCGGGACAACATCCGGTACAACCTCTGGCATGACTTCTTCTTCTAACAGGACAACAACCGGAACTACAGGCGGCGGCGACAATAACGAAGGCTCGTCTTCTGCAACAAGCGGCTCTAGGTCGGGCGGCAGTGCAGGAAGCACCAGCTCTTCAGGAAGCAATGTCACGCGTTCTGGCAACACAGGCACATCGTCAGGTACGACGACTTCCGGCGGCAGCAGCGGCTCGACTGGCAGCAGCGGAACCTCTACCCTGGGCCAAACCATAACCGGAAGCTCCGCCAGAAACGACACCTCGAGCAGCTCTGACGACAGATCCAGCTCCTCTGGTAACGGCACTGGCAGCAGCTCTTCTGCTTCTGGCAGTACCGGCAGCAGTGCGGGCAGCAACATGACAGGCTCTACAACCAGCAACAGGTCCTCAACGAACAACAACACTTTGAGCAGCTCTGGCACAGCATCCGGCAACACCCCGTCCTCCTCGTCATCTTCGTCAGGCATGACTTCAAGCTCTGGAAGCGAGAGGGCGACGACAACAACAGGAACCGGCTCTGCAAGGAGCGGCTCAACTGGCAGCGCAGCAACCGGCAGCAGCAGTGGAGCAGCGACAACGTCTCAGCGCCTCACACCGCAGGTATCTAACGGCGAGTTCTTTACCGTGGTGAACCTCCAAGCAGAGCGGGGTGCGACTGCGAAGGTGACCATACAGGGCTCGGGCATGACGGTGCAGGGCACGGTGGTTGACCACATGATGCAGGGCAACGACAGGTTCCACGTAACGATCGAAAGCACCTTCATAGTCACAGGCAGCCAGGTCAGCAGCGGGCCATCCACTACGGCATCAGGTGCCACTGCCGGAACGACGACCGGCGGCAGCAGCGGTGCAGTAGCCGGTGGCGGAGTGACTACTGGCACGCAGCAGGCAAGGCAGCAGGCAGAAGGCGCGCAGATCAGCGTGAACCCGACGTCCGGGCCGCCAGGGACTCAGGTGACCGTCGACGGCACAGGCTTTGCAGCAAGGGAGAAGGTGAGCGTCTACTTTGACGGCCTGCCTGCGACGACATCTCCTGAGCAAGTCGAGTCAGACCCGTCAGGCGGCTTTACGGCCACGATGAGCGTACCTTCGACCTCTACAGGGATGGTAGATGTGCTTGCCGCAGACATGTTTGGCAACGCCGCGATAACGAGCTTTAACGTGACAAGCTCGTCGTCTCGTGCCAACGCGACATCGACGATGTCGGGCGCTACAGCAGGAACGTCGACTGGTAGCAACGCCACAACAGCAGGGAACGCAACATCAACGGTGACAACAACCGGCAATGCCCAGATCATGGTCTCGCCTACCGGCGGGCTCTCTGGTGACATTACAACAGTAGTCGGCTCCGGGTTCCAGCCAAGCTCGCGCGTAAGCGTAGAGCTTGACGGCACTCAGCTGATAACTGCGACCACGGATGTCTCCGGCCAGTTCACCGCGCAGGTGACCATACCCACAAGTGCTCAGAACGGACAGCGGACGGTCAGCGCAACGGACTCGGCAGGCAACACTGCGTCGGCATTCTTTACCGTGAACCAGTCGCTGACAGAACTGATGAGCAACTCGACCAGCAGCAGCTCTACCGCCGGCACGGCCGGATCTGGGGCTGCCTCCGGTGGTATCAGCAGCAACAACGCCAACACAGCACCGGGCGGTCAAATAGTCGGCAGCACGAATAACAACAACAGCAGCAACTCGTCGTCGACGACAACAACGACGGGCAGCAACTCTACAAACTCTGGACGATAGGAAGAGAAATAGTGATGCCGGCTGAACAACCGGCAACCCCTCCTCTTTTTCTTTTTTCTTCTTCTACCTCTTGCATTTTACTAGGTTCTGGTTGCCAAACTTGATTATCTCGACGAGCTCCTCGCGCTCAAGCCTCTTGACCAGACGCCACGCCGTGCTCTTTGGCAGCGCAAACCTGTTCCTGATGTCTGCGAGCAGCACCTCCCCGCCCTTTTCCACGACATACCTTATCACCTGCCTGTCGTCGTCGCGGAGGTACGGCTTTTGCATAAATGCTCTTTCCAGGTCGAACAGTGGCTGCCGCTGCCGCAATGGTGGTGATGAAGCCGTTTCCTTTTCTCCTGTTGCGACATTGTTCTCTTCTTCTTGCCGTTGGCTCTGTATGGACTCTTTCTTCTTTTCCTCATCTTCTCTGGCGCTCTGAATGGCGGCCGCAGTAGTGGTCCTCCGGTACAGGTACATGCCTGCCGGCACGGCGCCGATTGCCACTGCAAGCACCATCAGGAGCGGGTCGGTCCTGCTGGCAGCCGCCACCTTTGCCTGCACCGCCATGTTGAGCGCCTCGTCGTACCCTCCATACGAGTACTTTTCTTGGGTGTGCCTCAGGATCTCCTCGACGTCTGACACGTCTATGCCAAGCGACTTGGTGGCCCTCACCGAGGCCGCAGCCTGGTCCATCGCCCTGCTTGCCGCAGAAGCGGTCCTCTGCGCGGCGTGCGCCACGCTCGTCGCCTCGTCTGCCAGCTCTTTTGCAAAGACGTACCTGCCGTCGTCGAACGCGCCCCTGGCCTGCCGCAGCAGGTCGTCAGCCTCGTTCACCACGATGCCCCTGCCCCGGTACTGGCTTACCGTCTTGCTTGCCTGCTCCAGCGCGCTGGCCGCGCTCTCGTAGCCTGTGACTGCCGCCGAGGAGTGGTTGCCGGTTATCCTGACAGAGCTGGTTCCTGACGGCACCTGTATCGCAAGCGCCCTCTCGCTGCTGGTTGCAGTCTCAGAGTAGGCGGCCTTGTATCCGTCAGCAGTCACCCTGAACGGGGCGTCTGTCCCGCTGCCGGATTTAGAGTCGATGAGCGCCCTGTCCAGCTTGATCCTCAGGGTATCGTCGGTTGGCGCCTGTATGCTGACTGTGAGGCTGTGCGAGCCGGGCAGGAGCTCTGCAGCCTCTACCCTGCCGCTGCTCAAAAACACGCTCTTTATGCCAGAGGCAGGGTCTGTAAAGTCGACCTTGATGCGCCTGGCTTCAGCTGCGGAGGCGAGCAGGATGTCTGGCTCGACACTTATCTGGCCTGCCATGCCTGCTGTGCCTTTGTCAAAATAGTCGTACCTGCCAGAAGTACTGCTGCCAGAGAAGGTGAACTGGAACATCTCCCCCGTCCTGAGCAGGGTCGAGTTGTAGAGCATGCTGCCGTCGCCTGCCGAGTAGATGCTCACGGCATGCACCCTGTCGTCGGCGTTCTTCCAGACGACGGTGGCCCCTGCGCCGACCCGCAGGTCTGCCGGCACAAAGCTGTCCCTCGTTATCTCTATGTAGCATACCTTTTCGTCGCAAACGGCCGGCTCGTCGGCCTGCGCCTGCGCAAAAGATGATGGGACAACAGGGCTGAAAGAAAACAACAGCAAAAGAAGAACGGCGATAATCATGGCGTTGACGAATGGCAGCGGCTGCAGCAACAGCCTGCCTGCGGACCTTGCCTGCATGTTTCCTAACATGTCGAACAAATATTTATCAGGTATGCAGACAGATCTTGCAAATATTCGACTCCTCTATAGGGTTCTTACAAAGGCAAAACTAGCTGTACTGTTATGCTGAAATCCATCAACTCTCAGGCGCCATTGGTATCATCGTCGCCGCCGCTTGTGTTCCTGGCCCTGCGCTCGTCGTGGTCGTCGTGCTCGTCTGTCTCTTTTGCAAGCGACCCCTTCCCCCCACCAAGGGCTATCTTGGTTGCCATGGTGGCAGCAAGCAGCCCGGGCTCCTGAAAGGACGGCACGATCATCGCCTTCAGTATGACGCTTCCAACCTGCAGGTCAGGCGCAAAGTGCATGCCCTGCGCAAGCCTGATCTTGGCGGATTCTTTTTCTATAGCCAGCTGCGCGTTGCTCCTGCGCCTGGACATGGCGACTATCTTTATTTAGGAACGCCACAAACGCAATGGCGGCAGACACTGCGATGACGACGCCTGTCGCCGTATCCGCCGAAGAAGACGATGTGCTGTACTGCGTGTACGGCCTGAGTACTTCTTCGATGTTCTTGCCAAGAATGGTGGCGGCTCCTCTGCGGCCTGCCTGAAAAGCGCGTTTGCCGCCGCAAAAAGAAAAGGGGTAGAGCAGGAGGGGGGAGGAGGGCGAAGATGATGAGGATAGTCAGTCGCTCCTGCTGCTAGTACTGCTGCCGCCTCTTTCTGCCGGTGATCCTTCTTGTGCGGCAACATCGCTGCTGCCCGCAGCAGGGGAGGGGGAGGCGCTGCTGCGGTAATCCTTGCTACTGCCGCCCCGGCTGCCTCTTCCTACGCCGTGCGACGACTCGCCCCCCTTTCTTCCAATCTCTGCCATGTGTTCTGGGCCGTACTTTTCAACGACTGCCTCGCCGCCCTTGCGGCCTGCCTCTGCCAGGCTCTGTGGGTTCCGGGCCCGGGCCTCGCCCCCCTTCCTTGCCACCCTTTCTCTGGTCTCGCGGTCTGCAGACGCCAGACCTCTGTTGTCATTGGCCATGGAGATATGGCGCATTTGGATTTTTAAAAAGGAACGACAGTCAGTTACTTAACTATGAGACATGGGCGTCTTACTGTCAAAAGGCACTCTAATTGCAGGCCGCTGAGTAAAGAAAGTTACCACACATCCTGGCCGGCGCCTGCGACTGACGGAGAAAATGTGCATACCCATGTCTGCAAAAGCGCTTTGTGCTTCTCCCCCTCCCTCTCACCGTGTATTCGTGTATCTCTTTATAATTTTAGCCGACATTCTTTTTGCATGTATTTGCACACCGTGAACGCAGGAGGGTGGGGGAGAGGAAAGAAACTGTTGCGGCTACCTCTGACAACATGGACAGACCGAGCAATCGCCGCTTTGTTGTTGCCGTCCTTGTTATTATTGCAGCCGCGGCGTCCTCCTCTTCTGTGATGTTGCGATTTTTATGCTATCGCCGTCATCATTACTGCATGCAGGCTCTGCTCAAAAGCCGGACGAAAGGATAGACGTGCGGGCAAGGGAAATAAGCGTCAACCTTCCCCTGTACGGCAGGACTCTCACCGGCTACCACCTCTATATCGTGTACTCTGATGCGGCAGGGAAAGAATTTGTATGCGAGGGCTTTCCCTTCTATTCTTCTGCCGGTCAGGTGCCATCCACGCACGCTCTCTTCTATGGCGCCCCTGGACTATTGACGCAGGGGCACTGCGGCTTTATGCGGGATGATGGTCCTGCCGCCGTCTATGGTGGAAACGGTGGGCCACTGCAGGGTCGTCGGCACTCTGTGACCGTCCTCTGGGGCAAAGGGGCAGGAGAGGCGTACCGGTGCTTTGAAGAAGAGACCGCCATGTTCAACGCCGAAAAGGTACCTTACCGGATGGCTACGGGCCCAAACAGCAACACTTTTGTCAGGACCATCCTCGACAGGTGCGGCGTCCCTGCGCTAAAGCCTGCAGGCGCCGTACCTGCGCCGGGGTGGGAGATCAGCCTAGTTCGTTGATTAAAGGAGTGCGTAAAGTTTGCTGGAAAAAGGAGAGAGCAGGCAACAATGGCCTGCCAAATGCAGGCACATGCATCAGACGCATTCGGCAAATGTCTGTGCTGTCTGCTTTTTCTGGCCGTTCTGAAACGTAGAACAAGGCCTGAAACATGTTCTGAAACGCAGTCAGCTAATTGCAACCGTAAACTAGGGCAACAAGATATGTCAACGGCAGGCAACAACAATAACATCCCGAAAGGAAAAAGCAGTAACAGCAGCAAGACCAGGCTTGCAGCGCTGGCAGGCGTGCTTGCCCTTGCGCTCTTGGCTTCCGGTTTGATTGGCAGCCAGATGCCTAGCATGGCAGCAGCGCAGACCGGCAGCAGCAGCGGTGGCGAAAGAGGCCCGGAAAAACGGTAACCAGCATGGACGACATTGACTGCAGCAAGGTAAAGTCGGCAGTCCACTGCGTAGATGATTACATGGTTGCCGGGGCGGAGAAGGAAAGCAGCACAAACGCCGGCATACACAACAACTCTGCAGCATCGTCCACCGTCTCGACCTCTGGCGCGGCTGTGACCAAGGTTCGGCCGCTCCGGACAAAGAGATGGTTCCGACGCCATGCTTTTTCATCTCCAAGCAAAGGTTCGACATAAGGGTGGCATCTTTGGCAGTGCTCCCAAGGAGGCAGAAAATCTTTAATGAAGCCGAGTCGTTACTCTTAGCGAAAGGCAATGGGGCCTGGCGTGCAGTTCGATCCGGTTCCCAAAGAGATAGATGTCCACCTGGCAGCATTTGGCAAACAACCTTGGGATGTTGACTATGACCTCTTTGGCTATTGCGACGTATGCAACTCTAGGATAGATGAATTTGGATACTGTGCCTGTGGCGGCTCTGCCGACTAGATCTAAACACCTTGAAATTAGACGCTGATCGATCTTGGGATATTTGGCAATAATGCGCGCTCAACATCACTATCGAGAGCAGATTTTGAACAGTGTAAAAATCCTTACACCGGTGACTTTTCGGCGACCGCTGAGAGAGATATCGTGAAGGGGATATGGCAAATCAGGTCAGGAATTACGATATGTGTTTATGACCCAAGTTAACTACCGGTACAATCACCTAAAACAGGAAAATGTATAAATTCTACACCAAGATCTACCAAACAATGAGCTTCTATCTCCCTTCGAACAGAAAGAAAATTCAGGCATCGTCGAGTCTGGCAGCAGTGCTGATAGCATCTCTTGTTGCCCTGTCAGGAACTGCTACGATCAGGCCTGTTCTGGCGCAGCCTGCCACCGACCCGCAAGACGATTCCCCTGAGCCTAACTTTGACATCAAGACATTTGGTTTCAAAGATGACGGCAAGATATTCATCCAACTTTATGGCAAAGCAGCTAGGACGCTCCCAGTCGAGGACCACGTGGGCTATGCGTATGTCTTTGACACAGACAATGGCGTGTGGGCCATAAACGGTCATCGGGAACCACACAGCACGGCCGTGCCGGAATGGCATGCTGAAAGGATCTTTGTGGATGGCGACTGCATAAGGGGAATTGACGTGCCATCTGAGCGGACACCGATGCTCGCAGGCACAAATGCGATGGTAAAGGCGACAGGAGTGACCAAGATCTTTTCTGTGCAGACGGTGCAATTCCGCCTAAACGTCGATGAGCCCGACAACCCTCCGCCGGGAACAGAATGTGTGGCAAACGTAGTTCGTATATTCGACTCGGCAGCAGGCAGCACTTAAAATTCGCGGGGAGGGAAAGACCCTCCTCTCTTTTTTCTTCATTCTGTCTTTCAAAGCACGCCTCACACTTTCAGCGCATCATCTTCGTGCCGCCGGGACTGGCCGTCTTATTGCTCTGCTCATTGCCTGTCGCCACTTTGGCAGAAGCGCTTGGCACTGTAACATTTACGGGTGTTGGTCTGTTGCAGGACTAATAACGGCACCCGTCAAGGTTACAGTATCTATTATCTAGGAGGCACCTTTGGTCGGACGGCAAACGTTCTTGCATGGACACACCTTATTCTCATGAATGTTGGTACAACAGCCGCAACTGGCATGATGATGTATGCCGGCTACCAAGGAGGAGCAGCGATGCTCCCTCCTGCTCTAGGAGGCAGAGGGTTTGATGCAGTACAGGCCCATGGCGCAATTGGATCATTTGTAGAACCAATCGCCATTTCCATACTACTAATCCTGGCAGGCGTCATGGCTGGAGGAGCAGGTTTCATTTCGAGCTACCAAAGACAAAAGAAGCGACAGCAGGAACCTCAGACGTCGTCGGATAGCGACAGAGGCGCCGGGACGGATGTAGGGGAGAAGAGTAGCACAAGTTCTTTTGGAAAGACAGTGGAGGATTGTTCGGGGTTCTTCCGGCTGTATCCGCAAGTTAATATCAAACATCAGCACGTTGTTGCATGTATCCAAAGGTTCTGGCAATGGTTACACTGGAGCGTGCAGTAAGAGAAATCGAGAGCGTGCGGGTGCAAGGCGCGAAACAGATTGCAGTCTATGGCCTCCAATTTCTGAGGCAGGTTGCATTGGAGCAGGGCTTTGACGAAAGGTTCGACAAGATTGCCGACCGTCTGAGAAAGGTTCGTCCAACAGCCGTCGTGCTTCACAACTGTATCGAGATGATAAAACAAGAGAGAAAGCTCTCTACCATAGACAGGCTAATGGCATATTTGTCAGAGGAATCCTCCGAAAAGATAGCAAAACATTCTGACAGGGTGCTAAGAAGCGGCATGACAGTAATGACGCACTGTCATTCTGGTGAAGCATTGCAATTTCTAAAGCACGGGCATGGCAGGCACGGAAAGAAATTGTCTGTGATAGCTACAGAGACCAAGCCCCTCGAACAAGGCATCAAGACTGCCAAAGAGCTGACGCAGGCCAGGATCCCTGTGACCCTCATCCTGGATAACGCAGTAGGGTTCTTCATGAAGGACGTAGATGCGGTCGTGGTTGGAGCAGATGCATTGCGCAGAGAAGGGGTCGTAAACAAGATAGGCACGTCCCTCTTGGCATTCTCTGCAAAGCACTACCACAAACCGTTCTATGTAGTTGCAAATGCCCTGAAGGTGGACAGGAGAAAAGATTTCAGTATTGAGGAGAGGCCTGCAATGGAGGTCTATAGACAAATTACCACCGCAAAAAGGAAGAGCCTGCACGGAATCAAAATTAGGAACCCTGCGTTTGACGTTACACCCTGGGAATATGTCACTGCCGTCATAACGGATGAGGGGGTGATGAAACCCTCGCAGATGAAGGAGCGACTAAAATGAGCAAGAGCGAGTGGTACGCAGACTTTGTAAAACTGGGATATGCCCCAAAAAAAGACGACATAGTCTGCCTTTTCAGGTTTGAACCCTCAAGCGGCATTGCAGACTCGGAAGCCATGGGCAGGATTGCGTCTGAAAGCTCTGTCGGCACGTGGACAACTTTGGCCGCCCTCCCAAAGATGTTGCCCAAGTTGAAGGCGTATGCATTCTGGAATGACAGAAATTTCTGTAAAGTTGCCTACCCGGGCGCCCTTTTTGAGCCAGCCAGCATCACCGGATTCTTGGCAGGGCCTGCAGGCAACATTTTTGGCATGAAGGCCATAAAGAACCTGAGATTGATAGACGTAGAATTTCCTCGCCACTACGTCAGGCAGTTCAGGGGGCCACATTTTGGCATAGATGCGATCAAAAAGATATTCAAGAAAAAGAGCGGCCCAATAACGGCAGTCGTCCCGAAACCAAAACTCGGCTACACTGCTACCGAGCACGCCGAAAAAGTCGCCTATGCTGTGTGGCGAGGCGGGATAGACTGTGTAAAGGACGACGAGAACCTGACAAACCAGGCATTCAACAAGTTTGGCGAAAGGGTCAACCGTCTGTCAAGGGTCAGGGACAGAGTAGAAAAGGAGACGGGCGAGGTCAAGGAAGCGTTCATCAACGTAACAGCGCCAGATCTCCGGGAACTGGAAAAACGCATCAAGGTGGTGCACGAGCATGGTTTCAGGTACTTTATGCTCGATGTCGTGATCTCGGGCTTTGCAGCCGTGCAAACGGCGTCCAACATCGCACACGATTATGAAATGGCCATCCATGCGCACAGGGCGATGCATGCAATGTTCACGAGGAACAGAAGGCACGGCATGTCCATGCTCTTGCTGGCAAAGCTCATGCGCCTGATCGGCGTGGACCAGCTTCATATCGGAACGGCAATCGGGAAGCTTGAAGGGAGCAGAAGCGAGATCATTGCCACAAAAGATATGGTCTTATCCAGAGAGGTAGGCGAGATTCCAATGTCGAGGCTGCATCAAGACTGGAATGGCATAAAGCCCATGCTCCCTGTCGCATCAGGAGGGCTGCACCCCGGGTTGTTGCCACACGTATTTGACATTTACAAGACTACGGACATGGTCGTCCAGGTTGGCGGGGGCACGCAGGGTCACCCCATGGGAATCGAAGCTGGGGCAAAGGCCGTAGTGCAGGCGATTGAAGCTTATCATCACAAAGTAAACCTTTACGAATATGGGGAGACCCACATGGAACTGAAGGAAGCCCTGAAAAAATGGGGTTCTGTGAGGCCGAGGTGACATAAAATGAGGCTGCGTGCAAAGTACCTCGGCATCGAGTCCGGAAGAAAGCCTGTTGTCACGCTTTGCGGCGATGATGCAGAGGAGCTCGGGGTGCGCAGCGGCGAGAGGGTAAGGCTGAGGTTTAACGGCCGGGAGATAAGCGCCATAGTCAACATCGTGACCAAATCTGTGAGGAAAGGCGTGGTCGGCATCTATGACGAGGTGGTAAAGCCCTTACAGGTAAAGGAAAACGACATGGTAGAGGTAGAGCCGGCGCACTTTCCTGTATCGCTCCAGTACATCCGCAACAAGTTGAAGAGGAGAAAGCTAAACTATGAGGAGATCTTGGAGATCGTCAAAGACACCGTCGCCGGCAACCTCAGCGAGGTGGAAATGGCAGCATTTGTGGTAGCGCTGGAGCAGCAGGGTCTGGACTTGGACGAAGCCACGAGCCTGACGGTTGCAATGGTCGAGACGGGGCAGCATCTGGAGATAGGCAGGGGTCCAGTTTGTGACAAACACTCGATAGGTGGCGTTCCCGGAGACAAGACTACGCTGTTGGTGGTCCCAATAGTTGCGGCAGCCGGCCTCGTCATACCCAAGACTTCGTCCCGGGCGATAACTTCGGCAGCAGGGACTGCGGACCGTGCAGAAGTGCTCATGCCAGTCACGCTTTCAGTAGAAGAAATGAAAGGCGTCGTGGACAGGACCAGCGGCTGTTTTGTGTGGGGAGGGTCGCTCCATCTGGCTCCTGCAGATGACGTTTTTGTGCAGGTAGAGTATCCTTTGTCTATAGACCCCATGCTGCTTCCATCGATAATGGCAAAAAAGAGGGCGGTGCACGCAGACTTTCTCGCCATCGACATCCCCACAGGCAGAGGGACAAAGGTCAAGACCATAGGCGATGCAAATCTGCTTGCCAAGGACTTTATAGAACTTGGAAGGAGGGTCGAGATCAAGACGCAGTGCCTCATCAGTTACGGCGAGCAACCCATAGGGCATGCCATAGGGCCTGCCCTGGAAGCGCGCGAGGCGCTCCAGGTGTTGCAGGGTGCAAGAAACGCGCCCGATCTTGTAGACAAGGCCGTGCACCTGTGCGGGCTGATTTTCGGCATGGCAGGAAAGGGCGGCGGCAACAGCAACGGTAGCAGGCTTGCCCTAGAGATCCTGAGGAGCGGCAGGGCAGATAGGAAGATGAGGGAGATAATGGGACAGCAGGGCGGCAATCCCGATGCAAAGCCGGATGACATAGAGGTGGGAGAGCACAGGGTAGACATTAGATCAGAGAGATCCGGGACGCTCTTGTGGCTGGACAACAACCTGCTTGTGGAAATTGCGCGGGCGGCAGGGGCGCCAAAAGACAAGAAGGCAGGAATATTGCTGTACAAGAAAATTGGAGAAAAGGTGAAAAAAGGCGAGCCGGTGCTAGAGATATACGCGGAAAAGACCACAAAGCTGGCGCTTGCTGAAAAGATCGTCCCAGAAGAGAGCCCGTTTGGGATTGGCGACAGAATGGAGATGCGGATAAGGGAGGTAAAGGAGATACCGGTAGCAAAGAAGGCGTTCATCCTGGAACGCTGATCTGCTCTCTATAGCCGACGTTAAATATGACCCCTCCCCTCTTCTCTTGAGAAGCAGGGTACATGACCAAAGGGGCGGCCGGCGGCAGGAATGATAAAGTCTTTGTCATAAAAAGGTCCGGAGAGCGCGAGCTGTTTTCTGACGCAAAATTGAGGCATTCCTTGGAGAAATCCCTAGCTCCGCCTGCGGCAATAAACGACATTGTCAACCACATAAAAGACGAACTGCGGGACGGGATGACTACTTCGGAGATATACCGGCACGCCTTTTCGCTGCTTAAAAAATACGATGCTCCTCTGGCCGCACGGTACAGCCTGAAAGAAGCGATCATGGATCTGGGCCCTGCCGGCTATCTGTTTGAAAAATTTGTCGGGGAGCTGCTGAAGCACAAAGGATTCGCAGTAGAAGTAGGCAGGCCTGTAGGAGGCTTTTGCGTTACACACGAAGTTGACATCGTTGGCGAAAAAGCTGGGCAACATATTATGGTCGAGTGCAAGTTTCACAACAGCCCCGGGGTGAAATCAGACGTTAAAGTCGCCCTGTACGTACAGGCGCGTTTTGAAGACATCCGAAAGCGGTGGGAGGCCCAGCCAGCCCACGAACAAAAGTTCCACGAGGCGTGGCTTGTAACCAATACAAAACTGACGTACGATGCTGTCCGTTATTCAGTCTGCGTCGGCTTAAAGGCCATAGGCTGGAACTACCCTGGCGGAGAAAGTCTACAGAGCCTCATAGAGCAATCCGGGCTCCACCCGCTCACATGCCTTGTCACTCTGAGCCGCTCCCAGAAACAACAGCTTTTGAACAGGGGGCTCATACTCTGCAGAGACATCGCCAGGGATGCGCGTCTCTTGAAGTCTGTCGGGGTCGACGGTCCGGCGGCAGCAAAAGTAACTGACGAGATCAGAGAACTGTGCAAGATCGTCTAGACGAGATTTTTTGGGTATGCTGGATTTGATGATAATGATCCTTTTGCCAGTCGCAGCCCGAGGGATTTCGGCAACCTACTTGACCACAATATCTGGCGAAACGCCATGCATTACCAGTCCGTCCTTAAGAAAGAGACTGTGTAACCAGTTCGTCAGAATGGCCTTCTCGAGGATCGCTTACAGGTAATCTTAACAGCCCGTCTGGCTCCTGCAGAACCTGCCACGACCCGACAGGCGCAGAGCCCATGACCCTGTGGAACGCAGGCCAGAGTATATAGAGTAGTGCAGGAATGCAGAGCAATCATCAAGACAGCACACGACGACCATGCAGGGAAAAAGTGCGTATGTGCCCTTTCTTTTAAAATTAGCAAACGGGCATATGCAGTTAAAGGTCTGTACCGGGAATTATAAATCTTATAAGGTGCAGACCTGTTGAAGTTCCGTGGACTATGTTGTCAGGCTCGACGAGGTAGACAAAGATGATCTGAGAATTGTGGGCGGCAAGGGAGCAAATCTCGGGGAAATGATCAAAATAGGCATCCCGGTGCCTGCAGGTTTTGCCGTAACTACCGCCTCGTTTGACCTGCTGATGAGCATGCACAACCTCGGCGAGAAGATAAAACAGGTCGTCAACGCCGTCGACGTAAACGACACTGCCAAGCTGCTGACAGCTTCCAAGGAAATAAAGGAAATGATCCTTTCCCATGAGATGCCGCCAGAAGTCCGATCAAAAGTTGAACAAGCCTATAGAAATCTGGCAGGCTCTGGCATTTCAGATAGCGGCGACCTGCCGCTAGTTGCAGTTAGGAGTTCTGCCACCGCAGAGGATTTGCCGACTGCCTCCTTTGCAGGACAGCAGGCCAGTTTTCTTAATGTCAAGGGCTCAAACGAGCTGGTCGACTCGATCAGGAAGTGCTGGGCTTCGTTGTTTGAGCCGCGTGCGATTTTCTACCGTGCAAAACACGGCTTTGCAAAGTCAAGTATTGCAGTAATAGTCCAAAGGATGATAGAGGCCGAAAAATCTGGCGTCATGTTTACAGTCGATCCTACCACCGGTGAAAACGTGGTTCTGATCGAAGCGACGTGGGGGCTGGGAGAGAGCATAGTCGGAGGCGAAGTTTCGCCGGATTCGTACAAAGTCAGCAAGAACGGAGAGATTATTGACGTGCAGGTTTCCAACAAAACAAAGATGCGCATACGTGATTACACTTCTGGCGCTACTGTGGAAGTCGCCACCCCGCAGAGCAAGGCCGCTGCCCAAGTGCTGACCCGAGAAGAGATTCTAAAACTGGCCGACTTTGCCGTGAGCCTTGAGCGCCACTATGGCCGACCACAGGATATCGAGTTTGCCATAGAGAAAGGCAGGATAGCAATCGTTCAGACGCGTGCGATTACCACCAAAGAAAAGGCTCAAAAAGTCAGGATTGGGGGCAACCTGCTTCTAAAAGGGGTGGGGGCCTCACCCGGAGCAGCCGTCGGGAAGGTGAGAATCGTTTTGGGCAAAGACGACATTACCAAGGTCAACTCAGGAGACATAATTGTGACTACCATGACTTCGCCTGATCTAGTCCCTGTCATGAGCAAATCGGCTGCGATCATTACTGACCTGGGCGGCAGAACTTCCCACGCTGCAATAGTTTCAAGAGAAATGGGCATTCCTGCCATCGTTGGCACGCAGCAGGCTACGGCGATTTTGAAAGACGGCCAAGAAATCACGGTTGACGCATACAACGGCGTCGTTTATGATGGACGGATCGAGATGGGCAGAGCTGCTGCCCCTGAAATGGCTTCAGAAATCCCTGCCAAGGCGACCAAGACAAAGGTGAAGGTAAACCTTGCGTTTGCGCAAAGGCTGGACGAGATTGCGCCCAGGGTCGATGGCGTAGGCCTGCTAAGGATAGAGCATTTGATTGCCCAGTTTGGCGTGCATCCTGCCAAACTGATGAAGGAGGGCAAACAGGAGGAGTATACACGGATCCTGGTCGACGGCATAAGACCTATCGCAAGAGCCTTCTACCCAAAGCCCGTTTGGGTAAGAACTTTGGATGCACGGTCAGACGAGTTCAGAAACCTGATGGGCGGCGAGGACGAGCCCCACGAAGCAAATCCGATGCTTGGCTGGCACGGGATACGCAGAAGCCTGGACGAGCCGGAGTTGCTAAAGTCGGAATTCATGGCAATAAAGAGGATGTACGAAGAGGAGGGTCTAACGAATCTGCACGTAATGCTTCCCTTCGTGATTTCTGTAGAGGAGGTGCAAAGTGCCAAAAAGATCGCCCGAGACGTGGGTTTATCCGATAAAGTAGACATTGGCGTAATGGTAGAGACGCCTGCTTCTGTGATGATCATTGAAGACCTGTGTAAGGATGGTGGCATAGCATTTGCCAGTTTTGGAACAAACGACCTCACACAGCTGACCTTGGGCATCGACCGAGGGGAGGAAAGGCTGGCAAAGATCTCCTCTCCCTTCCATCCTGCAGTCCTGCGCTCGATGAAAAAGGTGATAGATGTCTGCAATCGCTACGGTGTAGAGACCTCCATCTGCGGCGAGGCAGGAAGCGACCCGGAGATGGCCAAAATCTTGGTGGGCTATGGCATAAGGAGCATTTCCTGTAACATAGACGCCATCGCCGCCATACGGACAGCAGTGCATCAAAAAGAGCAGGAGCTCTCAGAGCAAGGCTTCTGACTACAGAATAGATAGGCATGCAATGCATACATGGAGACACGTCTCTTTCTCTCTTTTTCCCATCTTTTACGTGTGCCGCACAGATGTAGTGGTAGCAGCAGTAACTTGCGATGACGACGACGCCTGTTCAGGCAGCAGCACATCTTCAGGTGCAGGAACAAGCTCCTTTACCTTCACGCGCTTGAGCGACAAGGCATTGAGTGCCACAACAAGTGATGAGCCAGACATCGCAATTGCAGCGATTTCTGGCCTCAGAATCAGGCCTATCGACGGATACAAAATCCCTGCAGCTATGGGAAAAGCTATCATGTTGTAGCCTGCCGCCCACCAGAGGTTCTGCTGCATCTTTTTTCGCGTGGCCCTGCTGAGAAGAACTACTTTGGCGACATCGAGCGGGTCGCTTCTGGTGAGGACGACATCCGCAGTCTCCATAGCCACGTCAGTTCCTGCGCCAATTGCGATCCCCACGTCTGCCTGGGCCAGGGCAGGACCGTCGTTAATGCCGTCGCCTACCATGGCCACTCTTTTTCCCTGCCCTTGGAGCTCCCAGACCTTTGCCGCCTTGTCTCCGGGCAGGACATCGGCAAAGACAGTGTTTATCCCAAGCTCCGCTGCTATCCGCTCGGCCGTAGCGCGGTTGTCCCCTGTCAGCATAGCGACCTGGATGTCCATAGATGTAAGCCTCCTTACAGCTTCTCTGCTTGTCGGGCGTACTGCGTCAGCAACCGCAAAGGCGCCTTCGAGCCGGCCGTCTACGGCCGCCAGGATTACCGTTCTGCCTGCTCCTTGGAGCACCGCGGCGCGGTTATCAACGTCTGTAAAGGCGATCTGCCTGTCGCGCATGAGCTTTCGGTTCCCTATCAATACTCTTCTCTGACCGTCGACAAGTGCACTTACGCCGTGGCCCGGGATGGCATCAAAGTCTGTCACGTTGCCAGGGCGAACCCCTTTTTCATGGGCCTTTTCAAGAATCGCCTGCGCCAAGGGATGCTCGCTTCCTTGCTCAACCGAAGCGACGAGGCGGAGAACCTCTGCCTCCGAGAGCCCGTCCTTTGCAGTCACGATTTCTACAACCTTGGGCTGGCCGAGGGTGAGCGTTCCGGTCTTGTCAAGGATGACAGCGTTAATTTTGCCGGCTTCTTCCAGAGCCACAGCGTTCTTGTACAGGATGCCGTTCATGGCACCAAGCCCTGTGCCCACCATAACGGCCGTTGGGGTGGCCAGGCCCAGCGCATCAGGGCATGCGATCACGATGACGGTGATTGCAAGGGTGGTGGCAAATACCAGGGGCTCCAGTGCGACCCCGTACCAGATGAAAAAGGTGGCAATGGATGCAGCAATAGCTGCGATAACAAGCCACTGAGACGCCCGGTCGGCAAGCCTCTGGGAAGAGGCCTTGGAGTTCTGCGCCTCTTGGACAAGTTTCACTATTTGCGCAAGAGCCGTGTCTCGCCCGACCTTGGTTGCTAGGAACTTGAACGAACCTGTCTTGTTTATGGTAGCGCCGATTACCTCGTCTCTCTCTGATTTCTTGACAGGCACGCTTTCGCCCGTGATCATCGATTCGTCTACCTCTGACATCCCTTCGATCACGACACCGTCGACCGGGACCTTGTCGCCTGGCCTGATGACTACTATGTCTCCAACAAGGACATCAGAGGTGGACAGCTCGACCTGCCGCCCGTCACGGATCACGGTAGCTCTTGGAGGCGCCAGATTCATCAACGTGCGAATGGCTTGCGATGTGCCCGCGCGGGCCCGCATTTCCATCAGATGACCAAACAGCACAAAGACTAGCAGCAGCGAAGCAGCTTCATAAAAGACCTCGGACTCGAAAAAGAACGTTGCACCTACGCTGAACGCATACCCTCCCAAGACAGATAGTGAAACGAGCACTGCCATGTTGAGCACGCGGTTCTTCAAAGCCCGCCAGGCGCCAACATAAAAGACCCAGCCCCCATAGAGCACCGCAGGAGTCGCAAGAATGAACGACAACAGTTCATTGGAGACTCCAGACGGCAAAGGAGCCTGGATTTGAAAGACTTGCGTAAATAGCGGAGAGTAGATAAATACAGGGATTGCAAAGACGAGGGCAACGATAAAACGCCTTTGCATGTCTTGGACCATAGCTTCCATAGACATTCCTCCACCGTGACCCATTTCGTGCGCCATTGCAGCCTGGGCCCCCGCTTCTGCCATCCTGTCATCGTGGCCTGCATGTCTCGGCGGAGGAGCCGTCTCAGGCGGGCTTTCTGCCGATGTCGGCGGCATGCCTTTGTGCCCGCTCCCGTGCTCCTTTCCCTCTGCATAACGACCTTCATGTAGGTCTGACGGCGTGCGGATAATGTGCAGGGGAACCTGCTCGCCAGAACAGTGGTAGCTGCACTCTGCGATCATTCTTTTGACATCGGCCAACGTCACCTTGGACTCGTCGTATCTGACCGTCGCCGTGCCACTGAGGAAGTTGGCTTCGACGCCCAGTATGCCCGGACGGGTCAAGAGCCGTTTTTCGACTCCCAGTCCGTCGCATACAGACATCATGCCGTCGATGTTCAAGACGGCGGTCTTCATGACTACATGACGTTTTTGAAACTAATAAAGGATCATACCGGTGGAGCGCACATACGCATATGGGTATTCCACGGCCACACCAGCGAATACGACGGGTAGCAACCGAGGTTTTTCGTGGATGATACAACCGACATAACTGCCGTTTCGCAAACCTTGGCAGAGCGTCAACAAAAGGTTATGCGTTTGCCCATCGTCAAGAGAGACACGCACGGAAAACAATAATTAGAGAGAGACCTGCATTTTAACAACTTTCTGAAAGCCGGCGTAAAATTTCTGACAGGCGTTAACGTTGTTACTACTGGTCAGCAGTGCATTGCAGACTGCCTGCGCAGGAGCCATACCTTTTTCGCCTGTATTTTATCTCCCTGACGGAATTCTATGGTTACAGGCGATTTGGCCAATTCGTTATCTCCGGGAGTAAGGTAAACTGCCGACAGCCCCTCTCCACCGCCGACAAAACTCCCCGCAGTGCATTTCCATTCTGCTGTTTTTACAGCTGGGCTGAGGCCATCCACCTTGGTCTTTTTTGTACCATGGATCAGCCAGAACTCTCCTTTACGCTCCTCTGTTGCTGCAAGTTTGACGTATTCTGAAGTAGTCATGTATCTACTCACGTTTGCCGCAGACCATGATGATTGCTCAGCTTCGATCCTTATGTTGCATTCTCTGCATGGATCGTCTAGATCAGGGCCAGGTGCTTCTTCAGCATCAACATCTTGCGGCGGTAGCACTTGCAGCTGGGCGGAATAAGAGACTCCTTTGCCAAAACCATCCTGCCTCTTCAAAGTCAGGTATACGCTGTGGCGGGTTTCTTTCCCTGCAGAGGATGTCAAAATGAGCATGCCAGTTCTTACCTCCTGTCCGGTGGATATGTCGGGTGGTGGGTAGTAAATTACACACTCGCCGGCCTCTTTAGCTCGGTATTCGTCGCTTCCGCCATGACCGATCTTGAACGCGCCGCTCTTCTTTAATTCGCCCTGAATGAGCCACTCGATGTCTGGCTGTACGTCAAGCTCAAAGCGATGAAGGCGCCCGTGTCCACACGTAACTTCAATAAGGGCTGCGGAATTGACTGATAGCTTGATTGGAAGGCCTTCTCTGTGCCTGAATGAGACCGGGCCTGCCGGATAAGCAACGGTGACCACGGTCTGCATCTTTACCCTGTAAGAGACTAACGAGCCACTTTCACGATTCTGGTCAGCTATCGCCAACAACGGGATGTATGGCAGCAGCTTCTAAAAGCCTTTTTTGCAGCAGGAAAGCCGCCAAGCCCTTTCGATTTTAGATGCTTGTACCTCTGTTCAATTATAATATTGTTGGTACGCGCAGGGCCCCAGTGTGCTGCACTGCATTGCATGGAATTCTTGCCAGTGAAATGCCAGAGTGACGAGTTACTAACCATGGCAAAAGACCTTGCTCGTGGAATGGCAGCATACTTGACGACTGCTGACCTCCTGGCAGGTAGAGGTGAAAGGAGTCCAGAGCATGGTTGACGATGCACCACGCAGCCATTACGTCATGAAGTTAAGCGAGGCTTCACGCCCGGACACAGGATGCGCTGGAGTTAAAGCCTCAAACCTCGGCGAACTGGCCAGAGCAGGGTTTCCGGTTCCAATAAAGAAGGCTTTATCACTCCACGATGGCCCGGAAGCGACCGTGGATGGAAGTGCAGGAACGGTGGAGACAAAATAAAGGGAATTTGAAGGAGCGCCGAAGAAGATGATGATGTCTTCTGGCAGCATTGAAAGAAAAGCGGCTAAAGCACTTCCCATCAGATTTTGCTTGTGCACCGGGGTTCACGTGGATACTTTTGCAGCCTGCTCTAGAGTAGCCTCCGCCGGTACTGCTGTTTCTCTCATTTGCTGCGAGCTATCCAGATCGACTATTTTCATGCGCTTGAGCAGAGACGAGTTTGCTATCACGGATATCGAGCTGAGGGCCATAGCAGCCGCGGCTATGATCGGGCTGAGCAACCCTATTGCAGCAACCGGTATTCCTGCAGTGTTGTATATCAGCGCCCAGAACAGGTTCTGCTTTATCTTTTTCATCGTAGCCTTTGCAAGCTTTATGGCTCTTGCAACATCCCTTACGTCGTCTTTGATCAGTATTATGCCGCCCGTTTCTTTGGCAATGTCTGAACCGCTCCCGATGGCTATTCCAATGTCCGCCTGGGCAAGGGCAGGAGCGTCGTTTATGCCGTCGCCTACCATCGCCACAACCTTGCCTTCAGATTGCAGTTGCTTTATCACGCCGGCCTTTTCGCCCGGCAGTACGTTGGCAATGACTTTGTCGATCCCCACACTTTTTGCCACCGCCTTGGCCGTCTTTTCATTATCTCCTGTGAGCATCACTGCCTCTACTCCGAGTTCCTTCAGTGCCTTTACTGCGGCTGAGGAGGATTCTTTTAGGGTGTCTGCAACAGCGATTATTCCCACGATTTTATCATCAATGCCTATTATCATCGCCGTCTTGCCTGCCGACTCTAATTCCTCCATTTGCTCCTCTATGGATTCAGAATAGATGCCAAACTTGCGCATCAGTTTCCTGTTGCCAAAAAGGACGCGTTTCTTTTCAACGGTCGCCTTGACGCCCATGCCCGAGATGGCCTCAAAATCCTCTGGCTGTCCGAGGTCAAGGCGTTCATGTTTTGCCGCTCTTACCACAGCTTGGGCCAACGGATGCTCGGAGCCAGTTTCAACTGTCGCTGCAATTTGCAACACTTGCTCCCGGCTATGACCCGCATACGTAACAACATCCGTGACAGACGGCTCCCCTTTTGTCAGAGTGCCTGTTTTATCAAACACTACCGTCTTTATTTTCTGCGAGCGCTCCAAGTATTCCGCCCCTCTTATCAAGATGCCAGCTTCGGCACCCTTGCCGACGCCCACCATGAGTGCGGCCGGGGTGGCGATCCCCAGAGCGCACGGGCACGCGATTATCAGCACGGCGATGAACGATAGCAGCCCCATTACGAAATTGCCAAAGACGAAATACCAAATAGCAAATGACGCCAGAGACACTCCCACCACTGCAGGGACAAATTTTGCTGATACCGAGTCAACCAGTCTTTGGATGTGTGCTGTCGACCCCTGGGCCTCTTCCACAATGTGCACTATTTGAGCTAGAGCGGTTTCCTTGCCAACTTTTGTGGCTTTTATCTTGAGCAGTCCCTGTTTGTTAAGGGTCGCCCCGATCACCTCGTCTCCTGGCTGCTTGTCAACAGGTATGCTCTCCCCAGTGATCATCTTCTCATCGACCGCAGAAGTCCCCTGAATTACAATGCCGTCCGTGGGTATCTTCTCCCCCGGCTTTACAACCATCACATCGTCCACGACGACTTCGCTTGCTGGAACGTCTACCTCGGCCCCGCCGCGTATCACTCTGGCCATGGAAGGTCGCAGGTCCAGCAGCTTTCTGACGGATGCGGAACTCCTTTTCTTTATGGCCTCTTCCATGAATTTGCCTAGTAGTACGAACGCGATGATTACTGCCGACACCTCAAAGTACACGTCTCTTTCCTTGACAGGCAGGGCCCCGGGGAAGAACAGAACAATCGTACTGTAGATGTAGGCGGCCAGCGTACCAATAGATATCAAAAGATCCATATTGGCGGTTCTTCGCTTGATCGCTTCATAGGCGCCCACATAGAACGTCCATCCTCCGATGAATTGTATCGGGGTTGTTATGAAGAATAGCAATAGTCCCCAGGTCAGAAACGGGATGTTTGGTATCGGTGCCCACGTAACGGCCACCGCTCCAAACGCAAGCCCGAGATAGAGGGCGCCACGCATTATGGCCAGGATCAGGGCGCCAGAAACAGCCACATACATCCTCTTCTTCAGTTTGCTAAGTTCCTTTTCGGGATTGACAAAGGTATTCAAGCAATTACTGCTGCAGAAGTAAAACTGCCTGCTGCCTATTTCGGCGCTGAGGGCTGTTTTTTCATCAACAACCATTCCGCACACAGGGTCTTTGGCCATATGGTTCTGACCCTATTTGGTTTTCCGTCTATATTTCTGCAAAGTGTTGGGTGCAATGCACTGCAATACATGTTGCAGCGATGCTCCTCCTGTCTTCAAGTCTGTGGAGGTTCGACGCCCAGAGAGGATCGCATGATTCCCCTCGTACATGGAGATCCGTCCTATGGTGAATATGGGAACACCATCACCATGATGCTGGATGCATCATAAGCCGATGTATTTCCATCAAGATTTATGTCTACCGCCGTGGCGGACCTCCATCCTGCTCTTAGGAAATTGCTGCCTGATTGGGATGGAACGCTCATTTGGGAGGGGGACATTGAGGTCTGGTTTCCAAGATTCATCATAGACCCGGGTTGCCCTTGTGTGCTGTTCATCCCAAGGTTGCTCGGCATAGACGAAGACCGGCCGGTTCCATTAAAGCCCGTCATGTTAGAACCATCGCCCATCATCATCCCCTGACCCATCATGGCAGACATCATCGGCCCGTGCATCATAAGCATCATTCCCATGGGTTCTGTTATTGCAACTACGGAGACGCCGGGTGATCTTCCTTCGCCAGTATAACGCAAACTTGCCGATATTTTATTATCTCCAGTCACAGATACACCTGTCACCTGCACATTGTTTACCATGCTGAACGCCTTGACATTAAACATTGACATTTTCTTTGTATATGCAGCAGTTGCAGCAGTTGTTGATTGTTGACCAGTTTGTGATTGGTCGGGGTGATGTGGATCTCCTTGCTGGGCAAAAGATTGAGTAACGGATGACGGGAGCAAGGTTAGGGTGCCAACCGAGCCGACGACAGCCATCATGACTGCGGCTAAAATAAATTTCCTATTCATATCAATGCGGCGTATAACACAGATAAAACCTGTTTGGTACAACTCACTAAAAGTAATTCTATTCAGGGCTCTTTTTGAGCACCGCCTTTAGCGCGATTAAGGTTCTACAGGACCTAGGTTTCTTTATTCGTGACATATGCGCAAGTTTCCAAACAAAAAGTTACACTGGCACATATACCGCGTGACACCATACGAACCAAATGGCAGAAGATCGTCTATTTTCCAAAATACTCGTGCTGGTGGACGGCTCTGACCAGAGTATGGCTGCCTGCTGCAGACACGACTATCAGATATTAGCAAAACGCGATAAAGCCGAGATCATGACTCTGCACGTTATCCAACTACCTTCTATAGGTCATTACACCCAAAGCATGCTGGGTGACGTAGTACAGATGGGCAAAAATGAGGCAGAGAAATGGTTGAGCAGCATCAAAAGCGAGGCTAAGATAATGGCATCAAAGTAGAGGCAAAGATTGCCGAAAGTATAGGCTCGCCCACTCTGTCGTGGTTGATTACGCCGGGAGGGAAAAATTGGCCTGATTGTCAGGGGAACTGGAGGAAAGACGAAACTGGAGAAGTTGGTGCTTGGAAGCGTTGCCTCCGGCGTGGTCACGCACGCTCCCTGCACAGTCATGACAGGTTGTAAAATAAATCCTGTCTGGTACAGTTCACTAAACCAAACTTGCAGTGCACTGCAGCGAATACCGCCCGGAGATATACTTGAAGCGTCATTTTGATTTTAAATGACAAAGGACCCTGTCTGCGGTACAGAGGTAGAGGCTGAAAAGAGCGAATCAGTGATCTACAACAATAAAGAGTATCATTTCTGCTGTGCCAGCTGTAGATGGGCATTCGAAAAAGACCCAAAACAGTTCGTTGGTGACAGAGCATGAAAGTAGAGATACTTACCACTCCAAGCTGCGTTAACTGCAGCGTCGTAGAGAGAATGCTTGACGAGATGGGTGTTTCTTATGATGTCATTGACGTAACTGAAAAACCCGAATATCTAGAAAAGTATCCGATTTACACGGCACCGGGAGTCGTGATTGACGGAAAACTAGAATTCACAGGAGTTCCAAGCAAGAAAAAGCTGGCTGAAAAAGTGAAGCTGCCAGCAAGGTAGTATCTGACATGATGCATCATCGCTTTCCGACGGAATTGGAAAGGGTTCTCACGCAGGGCGGTGATGAAAGATGAGCCAATTAACAGAAAGGGAAAAGAAGTTCAAGACGTATCTCGTTGCTGCAGTTTTCATCCTGGGGTCTGTCACCCTGTTTGGCTTTATTTATCTCGCTGCGACCCCTACTGCAACACTCACTCTACTTCTTTCATTTGCCGGAGGCGTCTCCAATATCGTTCTGCCATGCACGCTGCCGCTAGTTTTCATCATAGTTCCAATCTCGATGAGAGCATCTTCTGGAAGGAAGGGGCTGGTCATGGCAGGGCTTTTTGGTCTCGGTCTGATCATCACACTGTCATTCTATGGCGCGGCCGTGGCTCAGGCAGGCAAGTACGTGGGGCTCGATAATGCTACGCGTGGGATGTATGCTGCAGCAGGACTGGCAGCCTTTGGATTTGGCCTTACAGAACTAAAGCTCGTTAAATTCAAGATGCCAGCCTATTCTGGAACACCAAAGTTCATCCAGAATCAAGGAGATTACCTGAAGATCTTTCTGCTCGGTTTACTTTTAGGCAACGCCGGCGTAGGCTGCCCAAACCCTGTAACATACATCATCCTAATTTTTTCCGCTTCTTCGGGAGACTGGATGCAGGGCGCCCTCTTGATGGCCATAAACGGCATAGGGAGGGTTGTTCCGTTGCTTTTCCTGACCGCCTTGGGTCTGCTTGGCATTAACGCAACAGGCGGACTGACAAGAAGGATGGAGACCATAAGAAAGTTCACAGCATGGTCTCTCGTAGTGTTAGGTTCGTTCATAGTGCTCAACGGGATCTTTGGCCATCTCTGGTATGAAGGCGGAGTATTTCATGAGGGATTGAACCTAGCGTTCATGGCAATGGGCGGAAAGATGATAGGCGAAGCCGACATACCGATAGAGCAGCTGGAACAAAGAGTCCCATATGTAGAGTATGGAGCGCTGTTTAACCTGATTGTTACCGTGGTTCCGGTATTCTGGTACTGGCGCAAGCACGACAACAAACGTGAAGTGCTAAAAGTCCTTGCCGTATTCCTGGTCTGGGACGCGCTGCTGTTTAACATAGGGCTTGATGCGATGGACTTGCTCGGATTGCCAGAAGGTCTGCCGGGAGGTTCATGACCAATTATACAATATGAAATGCTTGATATGTCGTCGTTTGTTTTCTTTCTCAAGAAATATGAGGTAAAAGTATCGGGATCAAGGCTCCCGGATGACAGTGGAACGAGGCGTCGCTAGCATAACATGTGGTTAGTACTCACTCAACCTATGTGCATAGAATGCGGGAATTGATCGATTACCCCATGAACTAACTAAAGCCGCCAAGAAATTTGAGAAGTTATTTGCTATGATGAGCAATGATCACCTGAAGGACCAGAAGCGACCAAGATTTATACAACAAGGCAAAAGTAGAAAGAAGTATTACAAATGCAGCAAGAGGGCGTGCCAGTTGTTATACTTGATGATGAAGTTTACAGTCCTTATTCGTATAAACGGGAGGAAGAATTAGAAAAGCTGGCAGTAGAACATAGTGCGAGGTTATTCGGAAAGAATACTCATTTTTTCAACGTCAAGAGAAAGATAGTAAGCAAGAGCGGAATCGGCAGCACGCCCGATGGCTACTTGGTCGATCTCGCAAGCGACAAATTCTTTATCATTGAAGTGGAGCTGAGTTCCCATGACATCGTACATCACGTGATGAACCAGCTCTCTAGGTTCAAGCTGGCCATGGGCAACTCTGAGACAAGAAACGATCTGGCAAAGTTTCTAGCCAGCACGGCAAGAAAGGGTCAAAAAGTCTCTGATGCAGATTACCTGGCGCGCATTATAGAACAGGGTGTAGGAATATTCATAATCATTTAGCGTCTCGGAGCAGCTTACCGAAGTGGTTGAGCATCTGGCAAAGGACGGGACGGATGTAAGAGCAATACCGTTCGAGACATATGCCAATAGCAGGAACCAGCTTCTCCACAAATTTACCACGTTCACGAAAGAGGCTTTGGAGCGGGAAGCCAAGAAGTGAACCTTCAAGTGGACAACGGTTCCAGTGGACGAGCATCTGGACAAGACTGATGGTGGCCTGAAGAGCGTTTTCTCGACATTGAGCAAACAGATTTGTTCCTTGCCCAACGTCAAGGAAAAATCAAGAAAGAACTGGATCACTTATCAGACTTCGCCGCTCAAGAACTTTTGCACGGTAAAAGTTCTGCCGGACTGTCTGGAAGTTCACATAAAGTGTAATGATTTGTTTATGGATGAAAAGGGTCTCACAAAGAAAATCAAAAGGACTCCTTCGTGGACCTTTGACAGGGTATTTACAGTCAGATCCCAGAAAAATATAGGAGATGCGATGCATCTCATTAGACAGGCATACCAGTGTACGTGTGTCAGGTAATACGACAGTTAACCTCATTACCGCAAGTCGTATAGATATTACCGTCGTTATGCCAGCGATCGCAGCAATGTTTAGATCTATTCCAACTGTATAGAACACGTAGAGTACTATTATTCCTGCAACGCTTGCTGATGCATAAAGCTCCCTGACAAATACCACAGGGATTTCACGTACAATCACATCTCGCAAGATTCCCCCAGCTATGGCAGCCAGTACGCCGGCAACCCCATGACAAGCAAATTCGGACCAACCATGTTCAAGGCGACTATTGCGCTGCCTGCTGTAAACGCCCCAGAACCAATGGAATCCAGTTTCATGAACAGGCTGCGGTACTTCACTAGGCGACTATAAAGCAGAAAAATAGTGATTCCAGAGGAAACGGTTATGCCAAGATAGAGTGGATTTAGCAGAACAAAAGATGGCGATATTCCAAGAACCATATCTCGTATCATCGCGCCGCCGATGCCGGTTATTGATGACAATGTTATTACTCCAATTATGTCAAATCTGTGCTCGATTGCCTTGAACGCTCCTCCAGCTGCAAATGTCATGCAGCCAAAGAAATCCAGAAGTTGTATGAGAGTGGAAATTGTAGAAAAATCGCCTGCCACTGAAGCGTCAAGAGACATTAAAAATCTGGGCAATGTCAAGGATATGTGCCTCTCGAAAAGAAGCCATCAGTGCGCCTTTGCTCTGTCCTCTGTACCGCCATGGTTTAGTCTGAAACGGCATGTTAATTGCATGGCAAACACCCGATACGAAAGTTGCAAGAATGCCTGCAACGAGTGTGCTGATGAATGCGAGATTTGTGTAACGGCTTGCCTTCAGGGCGACGCAAAGATGATGGCGAAATGCATACAAATCTGCCGAGATTGTGTCGACGCCTGTTCTATCTGTGCGCGGCTTTTGGCTAGGGACAGCGACCTTGTAAAGCAAGCGTGCGAGTTTTGTGCCGCTGTATGTGACGAATGTGCGAAGGAATGTGACAAGCATGCGAGCCACATGGATGAGTGCAAGAAATGCGCTCAAGCGTGCCGTATGTGTGCGTCAGAATGCCGCAAAATAGCCAAGTAACACAATCCTTCAATATTTATAGAAATAAACGGCGACGCAGCGCCACATCATATATACTTGCACTGGACAAACAGAATGCAGAAACGTTGATGCGGTAGCCGATCTGCTGTTTGTGGAGTTTTGCAAAAGTGCCACTGATTAATTAATTACTGTTCCACTTGTAGTAGACTGTCCCGCCCCGGCACGTCGCGTACACGTCTGACCGCGACTCTTTGAGCGAGCTTGCCACTTCCAGCTCGGCAAGCAGCCTGTCTATTTCGCCGTCGCTTTTCCTGTCTGCAAGCAGGTTCAATATCTCTTCTTTTGAGTACATCCTGCCGGGCTCTCGCCGCAGTATCTTTTCTATCTCGGCCAGCAACCCTGCCCTGTTGTTGACAACGTTATTGTCGTCTGCTGCTGCCATTTCCAGCTACTTGCCCTTTTTCTTGGCAGACACTATTGACAGCACGTCGCGGTCCTTCAGGTGATAGTCGGTGGGAAGGTGCAGGCCGTCCCGCGCATCGACTGCGTACAGCAGGCCCTTTGCAAGGTCTGTATGAATTTCTTTAGCAAGGTCTTCCACGGTCGAGCCGGCGCGCATCAGGTAGACGTCTGGGAGCACGTTGCCGTGCTTGTCTGCAAGTTTCTTGGCGTCTGCGACCGGATAGATGGCATTCATCTTTAGCAGCTTGAACACGGCGACGTTGATGGCAAACTGGACGCCTGTGCGCATGTACTCTCCTAGGATGTCCTTGCGTATGAGGTTGAGCGCCCACTTTTGCTTGTCGTTGAGCGAAGACTGGTCGCGTATGTCAAACCGCTCGTCGCCGGGGACGTATTTTATCAGCCCCTTGCTCTCTGCCCGGCGCAGGGTCAGCTCGGCGTCGGCGCTTGACGGCACGACTATCATGTCCTTGTACTCTTCGCGGAGGCGGCGGAAATTGTCAGTCGCAGTCGGCAGGTCGACCTTGTTTGCGACGATGAGCGTCGGCTTGGATATGTCGCGCAGGCTCCAGCAAAAGTCCTTGCTCTGCTGCGGACCAAAATCGTCAAGGTCGACGCCGGCCAGCTTGTTCTGCGCAAGCGCCGCCTGCACGTGCTCCTCCCGCACCCCGATTCCCCGGAACACTTCGGTTATTGACGCCACGGGGTCGGCCCCGCCGCCTATGGCCCGGGCTATCTTGTCACGGTTTGCCTCGAACAGCTTCAGGTACCACATCACCATCTCTTCCTCGATGTCGCCCACGTCGGCGACCGGGTCGCCTGAGCCCGGCTCTGCTATCTTGCCCGACGCGTCGATGCTGCCCGACGCGTCGACGATGTGCAAGAGCGCGTCCGACTGGGCCGCTATCGAGAGGAACTGGTTGCCAAGCCCCTTGCCCTCCCACGCCCCCTTTATCAGGCCGGGCAGGTCGACAAGCTCTATCGGTATAAAGCGCCAGCCGTCTATGCAGCGGGAGTTGCGCGGCTGGTCCTGCACCGCAAACTCTTTGTGCACGCACAGCGTTATCGCGTGTGCGTTGCCGACGTTCGGCTGCTTTGTGGTGAACGGGTAGTTGGATATCTCGGCCGACGCAAGCGTCGCAGAGTTGAAGAACGTGGTCTTGCCGGTGTTGGTCTTGCCGATCAGGCCGATCTTGATCATGAGTAGAGCCTGCACCTTTTATTATTTATAGACTTCTGAGCATCAGCGCCAGGATAGCTGCTTTCAATCCGGGTTTGAAAAGAGCATTGCATTTGGCAGGCATCTTTTGGCGGCCGTCGCTTCTATACTTTATGAGAGCGGCCAGCCGCGGCGGCTGCAAAGTTAAATTTCCGGCGTTCGATCCATATGCTCGGATGCACATAGGCCCCTATGGCATATCCGGTTACGCCCCGTGGGCCACATGGCTGGAAATCCTGCTGGTAGTCGCCGGCGTTGCGGCAGCAGTTGCGGTAACTGTCTGGCTCTCTTCCCACAGAAAGCGAAAGGCGGCCGGTTCGCGTCTCTGATTCTCTACCACAGGTCGCAGGGCAGAATCAATGAGCAAGGTGGTAGCATATGACACCCAGGTACCCGACCAATGCCGCAAACGAGAGAGGAAGCGACAGGTGTACCGCAAAGTACAGCTTTTTCCTGACATCCTTGCTGACTACGGGCAGCGATATTGCCGGCGGTGACGACGACGATTCCATCTGCGCCATTTCAGGCTAGTATAACGTCAAACTTGTGAATAAGAGTTTCTTCCATAAAATCAGTCAGTGAGTGTGAGGGTGCATGTCGCCTGCACGCTCCAGAGCCATCTTGATCTCGTCGCATCGCCACAAGATTTCAGAGAGGTTGTCTTGTGAGAGTTCGCCGTCCCATTTCTCAAGGAGCGTCTTGGATATCTCGGTCGCATGGTACAGCATGCCCCAGTACGGGTGATGCTCGGCGGTAGTGTATGCAAGCTCCAGCACCTCCGCAAGGCCGGATGACGCCTTTTTCAGTGCGTCAGACCGCTCCTCATATACTTTGACTATGCCGGCGTCCCTGTCGACTCCGACCTTGGTGACGATGCCTTCCTGTTCATGCAGCCTGTCAAGCGCCGCCTTGACTGCCTGAACCACCCTCTCGATGCTCTCTTCTGACACGTCGTTGATGTGGACGCGGCGCTTATTATATTCCTAGGCCGGCTTTATTTTGCGCGCCAGTTTTTTCTTCTTTTGCCAGAAAGGCAGGAGAATCTAGTCTCCAAAAAGCCGCTGGTGCTCTTCCAGCATGCATCGGTTGTAAACCACCCTGATGCCCTTTTCATTTGCAAGTTTCTCTGCCTGCTCGTTGTAGATCCCAAGCTGCATCCAGACCACCTTGATGCCCGGCTTTTTTACCGCGTCCTGCACGACTGCAAGCACGTCCTCTGATGGCCTGAACACGTCGACAATATCTACAGGCTCGGGGACGCTGGAGACGGTCGCGTACGACTTTCTTCCCATTATCTCTGGCGCAGTCGGGTTCACCGGTATTACGTGATAGCCCTGCTCGAGGAGGTATTTTGGGACATAGTTTGCGGCCTTGCCCTCGTTCTTGGACATGCCGACCACTGCAACGTTTTTCAGCTTGTAAAACTCGCGGATCTCGTCGTCAGAGAAAGAGTCATGGTTCATGGTGCTTGTACAGAGTAAAATGCCGCGCTCTTGTTATTTAAATTGAATCAGGAGCCTATCATGCCCGGCAGCTTGATGGGCTTTCTGTACTGCTGCACCACCTTGATCCCATGGTCGGCAGTCACCGTGACCGAATCGAGCGGCGAGCCTTCTGGCGGCGAGCGGAACGCCTTTTCGCCCGGCGCAAGCGAGCCCACCTTTTCCTGCTGGCTTGCGCCATAGTCGATGACGATGTTTGTGAGCTCTTGCCGGCCCGTGTTTGTCAGGACCACGCGCGCGTTTGTAAAGAGGGACTGCTCGTCCTTGAGCGCGTCGACGTTGAGCGAGTAGTCCGAGGTGGGGATTGTGGACGCCAGCATTGCAGCTATTGTGGCCACTACTATGCCGCCTGCTATCGCTGCAACCACGACTATGCGCACGCGTAATTTCAGGGCAGTTTTGTATTTAAGCTATCGTTGCAGCTTTCCAGTCACTCGCCCTTGATCTGGGCTCGGGTCTTGAAGACCGGCTTTATCCCAAGCGGCGCATAGTTGCCGGTAGAGCAGGTAAAGCACAGCTCTTCTTCAGGCATCCCGATGGCCCGCGCAAGGTTGGCCGTGTCGTTGTACGCCACGTAATCGGCGCCGATGACACCTGCGACCCTGCCGGCTATTTTTTCGTTCGACTTTTCCTCTTCTGCGCCCTGCTGGAACGCGATGAGCTCTTCCTGCGACGGAAAGTCGATTCCTGCGTAGCATGGGTAGCGGATTGGCGGGTAGGTGACAACCAGGCTTATGCGCCGGGCGCCGGCAGCCTTGAGCGTGCTTATTATGGAGGCTGAGCTTGTGCCCCTCACTATGCTGTCGTCTACCACCACCACGTGGCGGCCCTCTATCACCTCCCGTATCGGTATGATGCCCTTGTTTATCTCGACCCTGTCGTTCTGGTACGGCTCGATGAACGAGCGCATCGAGCCCTTTTTGCTGTACCTGTCCTTGAGCAGCCCCTCCTCAAACGGCAGGCCGGATTCCAGCGCGTAGCCGAGCGCGGCAGGTCTGGCAGAATCCGGCACGGGCACCACCACGTCGGCGTCCCTTATCGGGAACTTTTTTGCCAGGAACTGCCCTATGCGCTTTCTTGCCGCATAGACGTTTATCCCCTCCATGATGCTTGATGGGTGCGCAAAGTAGGTGTATTCAAAGGCGCAGTGTGCGTGCGGTTTTTCAGTCGCAAACTGCTTGGACTCGACTCCCCCGGGGCCCATCTTCAAAAGCTCGCCCGGCTCGACGTCGCGCACCAGCTGTGCCCCCACTGCCGACAGGGCGCACGACTCTGACGCCACCATGTAGGTGCCAGTCTCCTTGTGGAACCCAAGGACGAGCGGCCTAAAGCCCCGCGTGTCCCTTGCCGCGTACACCGAGCCTTCGTCTGTAAGGAAAGTAAAGCAGAACGAGCCCACCATCTCGCTCTTCAAGATGGACATCGCAGTCGCCATGTCGTCCTTTTCTGCGATGTGCATGACAAGCCTCTGCGCCGCAACCAGCGTGTCGCTCATAGTCTGCGGCGTGAAGGTGCATCCGCCCACCATGCCGGAGAGCTGCTCGACGTTTGCTATCGTCCCGTTGTGTGCTATGCACAGGTCTTTGACCTTGAGCGGCTGCGCGTTTTCAAGGTTGCTCTTGCCAAAAGTGGAATAGCGGACGTGGCCGATGACTGCGCTTGACTTGTACTTGCGGACAATGTTTTGAAAGTCGGATGCAGACGCCGAGACGAGCCCGAGCCTCTTGAAAGGTGGCTTGTTCGGGACTGCTATGCCCCACGCTTCCTGCCCCCTGTGCTGGAGCGCGCGCAGCATGTCTATTGCAAACGGGACGACGTTGTGGCCGGCAAGCGAGAATATGCCCACCACGCCGCAGTTCTCATGGACCATTTATTGCCAAGCCCCCCTTCCACGGCAAGAACAAGCGACAAGCCAAGCTACTTATCACAGGTATTCCGGCCTTATGCGTTAAAAAACGTATCTTCCTCTTCTTTTTTCTCAACCAGAGTTATTGCATTATGCGGTCTATAGAGTAAAAGGCAGACTCGAGCTTTGACAGTGGCAGGGATATCTTCTTCCTGGCCTTGCCCTTTTTCGCATTCTTTCCAGTGCCACTTCTTTGCACAAACTCTACCCTGCCTTTCGCGGCGCGGCCGATCAGGGCAAACTTGACACCCTCCGACTTTAGCATCAGGGAAACTTGCTCGGGCTCTTTTGTCCCGATTATGTAGCGAGAGTGCGATTCTGAGAACAGCAGCTCGTCCGGCCTGGCGCAGCCGTTGTTTGGCACGGCGTCCATGTCCACCCTAAAGCCCGTGCCGCCGGCGACTGCCATCTCGGCCAGCGCGACTGCAAGCCCGCCCTTGGAACAGTCGTGGGCGCACGAGACCAGATTGCCGCTGCGTATCAGCTTTAGCACCGCCGCGCCGTTTGCCCTGTCGGCTTGCATGTCCACAGACGGTGGGCTGCCGGCCGTCAGCTTGTGAACGTATTCCCAGTATTCCGAGCCGCCCATCTCAGGCAGGGTCTCGCCTACGACAAAGATGTGGTCGCCGGCGCCAAGCGCCGCTTTCGTTATCCACGACGCGTCCTCTATCAGGCCGAGAGTCCCCATGACAGGCGAGGGCTTGATCGGGCCCTTGGCAGTCTCGTTGTAAAAGCTGACCTTGCCCCCGACGACTGGGATCTCCCTGAACTTGCAATAGTCGACTATGGCGTTTATCGCCTGCGTGAACGTCCAGAATATCTCTGGATCTTCAGGACTGCCAAACTGGAGGTGGTCGACTACCCCTATCGGCTCGGCGCCGGTGCAGATGACGTTTCGGCACCCTTCTGACAGGACGCCAAGCGTCCCCTGGTACGGGTCGAGGTAGCAGTGCTTTGAGTTGCCGTCCAGCTTGACTGACACGAACTTGCCGTTGTCATCGCCCACCCTCATCACGGCCGCGTCTGCCGCCCCCGGCTTTACCACCGTACGCACGCCCACCTCGTGGTCGTACTGCTGGTAGACCCACCTCTTGCTCGCTATCGTCGGGTTTGCAAGCAGCGACAGCAGCACCTTGCTCAGGTCGGCAGGCTGCCTTGGTTTTCGCGTCCCTTTTTTCTGAATCCTGTCCAGGTACGCCGGCCTGCGCGATGCCCTGTCTACAAGCGGCGCGTGCGCCACAAGCTCTGACGGCATGTCTGCCACGATCTTGCCTTCATTTCTGACTATGAGGTTCTGGTGGCCTTCTACCCTGCCCAGGATAGAGTATTTTATCTCGTACTTGTCGAGGATGGACTGGAGCGCAGGCAGCCTCTTGTCGTCTGTCACGTACAGCATCCTCTCCTGCGATTCAGATATCATGAGCTCTGCCGGCGTCATTCCTGCCTCCCTTGCGTGCACTTTTTGCAGCTCTACGTCAAACCCCCTTCCGAGGTTGTCCGAAGTCTCTGACAGGCAGCACGACAGCCCGCCCCCGCCGAGGTCTTTGATGGCCTTGACGCAGCCTGCCTGCACAGCTTCCATCGTGGCCTCTAGCAGCAATTTCTCAAGGAACGGGTCTGGTATCTGCACCGCAGAGCGGTTTTCCGCTTCCAGCGCCCGGGAGGCAAACGACGCGCCGTGTATCCCGTCCCGGCCGGTCGAGCCGCCGGCCAGGACGATATAGTCGCCTTCGTCTGCGCGGTTTGATATAACCTCCTCCTTTTTGCCGACTCCTATCGACGCCACGTCTACGAGGCAGTAATCCTCAAAAGAGCCGTCAAACTCGATCTCGCCCCCCACCGTAGGGATGCCTATGCAGTTGCCATAGTCGGCTATGCCCTTGACCACGTTCTTGAACAGCCATTTCGACTTGGCCGATTTCTTCCCGGCGCTCTTGTCGTCGATCGGGGCAAAGCGCAGCGCGTCGAGGATCGCTATCGGCCTTGTGCCCATCGACATGATGTCGCGGATGACGCCGCCGACGCCTGTTGCGGCCCCGCCAAACGGCTCAACAGCCGACGGGTGGTTGTGGCTCTCTATGTGGACTGTGAGGACGTAGCCGTCCCCGATGTCGAGCACGCCGGCGTCATAGCCGGGGCCGACCAGGACCCGCCCGCCCTTTGTCGGCAGCAGACGCAGGTACTTCTTTGACGACTTGTACGAGCAGTGCTCGGACCACTCGGCACCGACAATGTCCTGCTCGACCTCGTTTGCCTTTCTTTTCAGCCGGCCCTCAAGGTGCGCCAGCTCGCTCTCTGTCAGGACGCCGCTGCCCATTCTTTCCCTCACGCTACCGCCTTTTGCTGCTCCAGATAGGAGACAAGTGAGCGAAAGATGGCAATGGCCTCGTCCGTGCCTGCCGCGTTGACGATGCGCTCGCTTGCCCTCTCCGGATGGGGCATCATGCCCATTACGTTGCCCTGCTCGTTGCACACTGCTGCGATAAGGTCTGTCGAGCCGTTTGGATCATCGTTTGAATACTGCAACACTATCTGGTTCTTTTTCTTTAATTCTTTTAGCATGCCGGCGTCTGCGACGTAGCGCCCCTCGCCGTGGGCCACGGGTATGTCAAACTCTTGCTTTTTAGAGAATTGCATGGTAAAGGGCGTCTGGTTGTTCTGCACCTTCACCTTTGTCCACCTGCACACAAAGCGCAGGGAATCGTTCATCATCAGGGCGCCGGGCAAAAGCCCGGATTCTACCAGAATCTGAAAGCCGTTGCAGATGCCAAGGACCGGCGCGCCGTCCTTGGCCATCCTCTTGACCTCCTGCACTATTGGGCTGTGGGCGGCTATGATGCCTGCCCGCAGGCGGTCGCCAAACGCAAACCCGCCGGGGATCACCATGGCGTCGTAGCCAGATATGCGGTCCTTGGTGTGCCATATGAAATCCGCCTGTACGCCCACGACCTTGTTCAAAACGTGGTGGACGTCGCGGTCGCAGTTGCTGCCGGGGAAAACGGCAATCCCGATCTTCAAGCAAGAGAGACTCCCCCCGACTCGTATTAATATCTTGCAGGCGGCAGCAGGCTTGGAAATTTATTTGGAATCAAGAACGTTTCTGACTGGTAATCTGCATTTGTTAGCTCGCATTATAGCAATCCTGCACGTTAAAGGGCGCGAATGAAAAAGATCGAGATCATCATACCGGACAGGGCGCTCCCGGAGCTGAACAGGGTGTTCCGCGACGCAAACATCGGTGGCATGAGCCACTACAGGGTCGAGGGGAGGGGGAGGGGCAAGGCCAAGCCTGTCTCGTTTGGCAGGGGGACGAGCCAGTATGTGCCAGAGTTCATACCGAGGACAAAGGTGGAAGCAATAGTGGCCGACTCGCAGCTGGAAGACATACTTGCCAAGATACTGGACAAGATAGGCGGGCCGCAGTACGGCGGCAAGATATTCGTCTCCGACATGTCAATAGCAATCGACCTCATAACAAAGGAAAGGGGAGAAGGCGCCATCTGACTGACTGCCTGCAACCAACAAGCCACGCATTACGGCAGTCATGGCTGGCACACAAGAAAGATTAAATCCGCAGGCAGCGAAAGGACTGCGTCAACAGCAGCATGGTAGCCTCCGTCGTCCGCGACATCATGACAAAAGAAATAGTCACAATCGACGCCGACAAGAGCGCGCTCGAAGCGGCCAGGCTCATGACTGAAAGGGGCATCAGCTCGCTCTTTATAGTAAAGGACGGCAACCCTGTCGGCATCGTGTCAGAGCGCGACTTTATCAAAAAGATTTGCGCCAAAGAGCTGCCGGTCGCGCAGGTCAAAGTGGGCGACATAATGTCCAAGATCCTGACGACTGCAAGCCCCGACACTTCAATCGAAGTCGCGGTGCAGCGCATGGTGAACCACAAGATCCGCCGGCTCCCGATAGTGGAGGACAGCGGGAAAGTAGTCGGCATAATCACAGTGACCGACCTTGCAAAGCACCTGCGCACTACGCTCCTGCTTGAAGGCGCGCTGTCAGACACTGGCAGCATCGACGACGTAATAGCCACCATGGACCATGAAAAGCACTGACCGGCGGCAACAACGACAATAAAAAACTTGTTTTCAGGCCGCCGCCTTGGACGCCTTGACGGTGCAGTTGCTGACCACGGGGTTAAAGATCCGCAGCTCCTCGCACAGCTTCTGGACGGTCTTTTCTGCGTCCTTTTCAGAGCCGGCGCTCACCACCATCTTGAGCATCTTGGCTGCCCGCACCGACTTGACGGCAGAATACCCTCCCTTGACGATGAGGTCGCGGTGGATGGTCTCGCCCTCGGGGTCGTTGATGTAGGGCTTGTTCTCTATGATGACCTGTACCAGGAATTTTTGCGCCATCTCTGTGTATACGCCGTAACTCTTGATGGCCGGCGGTAATTTAAATACATGGTCACTAGCCGCTTTAACTGCCGGCCGCGGCAACAAAGGCCATCGCTGTAAAAAGAGTCAGCGCCTGCAAGCCATTATCAGGCTGCAGGTTGGAAATGGAGCTTATAGTCAATGGCGTGGGCAGTATTGTCAAGAGGCAAATAGACGGTGGTAGCAGCGGCAGCAGCAGGGGGAGCGGGCAGGGCAGGCCCGCACAACCCGGGAACCCGCGAAGGCAAGGGCAACGCCTGCAAATACGCCCAGATGTGCAAGTTCTACCGGTCGCAAAGCTACACTTGCAGCGACCAGGAGGAAGCCTCGACCTACTGCGGCACGTACGACCTGTTTGACAATTTCAAGCCGCAGGCGATTGCCGAGCGATAAGAAGCGGTCATCGGCCAGAGATCAGGCAGGCCGGCTCACGAAAGGATTAATTATCTTCGACAAATCTGCCAGTGGATAGTAGAAGAGGCGGTCATGTAGCTCAGCCTGGCAGAGCGGCTGACTTGTAATCAGCAGGTCGTGGGTCCAAATCCCACCATGACCTTTTTCCTTCTACTTTTCTTTTTGTTCTTTCTCTCTCATGCCTCCCGCCATATCGCCTTTGTCTTTGCAAGGGCAACGAAACCCACCAGATAAACCACCTGCACCGCAAACCCGAATGCTGGCGACCACTCTGCCGGGACAGGCAGCCCCATTATGCTCTGCAGGAGCAGCGACGCATGCGTCGTCGGGACAGCGTACGACAGGTAGCGCAGCCACGCGTCGTGCAGGTTTGCTATCGGGTAAAAGACGGGCGGCAGGACGGCCAAAATTACGTTCACAAACGAGATCACCTGCGTCGCATTACGCATATGGAGCATGTGCGACGAGAGGAAAAAGCCCATGGCAGACATTGAGCTCCAAAGCAAGAGTATGGTGGCTACTAGAAGCGGCACCGAGACTAGCGAGGCGCCAAAGTACATGACGAGGACTGCAAGCACGGTCAGGGCAGGCAGGCCAAACATCAGCTCCGAGAGCGCAAGCCCCATCATGTAGGTAAGCGGAGAAACAGGCGACGCGACAAAGACGTCCTGTATCTTGTATTCGGTCTTGTAGAACGAAATGTCCTGCCCAAGAGCAAGGCCGTACCCAACGAGCGCCATTACGAGGCTGCCGGCCACCGCATAGTGGACGTACTGGCCGTTGCTCACGACAAAGAGCACGAACAGGAGCGAGAACGGGCTTATTGCCGTGAACACGAGCGACATGGGGTTGCGGCGGAGCCACAGGATGCCTGTCGAGTATGCAATGAGGAACGCCTGCCTCACGGGCAAGAGCTGCTGCCGCTGTTTCAAGCTCATTCCGAACTATTCTCCTCCGACGAAGACGACGACAACGATGTCGAGTTCACGCTCTCGCCCACCAGGTATACAAAGACATCGTCGAGCGTGACGGGCGAGACTGTAAAGGGCAGGTTGCGGCGGATGGCAAGCTCGGACAGCTCCCTGACTGCCGACTCGACTGCAAACACCCGCAGCATACCTGCGCCAGTGTCTACCACCGAGCCGTAGGATTTCAAAAAGTCAGGGTCGAGCCCGTCCTTGGCAATGTCTATCCTCGTGTTCTGCGGTATCACCTTGCGCAGCTGCGGGATGGTGCCCTGCGCTACCACCGTCCCGCGGTCGATTATCACGACATAGTCAGACAGTGCCTCTGCCTCGTCCATGTAGTGGGTGGTAAGCAGTATAGATCCGCCCCTGGCCTTCCAGTCCTTTATCGCGGCCCAGACCTGCCTCCTCGATACAGGGTCGAGCCCGATGGTCGGCTCGTCCAGAAACAGCAGCTGTGCGTCGGCCGCCATCGCCATCGCCACGAGCACCTTTTGCTTCATGCCGCCGGACAGGTTCATAGCCGGCCTGTCCCGGGCTTCCCACAGCTCTAGCTTTTTCAAAAAGGTCTCGGCCTTTTTCCGGGCCTGCTGCCTGTCCTCTCCCCTTATCTGGAGCCAGTTGTAAACGTGGTCCCACGGCGTTAGGGCGCGAAGGGGCCTGCCTTCCTGCGGCACGACCGAGATCAGGCTGCGCACCTCCCTTGCCTGCTTGACCGCGTCGTAGCCGAGCACGGTTATCTGGCCGGAGGTGGGCTCTAGCTGGGTGGCGCACATCCTCACAAACGTGGTCTTGCCGGCGCCGTTTCGGCCAAGCAGCGTAAACACCTGGCCGGCCTCCACCTGGAGCGACACGTTTTCAAGAGCAGGTCTTGCAGACCCCTTGTATCTCTTGGTGACCTGCCTTGTCTCTATAGCCAGCAATGTACTAGGATGGCGCGCCTCCTCTGCAACGATCTATCTAGAGCTACGGCCCATAATGTAAGGTTTGACTCTATAGCAGGATGGTAGACGGATCATCGACAGTCCTTTTATGCCATTTGCACGAAATATGGCGCAGTCAGGCAAAGCCCAGCAGCAAAACGCCTGACGACCAGCAGCAACAACAACAGCATCATAGAAGCCCTTACACAGCGAGAGAAAGAGAGAAAGACCAGACCGTACCCCGTGGCGGCCGCCCGTATCCTCTCTGCCCAGATTGCAGGGCCGCCCGGGCTACGATATCCAAATAAGCCCCATCCGACCACCTTGTGCTGTGAAAAAAGACTTTATCGTCGCCCGCATCGAGGCGTCGCCGGACGGCAGCCCCTACGTCTACGTCACGTTCAACGACCCCAAGGACTACAAGCCGGAGAGCCGCACGATGCAGCCGTTTGGCCCAAACACCATGGCATTTTCCTCGGTAGAAGAGATGATGAAGAATATGCCAAAGGTGATGGCAAGCCTGCCGGGCATGATGGGAGGCGCCGGCCTGTCCGACTCGCCCGTCATAAAATTCAGCATGAGGGACTACCAGGACATGGGGATCAAGGTCGGCGACAAGGTGACCTTTGAAATATCTAAAGTAGAGTCCAGCGGGGTCTAGATATAAATACGAATGGCGCGTAGCTTGGCTGCTTGGAACAGCAGCGAAAGGTGCGCGCAGAGGTCAAGCTGCCGCTAATTCTCATCCACACTCCTTTTGGCCTTGACTTTTTCGACAGGGCAGCAAGGTGGCCGGGCGCCAAGGCGTGGGCCAGCGTCAACACCTATTTCATGCCAGTCATCACGGCGCTTGCGATATTCCTCATAGTAGGCTCACTTGCAGTCCTCTTTGCAAACGAAAACGCAAGGGAAGGCGTGAGGGGTGCAGGGCCGCAGGCAAACCTGCTCATACCGGGGCTCAACCCATACCTGCCGATAACATACGGCTGGATAGCCCTCGTAGTCACGATAATCATCCATGAGGCCGGCCACGGCATACTGGCGCGCGCCTACAACATCAGGGTGGACTCGACAGGCATCGTCCTCTTGCTCGGGATACCGATAGGCGCATTTGTCAACATCGAGCGCGAGGAGCTTGCCAAGGCGACGCTGAAGCAAAAGAGCGCAGTCCTCACCGCCGGCCCGCTCAACAACATGATACTTGCAGGCGTGTCGCTGCTTGCGCTCTACCTCGTGGTGTCGTCGCTCACCCCGCTCCCGCCCGACCCCAACGCCCCCCAGTTTGGAGTCGTGGTCATGAAGGTCAACGGCGGGTCGCTTGCAGAGTCGATAGGCTTGCCGCAGGGCGCGATCATCCAGTCCGTGGACGGCCAGGAGATACGGCAGCTAGAGTCGCTGGGCCAGCTGCTGCGCTCCAACCTGGGCGAAACAGTCGACATAACCTGGGTCGAGCAGTCCGGCAGGTCAGTGACAAAGGCCGTGACGCTCCCAGACGCAGTCGAGCCGGGCAGAGGGATACTTGGCATAGAGGTGACGACCCTGGCTCCAGACCCAGGACTGGTGCTTGATAGGTACAAGGGAGCATTCAGCTCAAACCCGCTTGCGATACTGCTTCCACCCACCATGCAGCAGGGCTCGGTGCCGTATTCAGACCTGATGGCGCCAAGGTATTCGTCGGACATCCCGGACTGGAGCCTGATAGCCAACATGCTGTTCTGGCTGTGGTTTGTCAACTTTAACGTCGGAATATTCAACGCGCTGCCGATAGGGCCGCTCGACGGCGGGCAGCTGTACGGCTCGCTAATCGAGAAAAAGGTCAAGTCGGCAATCGTGGCCAAGAACGCAGCAATGCTCCTGACCATAGTGATGGTCGCAATCGTGGCCGCGTCGCTCCTGCTGCCCTATGTGCTGTAATAATAGTAGCAGTGGCGGCAAGAGTTCAGGCATTGGCGCGGATGGGCGCCATTTTTTCTGCCTCAAAATCCTGCTGAAAACTCTATTTCCAGAGGCCGTTGCCATAGGGCACGCAGGCTAGAACGTCAAGACCCTGTCCGATTCGACGACCAGCTTGAGCATGTCCTTCATTGTGGATACCGGGCACACTTCAAATGACTGCATCATGTTCCTTGACTTGATGCAGGTGCCGCAGGCAAGCATGGTCCCGCCAAGCTGGTTCAACCTGTCCAGCTGCTCCTTTACGTTGAATTTCTCGCTCTTGATGCTCTCGATTTCCACAGCCTGCCCAAGGAGAAAAATCCTGACTTTATGATCGTCAAGAATTGCCGTGTTGGCAAACCTGAGTGCGTTCCAGACTATCTCGGGATCGGTATTTGAGAGAATGATGCCTATTTTCACGGATAAAGTACGCAGATCCTAATTATTAATAGCTGCCATCGCCAAAATTAGTTCTTTATTGCTGGACGCCCTTGTTGACAGAACCTCTTTATGAGCATGACACCTCACTCTAAAATGCCATGGCAAACATGCTGAACAACGTTGACCTGGACAAATTGTCCCAAACCGTTGAAACGGGAAGGAAAGATAAATCGACACTGAAAAAGCCGGTCAAGCTGCAGGGCGAATGGAACCTCGATCCAAGCAGGGGCTACCAGTTTAGGACAGAGATGGCATTTGAAAAGGGCAAGCAGGTGATAGAGATCGACGCGCCTTCGTTTCTGGGCGGCAGCGGCAACAGGCTTGGACCGATGGGCTATTGCGTTGCAGGGATGACATCCTGTTTTATGGGCATATTCGTAAACGTCGCGTCCAGCCAGGGGATCAGGCTGAAAAAGCTGAGTGTGAGCGCAGAGTGCAACGTCAATTTTGCCAAGACGTTCGACGTTGCAGACGAGCCAATAATGGAAGGCATTGACTTTCAGGTGGACGTTGAGAGTGACAACGCAGACAAGAGCAGATTGCAGCAGGTCTTGAAAATGGCCGAAGAAAGATGTCCCGCAATGTACAGCATGTCCCACATAATTGGAGTGAAGGCGCAGCTAAAATAGAGAGGTACGGAGAAAAGATCGTTTCCATTTTTTTTCTCTTGCCGCTTGCACCTTTATACGCACTTTACAGCGCCGCAAAGGGTTGCAGGGATCTCCAGATGGCAAAATACCGATTGCGACTAGTTATAAAAGCTGCAACACATGTCTGTCAAGAAAGATGTTTAGCAAGTATTAAATCTGAAATAAGCTGAATAGCAAACCTCTTAGAGAAAAAAGACATGCTCGCCATACTTACCAAGAACGGCAAGATCGTGCAGGGAACTGGCATCTCGTTTGCGGTGGTCGGAACCACCATGCACATTTTGAACGTAGCAAGCATGGTGCCCTCTCCGGTCAGCCACACGTGGTCCACGCTTGCAATCGCTGGGTTCTTTCTGACAAGCAGCAGTCAGATAGGAAGAAGCACTCTTTTCAAGGGCTTGGTAAAGAAGGGCAAAAAATCTCAGGTGTCGCGCACCCACAAAAACGATGTGGCCCTTCCTTGATTTTGGAGGCAAACCTCCACCTGAAAGGTTCTCGCGAGGTTCAGTCGGCTACCAAATGGCAAAGATTCTTGCAAAGATAAACCACCGACACATACCAGCCAGCCCAATATACGCGCGCCCCGTCTGTACCACCACATCATAGAACGATCTTAGCTAACTGAAGCAAGAGCCGCTTTTTAGTCGGGCACCCATTTCTTGCAGCCAGCAATGGTTCCATGAATGCTCCTCCTTTTTCCATACTTGTAGTAGACGACGAGCCAGACATTCTGACAACGATGAAGCTGGCATTTGGGAAGGTTGCAGGAAAAGAAGACTACCGGCTGACCACCGATACGAATCCTCTTCACGTTCTTGAGAACTTTAAGCCGAACCTGTACGACATGGCGATACTGGACGTAAGGATGCCTGAGATGGATGGCTTTGCCCTGTACGAGCGGCTGCGCGCCATCGACGCTGACATGAAGGTGTGCTTCATGACTGCGTTTGACGTGCCAGCCTACCAAGACATCTTCCCGTCAAGATTCCCGTCCCTGTCAGAGAAATGCTACATCAAAAAGCCAATAGCCATCCGGAATCTGATTCAGGTAATTCGCGAGGAGTTGTCCAGATAGTAGACGGAGCGGCTTATTTTTTGCGTCTGCCAAGCCAGCGGTAAACAAGCGGCTCCTTAATCCCGTCACCCTCGATCTAGCAGCGTTGTTTACGGAGAAGCCAGCGCCTCTTTTAGCTGCGATATGTCGTACAGCTCGTGGCATTTTACGCACCGCCACCGTATCAGGGAATGCCGGGCGTCCACTATGACTATGCTTTCTTCCAGCTGGTTTGTGCATCTGGGGCAATGGAGCATTTCTTTTGTTTTCTCACCACCATTTTTTTTGACGATGAATCAATGCTACAACAACCGGTATAAGGCAAGGTGGTGTACAGTGCACAGCGCTGTTTGCACTGCACTGCATTGAAGTCTTGACGCATTAATAGCATGAGCCCACAGCTAGGGCATGGAAGCCATAATCCTGTATTACAGCCGCTTTGGGAACACCGAAAAGATTGCAAAATCCTTGGAGGCAGGTATGAGGCAGGCAGCAGTTCATGCAAAAGACGAGCTGGTTAACCCAATTGTCAAGGGATTAGGTGGCAGAATCCACAAGGTAACAATCCTGAATGAAAAGGACTGTATTAAAGTCAGACAAAAGGGCGGGCTCGACAAGAAAGATCAGGTGGAAATTCATGACATTCGGAGAGTGCAGGGCTTTTCATAGCTGGCAAATGGCAAGGATAGTAGCTGTTGGATTAGAGTGAACTAGCGTAATTTATTGCTCAAAAGGCTTCTTTTGACGTTCTCTTTTCTTCAAAAGAAACACCACAGCAACTGCAGCAACGGCAACCGTACCGACTGCCGCAGGTATATACATCAATACTGCAGAGTCAAGTTCGCTTCCTACTATGATCGCAACAGAACTTTCTGACATAACACCCGTTTCTGGCCATGATATTGATAGGGTATCATTGTATTTACCATCCTGTACGCCTTGTGGAATTGCTACTGTCACAGGCACATTGGTAGTGGTCGTGGAATAACAAGAAGCAGGCATCGAAGGTAAAGATTGTTTGCCGATATGGAACCAGCTTGAATGAGCATTAACAAATATCCTATCATCCAAGTCAACAGGGGCCAAATTAACATAAGTTAGCTGAATGTTCTTGGTAAGATTGCCACCAGCCTTCAGGTTAAAATCGGGAATGTCTATGATTACTTGCCGAGGTACCTTTGGCAACTCAGGGCAATTCTGGTTTGTTGCTAATGCTCCAATCTCTATAGTACCTGTTGCTAATACCACTGCAATGAAAGTAATCAGCGGTATCAACTGTGGATATTGTTCTATACATTAGATATAAGCATCGTGACTAAGAATCGGAGTTGGCTCCCAACCTACAGCAGAAACTTCCTGCTTGAAGCAGGCCGTTCGAGCTCCCGTGTACTAAGCAGAACTAGATTATCAATATGTGGCGCAAGGGCATATTCTCTTTCTTTTAGAGATGAGGGGAATTGCCGCTCAGAGCAATGGATGGTACCGTGTGACAGACAAGGGAAAGGCTGCTGTTTGTGAAACAACTCGTCTTCCTCTAAAAGCTTCCTTGCGGCTTCAAACTATGAGGGCGACGAGGAAGAACTTGGGCGTTATTGATGCGGTAATAGCCACCGACCTGCGACACTAGCAACCGCGCTGCAACCGGCTAACGAAACCACCGAGTACGCAACAGCGCCCCTCTCCGGTATGCTTTTATATCTGCGAAATGCAAGTACATTCAGCCTAGGCCGGTTTGTGCCGATGCATTTTATCGATTGTAATGACCGCGCACAGGCAAAAGAGCAAGTGGACTGAAGAAAGTTTGGAAAAAAACGAAGAGATTGAAGAAGGGTTCGACCAGCGCCCCCCTACTGCCAGGAGGCAGAGGAGGCCGGCGCAGGAGCAGCAGCCGTATCAACAGCAGCATGTTACCAAGGTCACGACCGACAGCGAAGACCAGGTCGCCCAGATAATACTAAAGTCGATACCTGCCGACTCGCAGATAACCACCGTAAGGTTCGAGGGCCCGAACATTGCCCTGTACACAAAGAACCCCCGGTTTGCACTCACCGAGCTGACGTACTACCTCTCGTCGCTCTCCAAGACCCTCAAAAAGAGGTTCATCATACGCACCGACCCGGCAGTCAGGCTGGAAGAGGACATGACCCGGCAGGCGGTGGCAAAGCTCTTGCCAAAGGACGTACAGGTGTCGGCGGTGTTCTGCGACGACGCGACGGGCGAGGTGGTTCTAGAGGTGAGCAGGCCGGAGGCGATAGACCCGGCGATGATAGTCCAGATAGCCCAGTCTACAGGCTGGATAGCGCACACCCGGCGCTCGCCCCACATCCCGTCCACAAGCATCAACACCATCCATTCCACTCTCAAGAGCTCGGCCAAAGAGCGCACCGATTTCCTGCAAAAGCTCGGCAGGCGGCTGTTCAGGGGCCCGCTCGTGGTCGGCAATAATAATAACAGCCATAACGGCTTTTCTACGCCGGAAAACGGCAAGACGGCGGCAGAGGAATTTGCTACACCAACAAGCGTTGGCATCGGCAGGCCGCCGCAGGGTGGCGGAGGGTCGACCATGACCAGCAAGGAAGAAGTCATGCTGTTCTGCCTTGGTGGTGTAAAGCAGGTGGGCAGGTCGTGCTTTGTGGTGGTCACTCCAGAGAGCAAGGTGATGCTCGACTGTGGCATAAACCCGGGCGAAATGTCAGGCCTTGACGCCTATCCGCGCCTTGACTGGCTCAACTTCGACCTTGACGAGCTGGACGCAGTCGTGCTTTCGCACGCCCATATAGACCACCAGGGCTTTTTGCCGACGCTGTTCAAGTACGGCTACCGCGGCCCCGTCTACTGCACCGAGCCGACGCTTCCCCTTACAACGCTCTTGCAGATGGACTCGGTCAAGATAGCGCACAGCAACGGCACCTACCTGCCATACGAGGCGAGGGATGTCCACGAAGTGATAAAGCGCACGATAACGCTCCCGTACGGCAAGCCGACAGACATATCGCCGGACATCACCGTCACGCTCAACAACGCCGGCCACATCATGGGCAGCGCCACCGTGCACCTGAACATCTCTGGCGCGCACAACATACTCTACACAGGCGACTACAAGTATGCACGCACGCAGCTTCTGGACAGCGCCGTCTCTACATACCCGAGGGTAGAGACGCTGATAACAGAGAGCACGTACGGCAACACGGCAGACGTGATGCCTGATCAGCAGTTCGTCTACCGCACATTCACAGAGTCGATAAACAAGGTCCTAATGGAGGGCGGCAAGGTCCTGATACCGGTGCCGGCAGTCGGCAGGGCGCAGGAGATAATGCTCGTCATGGCAAAAGAGATGGCAGAGGGCAGGCTGGTCGAATGCCCGATATACATAGAGGGCATGATATCGGAGGCAAGCGCCATCCACATGTCATATGCGCACTACCTTGGCGCCGATGTGCGCAGGTCTGTCTCGCAGGGCATCAACCCGTTCCAGTCCGAGTATTTCACAGTGATAAGCGGGGGCAAGCGCGAAGACGTACTCAACGACGAAAACCCGGCAATCGTGATGGCCACGTCCGGCATGCTCGAAGGCGGCCCGTCTGTCGAGTACTTTAAGGAGCTGGCGCCGAACCCGAAGAACAAGATAATCTTTGTCTCGTACCAGATAAACGGCACTCTTGGCAGGCGCGTGCTTGACGGCAACGTGTCTGAAGTCAGCATGATGGACAAGTCCGGCAAGCTAAAGGTGGTGCCGGTCAGGTGCCAGACGCAAAAGATAGACGGCTTTTCCGGGCACAGCGACTTTAACCAGATTATGAACTTTGTTGCCAAGATCAAGCCCAAGCGCGTGCTTGTGAACCACGGCGAGCGCTCCAAGTCGGAGAACGTGGCAAGCGCCATCTACACCCGGCTCAAGATCAGGTCAGGCGTGCCCGATAACAGGGAAATAGTCAGGCTCAGATAGCCACAGCGTTTTTATGCTGTGAGCCCCCTAGTGTGTGTGCGAGGACAAAGAGGGGAGAGGAGGAAAGGAAAGGCCTTGGCGATCAGGTACAAGTGCGTTAATTGCAACATTGTCCTTTCGGGCGAAGGAGCGTCAAGGCATTACCTTGCAAACCCGAACCACAAGCTTGAAAAACTGCCCCCGCCGCCCAAGCCGGTGAAAAACCCGACCAGGTAGTAAGAAGAAGAAGCAGCAGTAGGAACGAAAGAAGATTATATCTTATTCGCGGATGCTCTCCAGCGTGGACACGACCTGCCAGAGCATGGTGCGTATGTGCGACTGCATCTGCGGGCTCTGGGTCGCGCTGTCGAGTAGGCTTATTGCGTTTGCCGCCCTCACCGACACGCTGCCGGACTTTTCGTCCTTGAGGGCCATCAGCACCTCCTTTATCATGTTGCGGACGCTTTTTTGCACGTCGTTGTTCTTTGTTATGGCGTCAAGAGTCTCTACTGCGCGCGCAAGGCGCTCCTGATTCTCCTTCTCTTTCTGCTCCTTTTTGGTTGATGATGATGTCACTCTCGCTCGCTCTCCTCAGCCCTGTGCCTTTCTGTGCGTTCAATTAATGCCAGTTGCTTTTGAATGTTTTCGTCCTCTCCCCCTCGTCTTGCTGCTGCCATCGCCACTGTGCTGACACTAGTAGTAACGGTCGGCAGAAGCCGCTGCCTGGCTCTGTTGCTGCGCCACCAGCTGTTCCAGGTAGCTTGTCCCCTTCTCGGTCAGCGAGAACACCTGGGCGTCGCCGTCTTCCATGCCGTCAGGGAGCGTGGACTGGACGTACCCGCCCTGCATCAGCTCGCGCAGGGCCAGGTCGGCGAGCATCTCAAAGTACCCCCTGTTGATGTCATAGTCGTGCTCGTGCTCGGCCTTTTGGGGCACCAGCCACATCTTGATCTGGGCCAGGCTGGCGCCGTGCGTCCCGTGCAGGTTTGCAAGTATCGATCTGGTAGCAGGCCCCATCTCCATGTTGCTGATTTTCCCTCCTCCTTCCTTCTTCCTTTATACAATACAGGCTCATCTCATAAATGGCTTGCGCGCGTACGACAGGAATATAGCCTGGCTCGGAATAACAAGCGATGCATGGCAGAAAAAGAGGAGCTTTTGCGCTGCAACATTTGCAATTTCATGGTGCCGGCGGCAGGCGCCAAGGAGCACGCCGCGTCAGACGAGCACACGCAGCGCAGGAAAAAGCTTGAAGACGAGCTCTCTGCCACAAGGCAGAGGGAGTACGGCGGCGATGATGATGATGACGGCGGCAGCAACTCAGTTGCGGCGCGCTGGGAGCTTACTTTACGATGAGGACAGAGCACCTGGCCCCGCTGACCACCTTGCCTGACACGCTGCCAAGCAGCAGCTCCTTGAACTTGCCAAGACCCCTGCTCCCCATGACTATCATGTCAAACCCGCCCTTTTCCGCGTAGGCGATTATCGACGCGGCAGGCTCGCCCTCTATGATGACAGAGTCGGCCTTGACGCCCCGGCTCTCTGCCAGCGCGTCGTACTCGTCGAGCACCTTTGACGCCTGCTCGCGGCTCATGCGCGAGATCTCGTTCAGTATCTTTTGCGACTCGACGTAGACCGTCGGGGGCTTTTCGGCGACGTTCACGATGGTTATCGAGGCGTTCGACCCCTTGGCTATTGATATGGCCTGGTCAAGTGCCCTCTTGGCGTTCTCCGAGCCGTCAACAGGAACCAGAATCTTGGATGGCATGTTTGTAAAGACACTGTTTGTTGCGAGCAGGCCCTATTTATCCTAGTGCAGCGTCAGGTCCTGCGGCAGCAGGAACTGGATCACGAGGCTCACCGCGTACATGAGCGCAAGTATGATCCCTATCTTTAGGCCGATCTCTTTTTTGAACATCATCCCCACGGCCGCGATGGTGACCGCAGTCACGAGTATCATCTGGTACTCCAGGATAGGGTTTGCGGCAATGTTTGCAAAAAAGCCGCCGTGGTACATGGCGCCAAAGACGGCCACTGCCAGAAGCAGGGTGTTGTTAAGGATCTTGGAGCCAAGCACGTTTGCGACTGCTATCGAAGCGCCTGCCGCCCCCTTTCTCGCAAGGAGGATCATCGATATTTTCTCGGGCATCTCGCCGGCTATGGGGCTGATGATGATGGCAAGTATGATGACAGACACGCCGACCTCGTTTGAAAAGCCCTCAAGCGAGTGGATGAAAGGCTCGGCGCCGATAAAGATGCCGGCGGTGCCGGCTATGAAGGCGAGCATGGCCTTGGTCATGGTGCTACGGCTGATGTGGACCTTGTCCTCCACCTCGACGACCTTGTGGCCACCGGCAGCGGCGGCCTGGCCGTTTGCCGCGGCCTTGGCCTTTTTGTTCTCGTTGCGCATCTCCACCAGCGCCATCACGAGGTAGGCGCCAAACATGCCGGCAAAGATGAACCCGTCGATATAGTTGTAGCCGTCGAGGAACAGGGCCGCGCTCACGATGGCGGTGGCAAGCAGGAATATCTTGTCCAGCTTGAACGTGGAGACATCGATGCCTTTGAGTGGCGCCTTGGAGAGTCGGGTGGTGGCGACAAGCAGCATGACTGCAAGGCCGAGCGTCATCATGAGCAGGTTGCTGCCAAGGCCGGCGCCAATGGCCGTGCCGTAAAAGCCTCCAGCAGCAGCATAGACTACGATTGCGATCTCGGGCAGCGTGGTTGCCACGCTCAGCAGGGTGCGGCCCACGAACTTGGCCCCGTACTTCATGGACAGGTGCTCGGCGCCATACGACAGGACGTAGCTTGCGCCGGTCAGCTCGGCAAGCCAGAGCAGCATCATGAGCAGGTTATTCTCGGCCAAGCTAGTGCCAGTTTACAAGAATCCAGACAATATAAATCACAAGCTGCTGTCGCCGCCGTTGCTGCTGTCGCTATTGCCGCTACTATTATTATTGTCATGGCGGAAGGCGGCAAACACGTATGCCGTGTCAAGCTCCTGATCCATCGTCCACTGCGTCGGGAGCGTGAGCGTCGATATGACCTGCAGCCTGTTGCGGTCTATGACGCTTCCCCAGCCCCATTTTTGCAGGTCGCGCGAGTATTTCTTTAGGCTGTGGCTTCCCATAAAGACAAAGCAGGGCTCGATGTCAGGCAGGGCGAGCACCTGCGAGATGACGCTCTGGGCAAGCATCTCGCCCATCTCTGGCATTGCGGATATAAAGAACACCGCAGGCCCGGACATGCCAAGTGTGGCATAGTCAAACCGCGTCGCGTCTGCGTGCATTACGTAGGCTCCTCTGACTTCTGTCTTTTCAAAGATCGCCTTTTGCAGCCCGGCAAGGTCCCCGTCTATCTCTATGCCCAGCGCGCCGGTGCCAGAGATGCCTGCGCAGTAGGCTATGCGCCCGTCGCCGGAGCCAATGTCGACTACCGTTGTCGCCGTCGTCGCCCTTTCTCCAAAGCCCAGCCGGCGCGCCTCATGCACAAGTGCGTACGCCGACATTATCCAGGTCGGGTAGAACGCCTGGTAGCTGGTGTCGTGTTTGACGCTTGACAGCCAGTGCTCGTTGATGTCTCCCTCATAGACCATGCACGGGACGCCCAAGAGGTCTTGCTGGCTCGAGCGGTAATAGATCGGGTTTGCACTTGCAAACCGGTGCAGCATGGCAAGGTGCGCCGGCTCGACTGGCAGCAGGCCCGACGGCTCTAGCGGCACTGCCTCGTATGTGTGGGCGCCAGACGCCGCCTTTTTTACCAGCTCATGCTTGAGTGCGACTACTCCCTCTGCGATTGTTGTTGCAGCTTTCATCAGAAACACATCATCTTTCTTTTTCTTTACAGGCACGGCCACGAAGCAATCACACACCGCCATATGTCAGTAAACAGACTCGGCGCTTGGCCGCAGGCCTCTCTTTACGCTCTTGCGGCCGCATTCCTGGCACCTGTACGTGCGCCTGCGCTTGTACGTGTATATTGCTTCCGGGTCCTGCAGCACGTCGTGCAAGGTGCGGCTCATGCACCTGTCGCAAAACCGCCGCTCGGTATCCGTGGTGGCCACTGTGTATATACCATTATTGTGTATGCACCCCTCAATTTTAATATGTTATTGCATACGAAAGTCTGCCGTGGCCACGGTCTACACAGAGCTCTTCCAGAAAGAGTGCGAGGGCAGGTTCGGGATCACGAAAGATGTAGTGAGGGACGCAATAGCCCAGCCGGACAAGGAGCAGCGCCTCCAGTCGCAGGGCCTGACCCTGATACTGTACAGCAAAAAGATGGCCGATGCAGCCGGCAGCAGCGACGATAATGCTGGCGGCGACTATCTCGTCGTGAACACGCACGTCCAGGGGCAGGACCTGATGGTTGACCTTGCCTTCAGGCTGAAAAAAGAGCTTGTCGACGAGGCCAAGACCACCCTGCCGTTCCCGCTCATGCAGGCGCTTGCGCTCAGGTTCGGCCTCCCGGTCAAAGTCGGCGAGCGCGAGACCAAGTTCCTGTACAACGAGGTGATACCCGTGGCAAGCAAGGACATCAGGCAGGCGATGCGCATCAGCAACCCGGAGGGCAGGCCGATGGTGTCTGCCATATGGATGCGCATGCTGCAGAACAACATGGGCTTTCTGGCGCAGTGCGCGCTGGTATTTTGCATAAACGCGCAGGCGTACGCCGAATGGCTGGCCGGCGGCGCAGGCACTACCGCTGCGGCTGCCTCCGCCCGGCCACAGCAATAGCTTTTTTATAGTGGAAGTTTCTTACAGCAATCGTCGTGCAGCAGCAGGGATACAAAGCCGTCCAGATGCACTGGGACATTATGAAGCTCCTGTCCTTTGGCGTGGACGAAAAGTTCCTTACAGAGAGCAAGATAACCCCGGAGCAGGCAAGGGATCTGGTCAAGGGCCTCCTGTACCTGCGCGAGCGGTACAAGGACGAGTACCAGCAACAGCAGCAATAACACAGCAGTTTTTACTGCCGCTATTGCCGCTACTACTACTTCCTCATCCTTTGCGCCAGCAGCTCTGGCACTTCCGCCGGCCTCTTGGCCACAGGCACGCCGGCCTTGGCATAGTTTGCCACCTTGGACTCGGCTGAGCCATAGTTGCCGTACACTATTGCGCCTGCGTGCCCCATCCTCTTTTCCTTGGGTGCCGCCCTACCTGCAATGTACGCCACGACCGGCTTGGCAAAAGATGTGTCGATGATGTACTGTGCCAGCTGCTCCTCGGCGTCGCCGCCTATCTCGCCGACGACCACGACAGAGTCGACGTCCGGCCTGTCGCGCACAAGCTCAAAAGCCTCTATCAGGTTCGTCCCGTTGACAGGGTCGCCCCCTATTCCGATGCCTATGCGCTGGCCGTAGCCCTTGTTGGTAAGGTTGAACGACACTTCGTACATCAGCGTGCCGCTCCTGGAAAAGACGGCAGTCCTGCCGGCCTTGAACGGCTGCGCCGGCATGATGCCCACCTTCATCACTTCCGGCACGATGACGCCGGCGGTGTTGGGGCCGACCATCCTTGCCCCCAGGCTCTTGGCGCGCTCGACCACCTTTATCGAGTCCCTGATGGGGACGTGCTCCGGTATCGCAACCAGCAGCTTGATGCCGGCGTCAAGGGCGTCCATCGCTGCTGACAGGAAGAACGGCGCCGGCACGAAAATGCCAGAGACTTTGGCGCCGGTGGCCTTGACCGCCTCTGCCATCGTGTTGTAGACCGGCGTGCCTTCAAAGTTCTGGCCGCCCTTGCCCGGCGTCACCCCTGCCGCCACGTTGGTGCCGTACGCCTTCATCAGCCGCGTGTGCGTCGAGCCAAAGCTGCCCGTGATGCCCTGTATTATCACCGGCTTTTTCCTGTAGTCGCCGTCTGACTCGGCGCCTTCAAGTATCCTGAAAATGTCGAACTTGTCCATCTCTATCCATCAACTCCTCCTATTGCTTTTTCCCCACGGCCGCCACCGCAGCCTGTATCGCCTCATCGACTGTCGGGTACAGCTTGGCCCTGCTCCCCTGCAACATCTCCCTTGATTTCTCAGATTCGGCGCCGGAAATCCTTGCAAACACGGGCACGTTTATCACGTTGTTCTTGTACGCGTCAAGTATCGCCTGCGCGACCAGCGTCGTCTTGACGATGCCACCGAACAGGTTCACAAGGATGGCGTCGATGTGCTTTATCTGGCTGATGACCTTGAGCGCCTCGTAGATGGTCTCAGTCGTCGCCTTGCCGCCAAAGTCCAGAAATGCGCCTGCCTTGCCGCCGGCGTCTGACACAAGGTCGAGTGTGGACATGACAAGGCCGGCGCCGTTGCCAAGGATTGCAATGTTGCCTTCAAGTTCCACAAGCGAAAAGCCGCTCTCCTCGGCCTGCTTTTCAAGCGCCGAGACGTGCTCGTACTTTTTCAGCTCCGGATGTCTGAACATGGCGTTGTCGTCTATTATCACCTTTGCGTCCAGCGCGACCATCGAGCCGTCGCCCAGTATGGCGACAGGATTTATCTCGGCAAGCTCGGCCTCCTTCTCGCTTGCAAATCTGGACAGCTTGGTCGCAAGGTCTACAAAGGCCACCGCCGCGTTGCCTGTCAGCCCGAGTTTTGCAGCCGTGTCCTCGGCAGTCTGCATAGAGATGCCGTCAACCGGGACGTCGACTACGACCTTGTTGCCCGAGCTCTCGATCTCGACGCCCCCCTCGGCAGACGCGATGAGCGAATAGCAGCGCTTGCTCCTGTTCAGGAATAACGACAGATACAGCTCTTGCTTTATCGGGGCCATCTCTTCAAGCAGAATCCCACGGGGGAGCTCGCCCTTGACCTCCTTGTGGAGGAGCTCTGTGAACTTGGGCTCCAGCTCTTCCTGGCTCTTTACCTTCAGGATGGCGCCGGCCTTGCCCCTGCCGCCGACGGTCAGCTGCGATTTCAGCACCAGCGGGATGCCTATCTTTTTTGCGCCTTCCCTTGCCTCGGTGATGTTGTTTGCCAGGTGCGAGCGCGGCACGCGTATGCCGTACTGGTCAAAAAGCTCCTTGCCCTGATATTCTAGCAGTCGCATTGGTACAGGGGGCAGCTATTTCTGTCACTTATAATCCTATTTTGGACCGGAACCTGCCGGCTACACACCGGTGTGAAAGATGCGCTTTGCACGAAAGGGCTCAGGACGCACATTGACACGGTCATTGTCGAGTAACGCGGTCGTGCGCGTGGGACAGGGTCACGCCTTCTTCTTCCCCTCGTGCATGGCTGCAGGGGCGTTCTTTGCGAACCGTACAAGCGCCAGGTAGATGAGCGAGGCGGCAGCAAGACTTGGCACGGTGGCCCCTATCGCAGGCATCTCCTTGACAAATATCGGCGAGAGCGGCGACATTGCAAAGTTCAAAAGGGTGCCGGCGGCCCAGGCTGCGATTGCGGGCCAGCGCACGGTCCTGCTTCCGTACATCATCTCATGCGAGTATCTCTGGCGCCTGACGACGTAATAGTCAGTGAGCACTACTCCAAACAGCGGGACGAACACGGCCCCTATCAGGAGTAGAAAGGTCTCATAGTCCTGGATGGTGACGAACATGGCAAGGGCCGTGCTGACTGCCGTAAAGCCCACTATCAGGTGCTTCTGGCCCACCTTTGAGAAAATGTCCTGCGCGGACACGGCGGCAGAGTACACGTCGGCAAATGCGTTATCCGCCTCGTCGACTATGAGCAGCAGCATGAGGAACCCAAAGAATATCGCCTGTATGGCGATTATTATTGCGACCACGTCGAACGTGCCGAGGAGCACGCCGCCAAAGTAGAACAGGATGTTTGTGAGGGCAAAGCCCACCATGGTCGCCCAGAACGCGCGCCTGCGGCTGCCTTTCTTTGCAAAGCGGTTATAGTCGGCGGCAAGGGGCATCCACGATATCGGCATGGCTATCACGAGGTCAAGCGCCGTGAAAAAGGACATCCCCTTGCCCGGCGACGAGATGACCCCCTGGGCTCCCGGCGACATGAGCAGAGTCACGATTATCACAGTCGACGTGCCGTACGCTATCCAGACTGCAAACTTGCCAAGCCACTGCCGGGCCACCGCAAGGGGGCCGGCTATCGCAAGCAGGGCCACGAGCGCGCCAAATATCCCTGCCCAGACAGCATACGGGACATAGTTGCCGGCCAGCAGGTCTGCCGCGCGGGCCATTATCATTATTTCAAAGGTCGTCCAGCCCACAAGCTGCAGTATGTTCAGGACGGCGGGCGCGTACGAGCCCCTTATCCCAAGCGACGGCCGCATGCTCACAAGCGACGTAATGCCGTGGTCGCTCCCTATCTTGCCGGCAAGGGCGAGCAGCAGCGAGCCGCCGACAGAGCCGGCGACTATTGCAAGGACGGCGTCAATAAAACTGGCTTCGGACAGGAACGAGCCGGCCGACAGCACCAGGAGTCCCACGCCGAGGCTCGACCACAGTATGAAATAGTCCCTGCCGCCGAGCCTGCGCTGGCCTTCCGGCACGGGCGCAATGCCCCACTCGGGCGTCCTGATTATCGACACGATCTTTTTCCTCCCTTCCTCTTCTTCTCCGTCTTGGATGGGGGCGGGCTTTAATATCCTTCTTCCATCGCTGTTGTTATTGCAGCATGGACGCGCACGCGCGCACACGCACACACGTACGCAGACGATGGTCAAAAGTCGTCGAAGGCGACGAGCATCATGCTGTCGGTGACCTCGCGCTCGATCCCCTTGCGGCCAAGCTCCGAAAGCGCCTGGGCGCAGATCTCGGCGACCAGGACGGAAAAGTTGTGGCCAAGCGAATGCTGGATTGCCACCTGGCGCCGTCCTGCCATCGCCTGGTTCATGAACGCAAAGTCCGATTCTTTGGAGAGCGTGCCGAGGGTGTCAAGGAAGGTCTCGACTGTATAGCGGCCGTGCATCAGTATGTGCGCGCTCTTGATGTTGTCCCGCAGCTCCTTTGCCACCTGCACCACCTCGTCCCTGTCAAGCCGGGAGAGCAGGAGCCGCATGAGCTCTTTTGAGACAGGCATAAAGCCGGCCTTGGTGGCCATGCTGCCCCACTTGACGTGGCCGGCAAAGATCTGGTTTGCAAGCGAGGTGAGGTTGAGCTCCTTTTCGTCTGCCTCCTGCTGGAGCTTTTTGAGGAGGTCAGACTTGATCCGAAAAGACGTGGTGATCGTCTTCGAGTCCGGGCTCTCCGCCTTTGGCACAGGACATTTTTACATTTCCAGATCTTATAACAGTACCGCAGACAGGCCAGAACAAAATTAGCTTGCAGCTCTAATTTAGCTTGCAATCCAGATTAACCAATCTTTGGCAGATCTCTTGGCGGCTTGGGCGGCAGCAGCAACAACAAGAACAATAACAACAACATTCAGGCTGTCGCGCCGCAATCGCGGCGGCAACAGGAAGCAGAGAGCGCGCGGACGGTGTTTTGCGAAACGCACGGCCGCCGGTGCGAGCTTGCTTCCGGCAGCCAGAGATGCCCCTGCTGCAGCAAAAAGGTCTGCCTGTGCAACTGCGTGCTGTAATACAACATACGCACACACACATATTTTTACCGGTCCGATAAGGTGATAAAGTCTCTCCAGCCATGAACCTGCATATTGCTATCGTCGTCGCTTAAAGTGGCGCTGTCCGTGGCAGGGAGCGATTCTGGAGCCGGCGCAGGCATACAGGCAGACCTCAAGACGTTCTCGGCGCTTGGAGTCTATGGCTGCACGGCGATAACCGCCATCACGGCCCAGAACACGAAAAGGGTGACCGGCATACTCGAGATCGAGCCGGCGATGATAGAGGCGCAGGTGGCGTCGGTGGTCGCAGACTCGCCGCCAGACGCCGTCAAGATAGGCATGGTCTACAGCAGGCAGGCGATAGAAGCGGTGGAAGGCTCGCTCAGGGCGTCCAGGGCATCACCCATCGTGCTGGACCCGATACTTGCCGCAGGCACGGGCGCCAGGCTGCTGCGCGCCGACGCCGTCGACCACTTTGTTTCAAAGCTGGTACCGCTTGCGACGCTTTTGACCCCAAACAGGATGGAAGCAGAGGAGCTTGCAGGCATCAAGATAAGGAGCGAGCAGGCAGGCATAAAGGCCGCCGAGAAGCTGAGGTCGCTTGGCGCAAGGAACGTCATCGTCAAGGGCGGCCACTTTGGCAGGGCTACCGTGACAGACCTGCTGATAGACGACAGGGGCGAGCTGACCAGGATCTCAAACCCGAGGATAGACGTCGAAGAAACCCACGGTTCTGGCTGCAACTTTTCTGCCGCAGTCACAGCCTGCCTGGCAAGGGGATACCCGCTCCAGGAGGCATGCGTGGCGGCAAACAGGTACGTGCACGCCGCGATAAAGACGGCCGTGAGGGTCGGCAGGGGCCTGCCGGTCACAAACCCGCTCTCCTCCATATACAGGGACGCGATGAAGTATTCCGTGACGTCAGAGCTGCAGGCGGCAATAGACAGGCTGGTCGCCCTGGACGGTTTTTACAGCCTGATACCAGAGACGCAGACAAACTTTGCCTACGCGCTGCCCGACGCTGGCTCGCACGACGACGTGGCGGCCGTGAAAGGCAGGATAGCAAGGGCAGGCAGGGGCGCGGTGCAGGTCTCCCGGGTCGAGTTTGGCGCGTCAAGGCACATGGCGTCTGCCATACTGGCCTTCAAAGACGTCAGGCCGGCGTTCAGGTCGGTCATCAACATACGGTACGACCCGTCCATAGTCAAAAAATGCGAAAAGATCTGCCCCGTGTCAAGCTACGACAGGAGCAGGGAGCCAAGGGGCGTCAAGGAAAAAGAGGGCTCGACCATAGCATGGGGCACAAAGGAGGCGCTCAGGCAGAACCCGCTTGCCGAGGCCATCTACCACACAGGCGACGTGGGCAAAGAGCCGATGGTGACCATATTTGGCAGGGACCCGGCAGATGTGCTTGCCAAGGTGGAAAAGCTGCTGCTACTGCTGCAGATGTCATAGTGTGCCGGGCTTGCGGCCTGCTTTGCACAAGACGCGAGGACTGCACGGCAAAAAGACAGCCAGAGTATAACAAGAATACCCATTTTTTCTCTATATTCCCGTGGTTTTTCCTTAAATACAAGTGAGCGTGAGAGGCAAGTAAATGAAGGCAGTAATACTCGCAGGCGGCCTCGGGACTAGGCTGCAGCCTTATACCTTTTTCATACCAAAGCCGATGCTCCCGCTTGGCAACAAGCCGCTGCTCGAATACACGATAGAATGGCTGAGGAACGCCGGCGGCCTGAAGGAGATAGTGATATGCGTCAGCTACCTCCACAGGACGATAGAGGACTATTTCGAGGACGGAAGCAGGTTCGGCGTGAAAATAGAGTACGCGCGCTCTGACCGCCCGCTTGCGACTGCGGGCCAGCTCAAGACTGCCGAGCGGTTCCTGGACGAGACGTTTGTGTGCGTCTACGGCGACTCGGTCTACGAGTTCAACCTGCGCAAGATGCTAAAGATGCACAAGGAGGAAAAGGCGTTCGTCTCGATGGCGCTCATGCCCTACACTACAAAGCTAAAGTACGGGTTCATAGACACAGACGACAGCAACGTGACTGCGTGGCGCGAAAAGCCCGAGATTTCGGGGCTGATAAACATAGGCTGCTATGCGATGGAGCCCGAATTCCTGAAGATGATACCGGCCTCTGGCGCGTTTGGCATGGACGACGCGGTGCGGGCGGTGCTCGACAGGAAAAAGACGGTCAAGGCGTTCCGGGTGGACGCAAGCAGCTTTATCGACATCGGCGACAAAAAGTCGTACCTGGACGCGTACAAGCAGTTTGCAAGCAGGCTGGGCAAGATATAAGATATGGCACTTCTGGCGCTCTTTGAGGACCACCACTGGCGCAACCTCGCCCCGCTCACGCTCACGAGGGCGACGTTTGACGTCAAGGTGGGCGCAAGGAGCTACCTAGAAGAGTGCCTGCACGTTGCTGCCGGCGGCGGTAATGATGATGATGATGATAAAAAAAAGCCGTCGCTTTTGCTGCTGACAAGGCGGCACCTGCAAAAGATAACGGAGGAGCGGCACGGCGGCATCGCGGTAAACCCTTCCTCCATAGACGCAGCAGGCACGGTCTTTGTCAACGGCCTTGTCCACCCGGCGGCCTTTGACCTGCGCCGCCTGGAATCAGTCGGCCACACGTTTGCCATCACGTCCGGCGACAGGCTGCTTGCAGCCAGGCTTGGAAAGAAGGACGCTGAGTACCTTGCAGGATGCGTCGCCGCAGGGAGGCAGGTGAGCCTGAAAAAGCTGGACGTTGAAAAATCCACAGAGCTGAAAGGCGGGGCAGAGGGCGGCATCATCTCCAACCTGTGGGACATTATCGGCGTGCTTGAAAACTCGCTTGCAGTCCAGTGCGCCGCGCAGGAGGATGGCGATGGTGGCGGTGGCGGCTCCGGCGTGAATGCGACCGTGATTGGCGCAGGAGTGACGGCAGAAGGCGCCGAGATCGAAGAGGGGACGGTGCTTGACGCCCGGCGGGGCCCGATATACATAGGGCCCGGCGCGTCGATTGCGCCAAGCAGAATAGTGGGGCCTGCATACATCGGCCCGGAGACGCAGGTAAAGCAGTTTTCCATAATCGAATCGAGTTTTATAGGAAGGAACTGCAGGGTGGCCGGCGAGGTGGAGCACTCGATAATCTCCGACTACTCGAACAAGGCGCACGCGGGGTTTGTCGGGCACTCGTACGTCGGCGAGTGGGTCAACCTCGGGGCCATGACCACCACTTCGGACCTGAAGATGACGTACGGCAACATCAAGATGACGCAGCCTGCCGGCAACAGAAAGGTCGACACGGGCCAGAACAAGGTAGGCTCGTTCTTTGCAGACATGTGCAAGACTTCGATAGGGACGCTCGTGTACAGCGGCAGGCGGCTAGGCCCGTCGTCGCACCTGCACGGCCTCGTCGCCCAGGACGTGCCGGCGTTCACGATATACGGCGCAGGCGTCGGCGCCAGGAATGCAGAGCTAGAAATTGAATCGGCCATAGAGACTCAAAAGAAGGTGATGCCCCGGCGCGGCCAGTCGATGAGCAAGGCATACGAGCAGATGATGAGGGACGTGTTTGCGATGACGGCGCAGGACAGGAGAAAGGCCGGCGTGAAAAGGGCCAAGTTTGCGCTCTAGAGGCTCTGCGACCCGTGCCTGGACGGCAGACGGGCAGGGCAGTACAATACACGCCCTGTCGTGCATGTGCGTGCATGTATGCGTGCGTGCGCGTTTCCAGTCTTCTACAACTACAATGGTAGTTGTAGGTGTTTGTTCTTTTATAGGCGGTCATCATACGATAAAACACACACGCATGTGTGTATATGTGCCGCCTCTGGCGCCGATTTTAGTACAGGGCCTTTCTGGCCTGCCCGCCTGCCCACCCATCCGTCTCTGCGCGGCGCTTGAAGAAGAGTGAATGAGAGTTTCCACTCACACATACATACGTTATTTGCCAATGCAAGGGACGCCCGGATCATTATTGTCATGATGGTCGACAGCAGAGCGCCGTCACCCATGGCAACTTGCAATCTCGACTACTCGGAGATTTCAACTTGGGCATGTCTTTCTTTCAAACGTGTAGCCTGTAGGATAATTGTCGCATGCGTGTGTGCGACGAAACGAAAGAAGAAGAAAAACGGAAAGGGGATGATGAAACGACTTCTCTCCGACACGCCGAATGACGTGGCTAAAGCGCCCTCGTGGGCCTGACCCTTTCCAGCTCTTCTTTGCGCAGAAGGGGCGCTTAAAGGTTGCGCCTCCGGCTAGAGTTTCAATCCTTGTTCTAGTGGATTAGTCTTTCAGACTAAAGCTGCTGACTGCCGAGGGCCGCGCAAAGAAGTTTCAATCCTTGTTCTAGTGGATTAGTCTTTCAGACAGAGAGGGGCACGCGAAAGGGCGGAATTATTAATGTTTCAATCCTTGTTCTAGTGGATTAGTCTTTCAGACTTTTTAACA
>NZ_JBBIHK010000003.1:52585-114545 GCF_037447015.1 Nitrososphaera sp. | reverse complement strand
GCACCAAGCTTCGGCGAGGTGTTCAGCCTGCCATTCCCAATAGCCCAACGCACTTTAACCGGATTGCTCCATGCAACCGGTTCAAGTTGGTGGATAGCCATCGGCACCGTTGCCATGGACGCACTTTTGCAGCCTCGGAACACGCAAAGAACGCATGTGTAAAGCCCTGTGTTAGCTTGTGGTTAGTGTTTCTGTTTCCAGTGCACGGCGGTCGCGTTTTCCTTTCTTTTTCAATTTCAATCTTTCAAAACAAAAAACAATTTCAACGATTAAATCCCTCCCAGCGCGCGGTGTCCATGCATTGACTGACAAGATGACAGTGGTTTGCATGTCCCACAAGGAGGACGTCGACGGCCTCTGCTCAGCCGCGCTGGTAAAGGCGGCCTTTGGAGCAGATTCTGTAATACTTTCCGATTATCCTTCTCTCATTCCAAGACTTGAAAAGCTGGCAAACGCCGAGAAAAGAGCCGACAAACTGTTCATCTGCGACCTCGGCCTGTCAAAAAAGAACGAGGCCCGGTTTGTAGAGCTCCTCTCGAAAATGTCTGATGCAGGCACTGCCGTGACATACATTGACCACCACGACATCAGCGCCGAGACTGCCAAGGCCCTGAAAAAGGCGGGGGTGGCGCTCGTGCACACGATCGACGAGTGCACCAGCGTCCAGGTGTACAACAAGTACAAGAAAAAGCTGCCTGCGCACGCCGTGTTTTTTGCGGCAATGGGAGCGCTCACCGATTACATGGAGGCCAGGCCGATTGCGTCCGGCCTTGTGAGCAGGTACGACAGGCAGTTCCTGATGCTCGAAGCGACTGCCATGTCGTACATGATATCTGCCAGCCAGAAGGACGAGGATTTCCTTGAAAAGATGGTGGACACGCTTGCCAGGATGAAGTACCCGCACGACGTCAAAGGAGGGTTCGAGCTTGCAGAAAAATACGCAAAAAAGGTCGCAGCCGCGGTCGAGACCATACAGGAAGGAATCGTCAAACTAGATAACTTGGCGCACGCGCCAAGCACCGTGGATCTGTCGTCCAGCATGGTAGTGAATTTCGTGCTCGGCTCGACTGGCAAGCCGGCTGCGATGGTCTACAAGCTAAAGGAGGACATCGGCTCCTACGTGGTGTCGATAAGGGGATCAAAGGAATGCAAGGCGCACCTTGGCCGGCTCGTAAACGAGGTCGCAACCGACCTTGGCGGGAGCGGCGGAGGCCACGACAGGGCATGCGGCGCAGTGGTGCCAAAGGACAAGCTGGAAAAATTCATCGCGACGCTTGACAAGCGCATCAGCTGATCTCCCTGTCGCAGCTGCATGGCTGTGATGGCAACGAAAGCAGCATTGTGTGATTGTTAAAGCGCCGGGGGTGGGACTCGAACCCACGAGTCCCGAAGGACATCAGCTAGCACGTCACCTTGTGCATTTGATCTCGAGGCTGACCCCTTTTAGGGTCCTAGGACGACATACCTAGCTTGGGTACCCCGGCACCGACGCAGTGTTGTTGCGCCGCCCTGCGCAATTTAATCTTTGCATGCTTTTGTGCGTGGCGTGGAAAATATATAACGAGGGGCCGGCAGCTATTACGCCGTGCTGGCTACATCCACAAGGCCGCCCACAGTCGAAGAAGTGAAAAAGCTGAGCCTTACCGACCTTGCCATAGCGGCGGGGCTTGCAGACGCGCTGCGCGACAGGCTGCGCCAATACGTGCAGATAGACCCGTTCACGGTAGTCGACCCGCTTGGCGACAACGACGACTGCACCTATTCAGTCGTGCTAGACCGTGACAACCCAAACCGCGTGGTGGCCATGATAGCCAACAAGAACACGCCGCTGCCGCAGCTGCCCTGGTCTACTATTCTTGGAGAGCGGCTGGAAAAGGTCGGCATCTCAAAGGCAGAAGCAAGGGCGCTCAAGCACGAGCTGATGCCAAAAGAGTGGGGCAACTTTTACCCTTACAGGCGCAACGGCAGGGTGGCCGGCTACCTCATGTTTGCGTTCCAGGTCTGCGGGCAGCGCTGATCTGGCCGCCGATCTCTTTCATGTCCACGACAGAGATCTTGTAGAACTGGCGCACCATCTGCTCAAGCGACTTGCGCACGTCCTTCTCGTCGCCGGATGAAATCCTCAAAACTTCCAGAAAAAGGTCGTCAAAGGTGATCCCGTTACACATGTGCCAGAGGGAAATCGCCGTGTCGTTGACCCGGTAGGCCTCGCCTCTGCCGTTTATCAGGAGTGGCGTGCCGTCGCGGTCGTTGCCTACCATGCCCCTGCGCATGATGAGCTTGTTTTCGATCTCCCTTTTCGTCAACATCCACGCATCAGCTCTCCTATGCAGGTCTGGTTATTATCCATTCTGCTACGTTAAATAAAGCGCGCTGCACAATCTTTGTCAAACAAGATGTTGTTTGGGAGCGGCAATAAAAAGAAGGAGGATAACGATCATCGCCAGCACCAGCGGCCAAAGAGGAAAATCGCGCTGACGCGCCAGGCAGCCGATGGCATCATCACCTTTGCCAAGACGTGGCACCCAAATGAGGCCATACTGATACTGCAGGGCCGGAGAAAGGGCGACACGATAACGATAGACGGGCTCGTGATACCGCCGTTTTCGGCCAACGGGCCGTTCTATTCGGGCTTTTCAATGTACGACCTCCCGCTGGACGGCTCGTACGTGGGCACGGCCCACTCGCACCCCGGCCCTTCCAACAAGCCCTCGCTTGAGGACCTGAACCACTTTTTCGGGCTGGTGTCTGTAATCATCAGCTTCCCGTACGAGTACGGGACGATAGGCGCGTTTGACAGGAGTGGCAACAGCCTGCCTGTCACGATACTCGACTGACGATAAAGAAAGAGAGCTAGCTCTTTTTCCTGCCGCCGCTGCTGCTGACGCGCCGGCCAAAGTCCATCTCTACTCCGCGCTTGGCGTCGTAGCCGAACGTGAACGACTCGTCAGGCATTATCGGAAAGCTGGAGAGCATGGGCGACTGGCAGACGGCGCACCTGTCCCTCGCTTTTGACTTGTCCAGGTAGGTCGCGCACCACATGCACGCCTCGCACAGGATAAAGAGCGCCGGCGCCGGCTTGGCTGCCGCTGCCGACGATGGTGATGATTGTGGCGTTGTTGGTAGTGGTGATGGTGATGATGGTGATGATGCCGACATGTCTATGCAGATGCAGCATATGTAACAGTCCTCCTGCTTTTAAAATACTTGGAAAACTTGATATAAGAAACTCGCCAATAGCACTTGACAACAAAGATGAACTGGATGGCACAGCAGATGATGTGGATCGTCATCTCGATAGCCATCAGCATAACTCTCAACATCCTCCTCTTCCCGATAATAGGCTGGTTCGTGCTTATCCCGATAATCGGCGTCTTCCTCGGCATATCCTACTATATGCGCAAGCGCGCGCTTGCAAGGATGGGCGCCGGGGACGGCGGTGGCGGCGGATTTGGCGGCATGCTCGGTGGCGGTGGCGGCGGGATCAACTATGTCTGCATCGCCTGCGGCCACAGGTACAAGGGCGGAGCCTGCCCGCGGTGCGGCTCCAAGATGAAAAGAGCTGACTTTTAGTGGCGCTGGAGCAACTGCGGAACAAGGCGTTCTTTCAGAACACCATAGACGTGTGGATTGCATACTGCGAAGAGAAGAACGTGGACTGGTACGACGTTGACGCGTACCGCCGCTTTATCCGGCACCTGAACGCAAAGGGCCTGAAAATGCAAAAGTTCCCGCTCTGCATCAAAGAGTCGGGCGGCATGTACGAGCGGGGCAGGGACAAGGCGCAGTTTCTCGAAGAACTCTCCAAACTTTCTTCAGACGACGCGGCAGCATACACGGTCAAGCTGAGCGGCGACGTGCTGTCTGCGATACGCTCCTTCTCTGCCAGCAATTAACCGACTGAATTGCAGTTAGGGTCTAGAAATTTAGAGCGCGTTGGCACCATTACTTGGCGGCAATGTCTAAAACAGATGCCGCCACAGTGTGAGATCGTGTCAGCAGAGGCTGAAGGGGATCTGCCTGTCGGAGTTGAGGAGGTAGTGGGAGGTGGGGATGAAAGAAGTTATGCCGCCGAATCGCCGGCCGCCGCAGCCAGGCAGCCGAATCCTCAGCAGCAACAACAACAGCAGTCGCCTCCTCTGCTGTTTGACAGCATAGTCGGATACGACGACGTCAAGCGGCTGTTCTCGATGTCGCTCTCCTCTGACAAGCCCGTCCATATCCTCCTAGTGGGGCCGCCGGCTTCGGCCAAGACGCTCTTTATGCTCGAATGCATGAAGCTCGAGCGTTCTTTTTTCACGCTTGGGAGCCACAGCACCAAGTCGGGGATGGTCGACTATCTCTTTGAAAAGAGGCCCCGCTACCTCATAGTCGACGAGATAGAGCACATGCCGATGAGGGACCAGACGGCGCTCCTCTCGCTGATGGAGGCCGGCATAGTCGCCGAGACGAAATTCCAGAAGACGCGCAACACCCAGCTAAAGACCTGGGTCTTTGCCACGAGCAACGGCACCGACAGGATGCTCACGCCACTGCTTTCCCGGTTTATCGTGCTCCACTTCAGGCCCTACTCGATGAGCAGTTTTGCCGAGGTGTGCACACACATACTTGCACGGGAGGGCGTGCCTGCCGAGATGGGGACCGCAATAGCCGACGCCGTCTGGAACAGGCTGAAATCCCGTGATATAAGGGACTGCATCAAGCTGGGGCGGCTTGCCAAGAGCCCGCAGGACGTCGAGTGGCTGGCCCAGACCCTGCGCGCATACCGCCACTGAGAAACAAAATAAAAGGCATAATAATTCTCAAGGCGTAGCAAGGACGTGGGACTGGACCTAAAGCCTCTCATAACGGCCTCGCCTATGCAGCTTGCCTCGCTCTCGGGCAAGGTGGTCGCAATCGACGCGTTCAACACGATATATCAGTTTCTTGCAACCATCCGGGGCCCGACCGGCGAGCCCCTCACAAACGGCAGGGGCGAGGTGACGAGCCACCTGACCGGGCTCTTTTACCGAAACGTCAACCTGCTGATGGAAAACATCAAGCCCGTGTACGTCTTTGACGGCAAAATGCACGCGCTCAAGGCGCAGGAGATCGAGCGCAGGTGGCAGGTCAAGCAGGAGGCGATGGCGCAGTACAGCCAGGCAGTCGAGGACGGCAGGATGGAAGATGCCGTGAAATACGGCAAGCGCACGTCCGTCCTGACAGACGCCATGGTACAGGATTCAAAGGCGCTTCTGGAGATTCTGGGCATACCGTACATACAGGCCCCCGCCGACGGCGAAGCGGCGGCCGCGTACCTGACAAAAAGAGACCTTGCCTATGCGGCGGCAAGCCAGGACTATGACTCTATACTGTTTGGCGCCCGGCGCCTGGTGCGCAACCTCGCCGTGTCAGGCAAGCGCAAGGTGCCGAACAAGAACGCGTACGTCGAGGTAGAGCCAGAGATGTACGAGCACGACAGGGTGCTGCAGGAGACCGGCCTGACGCACGAGCAGCTAGTGGATGTCGGGATATTGATAGGCACCGACTTTAACCCCGACGGCTTTCCAGGTATCGGGCCCAAGACGGCAATCAAGCTGATCAAGGAAAACGGCCGGCTGGAAAACGTGGACAAGATAAAACCTCTGCTATCGCAGGTGCCGTACCAGGAGATCCGCGACATATTCCTAAAGCCGGAGGTGCCGCAGGTAGAAAGCATCTCGTTTGGCGAGCCAGACCGGAAAAAAGTATTGGACTTTCTCTGCGTGCAAAAGAGCTTTTCGACAGACAGGGTGGCCGGCACCCTTGACAGGCTGCAAAAGGCAAAGGAGAGCCGCAGCCAGTCGCTTGAAAAGTGGTTTGGTTGACTGGTATTTCCTACGTTGAAAAGTTTCGATTCTTTTATATAGACTTGCAGGAGGTCTACGAGCCATGGCTAATCCCAGAGCCTGGCTTGCAGAAGCCATAGGCACGTACGCGCTGGTCTTTTTCGGCCCGCTTTCAATAACAATAGCAATAGCAGTCTTCGGCCTTTCCCTGGGGGCAGAGGCGCTCCTGATAATATCGCTCGGGCATGGCGCCGTGATAGGCATAATGGCATACGTGTTTGGCCATGTATCTGGCACGCACATCAACCCGGCAGTCACGATAGCGATGATGGTGACTCGGAGGATGAAGGTGGCAGACGGCGCTGGCTACATCGGCGCGCAGATAGTGGGCGCCATCGCCGCGTCCGCAACGCTTGCGGCAGTCATCCCAAAATATGCGTCGCAGGTCAAGTACGGCGTCCAGACGGGGCCCTCCGCCTTCCTTGACAGCAGCGCCGGCGCCGGCTTTGCCGTCGAGGCGATACTGACCTTCTTCCTGGTAACGACGATATTTTTGGTGGCCGTGCACAGAAAGGCTGCGGCAGGCTTTGCCGGCGCCGCCATAGGAACAATGATATTTTTGCTGCACCTGGTGGGCGTGCCGCTCACCGGCGCCAGCATGAACCCTGCAAGGACCTTTGGGCCTGCCGTCATTTCAGGCTACTGGGACTTTCACTGGATATACTGGGCCGGGCCCATAGTGGGCGCACTTGCCGCCGCCTTTATCATGAACTATGTGTTTGTGAAAAAGGCCGAGGAAGAAGAAAGGCAAGAGGGCGTGGCGGCAAAGAAGCAGGCCTGATGCCTTTCTCTCTTATTCTTCTTTAATCATTTACTTTTGCCGTCTGCGTGTAATTGTTGTGCTTGAAAATTAGAGAGAGCCTGTTGTTTTTTCCGTCAGAAACATTGTCTTTGAAATAAAAGAAAAGGGGTTAGAGATGGCTCAGCGCCCTGGAGTGCTTGTGGGTGTGCGGCCGCTCGCCGGCATATTTCCTGCGCATGTGCCCTGACGGCCTGCCGTGCAACAGCTCCAGAAACCAAGCCTCGTGCTCTATTTCCTCTTTCAGTATGTCCTTGGCAATGTCGTATGTCGCGGGGTCCTTGCCTATCGTCAGGTTGCACATCTTGTTCCAGTTCACTATGGCACCCTGCTCTGCCGCCAGGCACTTTTTCAGTATCTCTTGCAGGTTCGTAGTCGGTGTTGGCAGCTGCAAAAACTCGCAGCCTGACATCCTTACGAACTCCATCGCGTCGTTTGGCAGCGTGCCTCCAAGCTCGTATATACGCTGGATGCACGACTCGAAATGGCTGAGGTCTTCCATCCTTGCATCCTCTATGACGCCCTTGATGCCCTCGCCGTCAAGGCCGGTGCAGTGCGCCCGCAGGTTTGTAAAGTAGTAATACGCTGTGAACTCGACTGACGCGTTGTACACCAGCAGCCTGACTATCTCGTCTACGTTTGCCCCGTTCTGCTTTAGCACGTTTATCCCAACCACGTTTGGTTTTTGTTCTCCGCTAGACATTTGATATGGATGGCAGAGAGCCGGGGCAGTAATAAGTATTGATGTTTCTTCTGTACCACAGCCATCGTGCCTGACTTGTTAGTAAATAATGCGATCGCAGCAGCGCCATGCCGGCGTAGCTGGCAGAAAGAAAATGATGACGGTAATGATGCTATCTGTTCCAGCGTAGCCGGAACCACGCTATCGCTGCCGCTACCGGGACGGCTGCAATTGCTGCCGCAAACGGGAACTCGGGTATCGGGTGCGCAAGGGCCATGCTGTAGATGCCTGCGCCGTCGATGCCGTCACCTTCAACGTCCTGGTTGACTGCAAATATTATCCTGCTGCCGTCGTGCGTGATCGCCGCGCCGAACGGGACTGCCCCGCGCCCCTCAGTATTGCCGCCAAGTATCATTCTGCCCCTCTCCTCGCCGTCTGCCCCGACGAGGCCGAGCCACCCGGACGCGCCAAGGGTGCTATTGCCCCGCGCTGCAAAGGGCTTTTGCGATACAGACCCGTAAAGGATGGCGCTCCCGTCCGGCGTCCACGAAGGCGAGTAGTACCCGTCGCCGTCCCTGTTGCTCTCCAAGACCTTGATGCTGCCAGAGTAGAACACCGACAGCCTCCACAGCTTTTTCGGGTCGAAAGGCTCGCCCATGAAATCCACGTAGGCGACCTTTTTGCCGTCCGGGCTGACTGCGTAATCGGCTATGCTTGTGTTTGGTGATTCGTATATTGTCCGCAGCTTTTCGCCTGTCGGCCTTATGGCCCAGATCTTGGTGCTGTACGAGAACTGCTGGTTCTTGCACGCCGCGCCGTCAAGGCACGTCAGCTCTGCCCTCGGCTCCGAGTACGTGACGTTGCCATCAGCCAGCCAAGAGTACGTCCCTATCGCCGTGCCGTTTGTCAGCTGGTACATGACCGTGCTCCCCTTGAAATACGTGAACAGGTCTTCCCTGCCGCTCTGGTGCATGGCCTTGAACAGCAGGGCGTTGCCTGCCGGCGACACCTTGGCGCCAGACAGATTTGCATAGCCTGCCGGCGGGTTGAACGCGCTCTGGATGAGCCCACCGTCGGGGGTCGCAGTCCCTATGACGCAGTTTTCCGGCTCGGTGCAGTAGCGAAAGATAAAGAAAGATTCGTCGGTACTGTTGCCGCCGTACCAGTCAATGCTGTCGATGAACGGGGCGGTGGCGTTGCCTGCGCCCACTCCCTTGTTAACCGCGTCTAGGTCGGCAATCTTGGTGATCTGTGCGCCTTCAAACGCGCCTGTCCCGGCGGCAAACGCCGCAGGCATGATTGTTACTATAGCTGACGCAAAAAGGAGCACGGCGCACGTTATTGCAAGGCTGGTTGTGGGAAAAGAGTATCGCAAGCGTGGTATCGCATGGCTGCATCACATATAACGCTAACGTCTGTCACAGGTCGAGCAGGAACCTTACTGTGGCACCGCCGTCCTGCTCCTGCCTCACCACCATCTCGTGGTAGGTGACTGCCTTGATCTCGACCTTGTACTTGTGCCTTGACAGGTCCAGCTTTTCGCCCCTTACAACGCCGTGCAGCGTGTACCTGTCGTCGCGCTCTTTTCTTATCCTGACTGAAAAATCGGACGTGACAATGCCGTCCGCCACCAACAGCAGCATCACCTTGTCGAGCCAGTCAAACAGCAGGCTCTCAAGGTCGTGGCCCTCTGCGTCTATCTCTATCTCCCTGTCCGGCCTGACCTCTGCAAGGTCGATCATGGTGTCGTTGAGCCCCCTTGCGGCCTGCTCAAACGCCTCCTCCAAACTAGCGCCGTGCGCCTCGATGACTGCGTCTGTCATGTGGTCAAGGAAGCGGTAATAGCCGCCGGCCATCAGCATTCCTACATCAATACGATGTTATAATAATATAATCCAGCGGGCAGGCGCCGGCCACGGGGCGCAAAATCTAAATGCCAACCTGCCAGTAGTGCTAGTGCAGTGAAGCTTGAACTCCCCCGGGGCATGCGGGACCTTGAAAGCGAGGATCTGGCAGGCATAAACTTTGTCCGGGACAGGTTCTTCGAGACGGCCCGCCTGTTCAATTTTAAACTGATGGAGCCGTCGCCCCTTGAGATGCTGTCGACGCTTGAGGCCAAGAGCGGCGCGTCGATTTCAAACGAGATCTATGCCTTCCGGGACAAGGGGGACAGAGAGGTCGCGCTCCGCTTCGACCTCACGATAGGGTTGACGCGCTACATGGTCTCCCGGCGCGACCTGAAGATGCCAGTCAAGCTGGCAGCGTTCGCAGGCGTGTTCCGCTACGACGAGCCGCAGGCCGGCCGGTACCGGTATTTCCACCAGTGGGACATTGAAGTCTATGGCCCGTTCTCGCAAGAGTCAGACGCCGAAGTCATCGAGTTTGTTTCCGTGTTTTTCAAAAAGCTCGGCCTTGACGTGTCGATAGAGGTAAACAACCGGGAGCTGGTGGAGGAGTTTATACGGTCGCGCCTTGGGATAGCCGAAGAAGCCAAGATTCTGGAGCTTTTCAGGGCAGTCGACAAGGTGCCAAAAAGGGGGGCGCAGGGCGTGCTAGCGGAATACAAGGACGCAGTCGACCCGGAAAAGCTGTCGTCGCTCATCGAGCTTTCAAAGGTTAAGGGAAACGTGGCAGACGTGCTGGCCGCAGCCGGCAAGCAGGTCGAGGGCCTTGCGGGATGGAAAAAGCTCGCCGCGCTCATGGCCTCGCTTGAGGCAAGGGGCGTTGGGAACGTCTCTGTGAATCTGGGGATCGTGCGCGGGCTGGACTATTACTCGGGCATGGTCTTTGAAGTGTTTGACAGCGGGGGGGGAGGCGGTGGCGGCGCGCTGGTGGGCGGCGGCCGCTATGACCGGCTGACCGACGCCTTTGGGCGCAAGGACATTGGCGCCACCGGGGCCGCCGGGGGCATAGAGCGCATAGTGCTTGCCCTGCAAAAGCACGGGGCGCTCAAGCCTGCCCAGAAGCCGCTTGCCTACGTGGCCTGCGCGACCGACGACGTCCGGGGCAAGGCGCTAGAGATCACGTCGCTCCTGCGCAACGCCGGCGTGGTGACCGAGTACGACATGCTGGGCAGGGCGCTGCGCAAGCAGCTGGACGACGCGTATTCAAAAGGCGCCGCAGTCACAATAATAGTGGCCCCCGCGGAAATCGCGCAGGGCAAGGTCGCAGTAAAATCCATGAAAGACGGGGTCGAGACCCTGCAGCCGGTGCACGGAATCGCGCAGTCAGTGGCTGACATGCTTGCCTAGAGCTTTATCATGGCGACGCTCTTCATCTTGACTATGCCGGAGGGCTTTTTCTCGTACACCGCCCTCACCACCAGGTCTGGCGGGTCGTAGCTGACGTAGAGGTCGCCGGGGTCGAGCTGCTGCATGTCATAGTTCACCTGCACAAGCCCTGCGTCAAGGCCATTTTCCGCCAGCCTCTGCTTTGCCTTTTCTACTATCTCTTGATCAGAGGTGTTTGGCGCCAAAAAGACCTTGGGGTTTGCCCTGTTGGTCAGGTGGCTGGAAAGATCCAACGAAAAGCGGGGGGTGGCTTCAGTATTTTATATCTTTATTTATGTCGCTGCTAGCCGCTCCTGTGCCAAGACCGCGGCGACCTTTTGCATTTATGGTTCTTGCAAGGGAAGCTTGCCGCCGGCAATAGTTGAATCGACTTACTTTGCGCCAAATGCTCTGGTTGTGCCCGGGAATCCAGAGGTTTGCGCCCTGTGCCGATCAGATGGATACACAAGCCTACGATCATCTTTTTATAGAGAAATTTTTTACTGGTTTGTGCTACATGTCTAAAGCTGCGATATGGTGGCTATTGGGCGTGACTGCTATTATGATATCGATCGGCACAGTGCTCGTGTTTGCAGAACTCCAGGAACAGGAGAGAATCAGGCAGGAAAAGATTGCGCTCTTTACAGAGAACCTTGGCTATGAAGAATCTGCTCACGTGGTTATAGCCGACCCTGACGCGTCAGACACCATAGCGCTCAATGCCCGGTGGAACAAGCCTGTCGTCACCATGTCTGTCACGTACGACAGTACGGTAGGGGCAGAGCTGCAACAAAGCTCGCGTGAGCGGATAAAGCAGGCGCTCGCACCAAGTGGCGGCAGCGGTAGTGGTAGTAGTAGTGGTGGTAATGTAGGAGGGACTGTCCCTTACTCTGGCTGGAACGACCTGCTTTACCAGCTTGGAAAGCAGTCGGACAAGGTTCCTGTCCTGGAATACACCGATGATTTTGACAGGGCAGACATCAGGCTGTACCTGACAAATGACTCGCACCCAGAAGGAAAGGTGGGGTTTACCAGGCTGATGGCAAACAAGGTCACAAAAGAAATAATATCTGCCGAGATGCGCGGGTTTGAGCTCGGGCGCCTCGTAGATTCAAACATCAACGCTGTTGCGCTCAGGCACGGCATAGGGCATGCGCTAGGGCTGTCGCACGCCAGCTATCCTGGGAGCGTCATGCACCCGCACATTGTAACTGTCAACGGCACGGCCATAGGGACTCTGGGCCCGTGCGAAGAAAACGCAATCGTAGAGCTGTACATCAAAGGCTCACTCGAGCCGGTTTCATGCAAGCCCGGTGCCCTGGCACAAGTCGGCTTGCCAAAGAAGTAAATGATGCCGGCTGCATCTATATGGCATGTAAAAAAGATCTTGTATTTTTCTAAATGTGGCTAGTGCCCTCTGTTGATGTCGCGGGCCTTGACGGTGCCAGGGCCTGTGACCCCGACTACGCGAAAGCGGTAGAGGGGCATGTTTTGCCTGTACATGCGCGCATAGCTCTCTGCCGCCTCGTAGGTCTGGAAATCCTGCCTGACGCCGTCTATCGACACCTTTTCGCCGTACACGTCTGCAATCTCGACCATGTACGATCTTGGGAGTCTTTTGGCCTGCCTGAGCATCAAAAACATGCTGATTATGATAAAGGCGACCGTGATAGCGCAGATAGCGGCAAACTGGAAATCTCTGGCGACTGACTCTAGTGGGCTTATCAGGTTCTGGTACAGCCAGGAATACGCCACAGCGATTGCCGAAAGCAGTATCAAGCAGGTGCAGTTGCGGGAAGATGAATTATAAGGGTTATGGATCATTTCTTGCCTGCTTTTTGGATCTTGCGGGCGCCCTGGAACGCCTTAAAGCCGGACTTGACCATCTTGGCGCCTTTGACCAGCTTTATCGATATCTTGGCCAGCTTGAACCCTGCAAACAGGGGCATGAACGCAAGCATCAGGATGTCCAGCCAGTGCTTTTTCAAAAACTCTCTGGGGTTGCGCACCTTGCGGTACTTTAGATAGACATCAAGTGCAAGGGCGGCAAACACTATCCACGTGAACCACTCCCAGAACTCCTCCACCTGGTGGCTGACAGGGACGGGGCTCTCCTTCAGGCCGATAATGTCTGCGTGTATGTTTACGTAGCCTATGAAAAAGGCCAGGAGCATGGCCGAGACTGCGACGTCAAAAGCCTTTTTCCACAATGGCTATACCCTTTTCTATGTTGGTGGGCCTGCTTAATATCGTCTTTCATCAACGGGCACGAGCATTCATGAGTGGTTTTGACCCCGCGCTTTAGCGTGATATACACGCCGGTGCTGATAATTGAACACGCATGCCAAGTCACAAAGATATTTAAGAGAATGGAACATCTGCTAGCGTCGTAACAATTGGCAGACACCATCTCGCATGACGTCCTCATAATTGGCTCCGGGCTTGCCGGGCTTCGCGCCGCCATCGCGGCGGCCGCGACAGACAAGAGCCTGAGCATCGCAGTCATTTCCAAGGTGCAGGTCATGCGGTCGCACTCGGTGTCCGCAGAGGGCGGGACTGCGGCCGTGCTGTACGAGGAGGAGGGCGACAACCAGGAATCGCACATATACGACACAATCAAGGGCAGCGACTTTCTGGCAGACCAGGACGTGGCCGAGCGGCTCGTCCGCAACATGCCTTTTGAGATATACCAGCTGGATCACTGGGGGATGCCCTGGTCGCGCCGCAAGGATGGCAGGATAGCGCAGCGCAAGTTCGGCGGCTACTCGTTCCCGAGGGCCACGTTTGCGCAGGACAAGGTCGGCTTTTACGAGATGCAGACCCTGTACGACACGTGCCAGAAATACGACAACATCCACTTTTACAACGAGTGGTTCTGCACCTCGATACTGCGCGACGGGTCCTCCTTCCAGGGCGTCACCGCAATCGAGATCAAGACCGGCAATTTCGTGGTGTTCAAGGCGCCTGCCGGGATAATCTGCACCGGCGGGGCAGGCAGGATCTACAGCTTCTCGACGTACGCGTTCTCGTCAACACCTGATGGCCTGGACATGGCGTTCAGGGCAGGCCTTGCTCTGAAGGACATGGAGTTTGTCCAGTTCCACCCGACAGGAATCATGCCGTCTGGCATCCTCATCACCGAGGGCGCAAGGGGCGAGGGCGGATACCTGATAAACAACAAGGGCGAGAGGTTCATGAGCAAGTACGCGCCGGGCAAGATGGAGCTTGCTCCCCGCGACGTGGTATCCCGCTCGATGATACGCGAAATACAGGAGGGCCGGGGGTTCAAGCACGAGACCGGCTTTGACTGCATGAAGCTCGACCTGACGCACCTTGGCGCAGAGCGCATCAAGGAGGTGCTCGCAGGCATACGCGAAATCGGGATAAAATTCTCCGGCATCGACATCATCGACGAGCCTATTGAGGTGAGGCCAGTCTGCCACTACATGATGGGCGGCATACACGCCAACATTGACGGCGCAACCGAGCTTGCGGGCCTGTGGACGGCCGGCGAGGCGGCATGCAACAGCACGCACGGGGCAAACAGGCTTGGCGCCAACTCGACTTCAGAGTGCATCGTGTGGGGCCGCATTACGGGCGAGCTTGCCGCCAAACACGCGCAATCCAAGAAATCGCGCTCGCTTGACATATCGCACTCGCAGGTGGCCGGCGAGGAAAAGCGCATCTATGACGGGCTTTTCCGGGGTTCTGGAAGCGTCAACCCGTACCAGGTGCGCAAGGAGATGACCGACGTCATGGATGAAAAGGCGTACGTGTTCCGCAACGAGCAGGGGCTGTCGGAGGCGCTGAAAAAAGTGCGCGAGCTCAAGGCGTCGATGTGGAAGCACGTCGACGACAAGGCAAAAGAGTACAACACCAACTTTGTCAACGTGATGGAGATAGATTCAATGCTCCGTACCGCCGAAGTGGTGCTTGTAGGGGCATTGAACCGCCAAGAGTCACGCGGAGCACACGCAAGGACCGACTATCCAGACCGCGACGACACTCGCTTTTTGCAGCATACACTTGCATATTATGACGGCGAGGGGGAGCCGAGGATGGCCTGGCAGCCGGTGACTTTTACGCGGTATGCGCCCGTGGAGAGGAAGTACTGACATGGAAGCAGCAGAGACCAACAACCACCGCAACAATAACAACAATAACAACAATAGCCTGACTGACCGCAACAACCGCGAAGGCATCAAGGGGTGGCTCAACCCCGGCCGCTACGGGTGGGAGCGCGTCTCTTACTGGCTGCAGAGGCTGACCGGCGTCGGCCTGCTCGCCTATTTCATCGCGCACGTGTGGGAGACCAGCAACCTGACCGGGGGCGTGGACGCGTGGAACGCGATGCTCGAGCTGACGCAGACGCCGATGGGCCACACGGTGTTGCTGCTGGTTATAGGCATGAGCACCTTCCACTCTGCAAACGGCATACGCCTGATATTCGCGCACGGCGGCCGCGGCCTTGGCAAGCCCGGCCGGCCAGACTACCCGTACGACGCCGTGTCGCTCAACTACAGGCAAAAGTCAGGCATATGGATAGCGCTGATACTTGCCGCCGTGGCGATGCTGTACGGCGCGTCGGTGCTCTTTGGTGGTGGAGGAGGCGAATAGAGGGGAGATGCTGAAGGAATCGGAGATAATGAAGATCCACTACATCACGGGCATCGCCGCGCTCGTGGTGGTGGCGGTGCACATCATGATGCGCCTTGTGATGCCGTACAACCTGAGCCTGGAGTACGAGAACGTGGTTGCAAACTACCACAACCTGCCCTACGTGGTTCTGCTCGAGTCGATACTGGTGCTAATAGCGATACACGGCTTTAACGGCCTTCGCGTCATACTGCTTGAAATGAGGCAGGGCAAGAACTGGGAGGGCTTTGTGACAATGGTGACGATAGCGGCAATGATAGGCATAATCGGATACGGGACTCGCACCATAATCGTGGCAAACGGGCTCTCGCTTGGGTGAGAAAAAATGGTGACAATAAAAAAATGACGACAACAACAACAGCAACAGGTGAGCAAGAAAAGACGATTGAAAAGATAGAGCGGCTGGATCGCAAGAGGGAGCGCCGCGGCAAGGAGATACTTCGCACGTCTGTTACGCTCAAGGTGCTGCGGGGCAACAGGGCGGCCGGCGAGAAGCCGCATTATGACATTTTCGAAGTGCCGGTGCAGCGGTCCACCACGGTCCTGGACGCGCTGCTGCACGCCAAGGCATACAACGACCACAGCATAGGCATACGCTACTCGTGCAGGATGGCCTCGTGCGGGTCGTGCGGCATGAAGATAAACGGCATACCGCGCCTTGCCTGCTACACCAAGGTGTCCGAGCTTGAGGGCGGCGTCATCACGTGCGAGCCGCTTGCCAACTTTCCACACGTGCGCGACCTGGTGACAGATTTCACGCAGTTCTTCAAGCACCACCGCGACGTGCAGCCATACATACACAACAACAAGGCAGACATGGACACGGCAAACGTCAACGCCATGTCCGAGTTCATGCAGACGCCTGAAGACGTGGACAAGTTCCTCCAGTTTTCGTACTGCATCAAGTGCGGGCTCTGCTACTCTGCGTGCCCGACTGTGGCAATGGACACCAAGTTCCCCGGCCCGCAGGCGCTTGCGCAGGCGTACCGCTATTTCATAGACAACCGCGACGAAGCGTCAAAGGAGCGGCTGGACATGGTGGACGACAGGCACGGCATTTTCAGGTGCCACTTTGCCGGCTCGTGCAGCACCGTCTGTCCAAAGGGCGTCGACCCTGCGCTTGGCATCCAGCTGCTGCGCGGCCACCTGCTTGGGATGTCAAAAGAAACAAAGGGCAAAGCCGAGCTGAAGGACCGGAGCAAGTAAGTAAAAACAAAAAATTATTCTGTCAGGCCGCCGAGGGCTTGGCAGGGTACTTGCTCTCGTTCACCTGCTTGTTTATCGCGTCTGCCATAAAGTGGTTGCTCACGTTCACCTTGACGTCGTTGATGCCCGGGAGCTTGTAGATGTTGTCGCGCACGTCCTGCGCTATCTTGAAGCCAAACACTGCGGGGCAGAACGGGCTTGTGAGGTGGAGGTCTATTGCTACCTTGCCAGAGTTGATGTCTACCTTGTCGACAAGCTCGAGCTCCATTATCGACACTCCGATCTCGGGGTCGACTATCTTTGTAAGCTCGTCGAATATCTTTCTCTTGGTCTGCTGCAGCTCGTCAGCTTTGGGCGCGCTAGCCTCACTCATGTCTGGAAGATACATTGCAAAACACCGTATTTAATCATTCATTCATCATCATCGTCATCGATCTATTTCGGTAAAAAAAGAAAAGACAGGGTGAGAGATGGACACCCCAGCCGGATTCAGCTTATCCGCAGCAATCGCAGTCGCAGGTCTGCTCTTCGCCTTTGCAGCAGTCTGGGGCGCAGCATTGCTCTCTATTGTTATCGTCGTTCTCTTCAATGGCTTTCACTGCATTAGTTTAGGATAGAAACTATTTAAGTTGTAAAGAGTAAACAATTGCAGTCTGTGAAGGCGGGTAAACAATCCGACCCGCAAAAAATCAGAGGAAGAACATGTGGGCGCCTGCGTACTCGGGCGCCAATGATCTTGTCAGCACCTCTCTTATCGAGTAGTGGCTGCTCTCGTCAACAGGCTCTATGAGGTCTTTGGTGACAAAGTCGTCTTTCTGGCCCGCATAGTACCCGAGCACGACTACAAACGCCGTCCCGCCATCGCTCTTTGAGCACATGTAGAGCAGGCGCCTGTGCCCAAGCTCTAGCGCGTCGCATCCGGACAGGTCGTTTGGATATTCTATGAGGCGTGGGGGCTGGACTAGGGTGGTAGATTCCATGCCAGAATGGCCTGCAAACGATATAACATGGAGCTAGCTCGTACCTGTTTACAAACCGCTGCATGCAAGCTAGCTGTGGTAACATTCTTGCAAATGCCGCGTCTCCTCATCATCGTCATCATGGTGCCTAACCTTGAACGCGAGATGCTCCAACCCTTAATAACGATGCGCGTCCCGATCACGCATGACAGCGGCAACAGCAGCCGGCGCGCTTGCGATCTTTATCCTTGCAGCAGCGTTGACGGCCATGACGCCTCTGGCCGCATCCGCCCACAGGCCGCTTGACGTGCAGGGCGACAATTCGGATTTCTATTCTGCGCAGCTGATCCCGGATCACCGCGCCCCGTGGGCCATATCCAAAGAGCTGGACCCTGCAACGCCAGACTATTACGGTTTGAAGCCAGCGCCGGGAAGCGATTCTTTGCACATGTGACTGTGCCCAAGCTAGAGCCAGTGAGGGAATTTGCACCGTCACTTGCTCTTGTCGGCCCGGCGGTGGGGTTTGCCGAGATCGAAGACCACACTGGTAGCGTGGTCTCGTATTCTGTTCCATTTAAAATCCCTGAAGGGACGGATGCAGTCGTGGCAGTATATTCGGGGCAGATCCCGTCGCCTGAATTTTACGAGCCTTTCACCCAGACAACGTACTGGGAGCGCCAGCAAATAGTGATAGAGAGCCTGCCGGCGACCGGCACATACTATCTGGGGTCGTGTTCGACTCTGGACTTGGCAAGGGCGAGGGCAGGAAATACACACTGGCAGTAGGCGAGCGGGAAGAGTTTTCCGCACTTGACGTGTTCACCACGCTGCCTGCCGCCTGGTCTGGCACCAAGTTCTTTTTCGGCGACTATGCGACGCCAGCGATGGCGATAGCGGTGGCCCTGGCAGCGATAGGCGGCATTGCGTATCTTGCAGTACGGCGTAACATGGGCAGGGGCCCGGGAATCAAGTTAAAATAAACCGCCACTAATGGACAAGCGTGTACCGCTCCAGACCCCGGGGCAGGATGGACGACGAGGTGCTCCGCTTCCTGTCCTCGATACAGCACGACCAGTCGATACTGTATTACGACATCGTCGGAAGCGAGGCGCATTCCATCATGCTCCACGAGAAGGGTCACGTCAAGCTGCAAGAGCTGAAAAAGATACTGGCCGCTCTTGAGGAGGCGAAAAAGAACCCCGGAGCCATTGACACGGAAGGCGCCGAGGACATACACGAGGCGCTGGAGGCGTTCGTGATAGGGCACGCTGGCATGCAGGCAGGAGGCAAGATGCACACGGCACGCTCCCGCAACGACCAGGTCGTGCTCGACATACGCATGAAGGTGCGCGACGACATTATCACACTGTGCGGCGCCCTTGTGCAGCTGATAGGCGGCCTGCTGGACAGGGCCGACAAGAGCAAGGACGCGGTGATGCCCCTCTATACGCACACGCAGCAGGGCCAGCTGGGGACGTTTTCTCATTTTATGCTTGCATACGCCGACGCGCTGTTCCGCGACCTGGAGCGCGTCTACAACTCTTTTGGCAGGGTTAATCAATCGCCCCTTGGCGCCTGCGCGGTCGGGGGGACGAGCATAGACATCGACAGGAGGCGCACGGCAGTCCTGCTCGGGTTTGACGGGCTGGTAAAAAATTCGGTTGACGCGACGACTTCACGCGACGCGTTTTTAGAATATGTTGCTGCCGTTGCAATACTTGCAGGCACGCTTGCGCGCATTGCCGAGGACTTTATAATCTGGTCGACCTCCGAGTTTGGGTTTATCGAGCTTGCAGACCGCTACAGCTCTACCTCGAGCGCGATGCCGCAGAAAAAGAACCCTGACCCGATGGAGATAGCAAGGGCCAAGGCGGCGGTGATAACCGGCCGGCTGGTCGCAATGCTCGGGATTGTCAAGGGGCTGCCATCCGGCTATAGCCGCGACCTGCAGGAGCTAAAGCCGCAGCTGCTGGAGGCGTCGCAGGCGGCCATAGACATGGTCCGGGTAATGGACGGGGCAGTCCGCACCCTGGAAGTAAAGAAGGAAAGGATGCTTGCCGCGTCAAAGGACAGCTATGCGATTGCGCTTGACATCGCCGAGCAGCTCGTGTCAAGGGGGGTTCCGTTTCGCGCTGCACACAAGGCAGTCGGCGCGCTAGTGGGCAGGGCCGCGGAAAAGAGCGTGCCTCTATCAAAGCTGAGCGAAAAAGAGATCGGCTCGGTGCTAAAGCAGTCCAAGCTGGATTTCTCGCCATCCGAGCTTGCAAAAATTGTGAGGGGGATGACGCCTGCGCGCTCGATAGAGCTGCGCAGGTCTGAAGGCTCGCCCAGCCCCAAAGAGCAGGAGGCAATGGTAAAAGCGGCAAGGCAAAGGCTTGCAGGGTTTGAGGAGGGCGTGCAGAAGAGGGCGGAATTCGTCAAGGGCTCCTTCGACAACCTGGCGAAAGCCGTCGACAGGTACCTGTCATCGTGATTTTGTAACAGTTACCGCACTTTAATCCCTGCGGGCAGCCGTTTTTCGTGGTTTTTTGCTCTGAAATTAGCGGTTCCTGCCGAGAAAGGCTATGAAAACCGCTGTTTTAGGTGCGATAAGGTTTATATCATATCCGAATCCAGTTATGCAGTAGCAGAAATGTCGCTAAAATCAGACGACCCGAACTATTACGCGCACATGTACAACAGGATGGGGGGCCAGGACGGCGCCACGTCTGCAGGCAGGAAGATAAGGATACTTGACAGCACGCTCCGGGAGGGCGAGCAGCACCCCGGCGTTTCCTTCACGATAAAGCAGCGCATCCAGGTCGCATGGATGCTCGATTCGTTCGGGGTAGACCAGATAGAAATAAGCCCCGTCGTCTCGCCGGACCACGCCGAGGCCACAAAGACGATAATCAAGCAGGGCCTGCGCGCCGACATTGTCGCGCACGTGAGGGCCATCAAGTCCGATGTCGACGTCGCCATCGACTGTGGCGCTACATGGGTTGCCACGTACATGGGCATCTCTGACATCCACCTTGCCGCCAAGCTAAAGATAGGCAGGGAGGAGGCAAAGAGCCGTGCCCTGGAGGTGGCCGACTATATCAAGGCGCACGGCCTAAAGTCGCGCTTTACTATGGAAGACGCAAGCAGGACCGAGCCCGAGTTTTTGATAGAGATGTGCAAGGAGATGAACAAGCGCGGCATCGAAAGGATAAGCATCCCTGACACCGTCGGGATAATGAGGCCGAAAGGGATGTACCACCTTGTCAAGATGGTGCACGACCACATCGACAACTCGCGCTCATCACTTGACGTCCACTGCCACAACGATGTGGGCCTTGCGCTGGCAAACGCGCTTGCAGGCTGCGAGGCGGGGGCAGACCAGATACACACCACGATAGACGGCTTTGGCGAGCGCACCGGCATCCCGTCCCTTGCCGAAACGGCAGTCGCGCTGTCGCTGATATACAAGTCAAACAACGACCTGCGGCTGCACATGCTGCGCGACCTGTCGCGGACAATGTCTGAATACATCGAACTGCCCATTCCAGAATCAAAGCCGATAGTCGGCGACAGCGCCTACAAGCACAAGGCCGGCACGCACCTTGCCGCCATACTGCGCAACCCTGCTGCGTACGAGATACTGGAGCCAAAGGTGGTCGGAAACCGGCGCAAAATAGTCTTTGGCGAGCTTGCAGGCAAGAACGGCGCCGCGTACCTGCTGTCGCTCCTCGGGCTTGAGACGAGCAAGCACGAGGCCGAGCAGCTGGCCCGTGGGCTGAAGGAGCTGCGCATGGGCGACATACTCGAGCTGTACCTGGACGACCGCCTGGAGAGAAAGATACTTAATGACGCGCCCCTGAAAGTAGGGTCGAAGGAATAGAGATAAGACATGGTCAACTGTCCAGAATGCGATGCAGAGATCAAGGTGCCTGCCGACTCGATAGAAGGCGAAATTGTCACGTGCCCTGACTGCGGCGCCAGCTACGAGCTGACCAAGGCAGCCAACGGCGGCTTTGGCATAAAACCCGCAGAGGTCGTCGGCGAGGACTGGGGTCAGTGAGCGCGGGCGCCGGAAAAAATAGCAATAGCAACAACAACTCGCTCACCCTGCTCTACGACACCATCCGGTGGGAAGAAAAGTCGCTTTACGAGGCCGCCAAGAAAAAAGGCGTGGCCATCGACAACGTAGACATCAAGAGCCTGCGCGTGCGGCTGAACGGCACCTGCGACGACGGCAGCGATAGCAAGGATGAAAAGAAGAGCAACAACGGCTGGGCCGGCAAGGTCGTGCTGCAGAGGTCGGTGAGCTACTTCAAGAGCCTGCACGCCACGGCCGCGCTGGAAGGGCTGGGCGCGCAGGTGATAAACCCGCTGCGGGTGGCAAGCATAACCGGCAACAAGCTTTTTGCGCACATGGAGCTGCAAAAGGCCGGCGTCCGGACGCCCCGGGCGGTGGCCGCCTTTTCTGAAGAAGCGGCGATTGCGGCATTGCAGGAATTTGGATACCCCGCCGTCATCAAGCCGACTGTCGGCAGCTGGGGCCGCATGATAGGGCTCTTGCGCGACAAGGACGCGGCGCAGGCAGTCATCGAAGACAGGGAACACATGTTCCCGTTATACCACATCTACTACTTTGAAGAGTTTGTCAAGCGCCCTCCCCGGGACATACGCGCAATCGTAGTCGGGGACCGCGTCGTTGCGGCCATATACCGCTATTCCGGCGAAGGCGAGTGGAAGACCAACATGGCGCTTGGCGGCAGGGCCGAAGTCTGCCCCGTGACAGAGGAATTGCAGGACATTTGCATAAAGGCCACGCGGGCGGTGGGCGGCCAGATTGTGGGCGTCGACCTGATGGAGAGCGACAGGGACGGCCTGATGGTTCACGAGGTCAACAACACGACCGAGTTCAAGAATACAGTCAGGGTGACCGGCGTGGACATACCGGGCCTGATGGTTGATTACGCCCTGTCGCTTTATAACGACAGCAACAAAAGGTAAGAAGGGGAAGAAAAAGAATTGGTTTCGCCAAGCTATGCAGTCGAGCTCTTGCAAAAGGCGCTTGAACTCTACACCCCATCGCGCTCTGAAGCCGCGCTTGCCAACATGATAAAGGACAGGTGCACAAACGAGCTTGGCTTTGAGCAGGTCAACATCGACAGCGTTGGCAATGTTATTGCGACAAAGGGCACGGGCGAGCCCCGCATACTGCTTTGCGGTCACATGGACACCGTACCGGGGCAGGTGCCTGTCCGGATAGAGGACGGCCACCTGTACGGGAGGGGCGCTTCAGACGCCAAGGCGCCGCTGATAGCGATGCTCCTGGCGGCGTCAGAGTTCCCAAAGCAGGCCGGCACCGTGATATTTGCCGGCGTGGTCGACGAGGAGGGCAACGCCACCGGCGTCAAGCACCTTGTAAAGAGCAAGATAGGCGTCGACTATGCGATGTTTGGCGAGCCGTCAGGCATCGACAACATCACGATAGCGTACAAAGGGCGGCTTGCGATCAGGCTCACGTGCGACGTGGGCGACAGCGCGCACGCAAGCGCCCCCTGGCTTGCCCGCAACTCTGTCGAAGAGATGTACGACTTCTGGAATGCCATAAAATCAGAGATAGCCCGGGTGGGCACTGCTGAGAGCAAGGCAAACTCGATCAGCTGCACGCTGACAGAGATAAGCGGCGGGTCAAGCCACAACGTGACGCCCCAGAAGTGCAAGATAACTGTCGACATGCGCATCCCGACCATAACCACGTGCCAGAACGTGCTCGACGTAATTGACGCGGTGATTGCAAAGACTGCCAAGGAGAAGGGCGTCAAGGCGACCTACAGGATCGAGGACAGGACGGACCCGTTTGAGGCCGACCACTTGTCGCCCCTTGTCCGGGCACTGTCGCTTGGCATACTCGACGTGCGCAAAAAGCGGCCGACCCTTTTGCGCAAGACGGGCACGGGCGACATGAACGTGCTTGGCAACACTTTCAAGATACCGGTGGTAACGTACGGCCCCGGTGACCCCCACGCCTCTCACACGGCAGACGAGCGGGTCAACATCGAAGAGTACGTGTCAAGCATCGAAGTCTATAGCAGGGCGCTTTTCCACATGTCGCGCATACACCACGCCCGCAAACAGCAACAACAGCAGCAGGCCGGCGTCAGCAGCAAGAAAAAGTAACATAATATAGGCAGCAGGCGCCCCTACAAGCGCTGTAACAACAAACATGCTCTGGTTCGTAGGTGCAGGCATCAACGGCTACAGGGGGCTGAGCCTTGCGGCAGTCGAAGTCTTGAAAAAGTGCGACACCATATACGTCGAGAGGTTCACAAGCCTGCTTTCCGACTCTGACATACGGGGGATCGAGTCTGTTGCCGGCGGCGGCAACACGAAAGCAGTCCATGTGCAGAGGTGGTTCGTAGAGGACGGGAGGGAGATACTTGAAGCGGCCAAGACCAAAAACGTCGCGCTAGTCACGTACGGCGACCCGCTCATAGCGACAACGCACAGCGAGCTGCGCGCAAGGGCGGCCAGAAATTCCATCGAAACGCAGGTGCTGCACGGCGCGTCCGGCATATCTGCGATAATGGGCGAGTCTGGCCTGCACATCTACAAGTTTGGCAGGACGGTGACCATGATGTCAGAGCCCAAGTCGGCAATCTCTGTCTACAACACCGTCTTTGACAACCTGCTTGCAGGGGCTCACACGCTGATACTGACTGAATATCGCCGCGACGACGACAACGACAATAATAAGAAAGGCTTGTTCTTTCTCGACCCGTGTCAGGCCATAAGGATGCTCCTCGATGTAGAGCGCGACCAGCGGTATGGCATATTCTCGGAAGAAACCTTTGTCGTGGTGGCGTCAAGGGTTGGGAGCGACGACCAGCGCCTGGTGTCCGGCAGGGTCAAGTCGCTTGCCGGGGTCGGGTTTGGAGAAGGGCCGCACTCGATCATAATCACAGGGGCGCTCCACTTTACAGAGGAGGACGCGCTGGCCGCCCTCACGGTCAACTTGGACAGCCCTTCGCCTGACAACACCCGGGCTGTCCGGCGCATGTCTGCCCAGATGGTCGAGCGGTACGCGCCAAAGGCCAAGGAGGCAGTGCAGCAGATGCGCAACATACTCCGCCAAGATGGCGGCGGCAGCAACAGCAGCGGCGAAGGAAAAAACAACAAGGGCATGTTCGAAGTACTGGACAACGCCGAATATTACATCTCTGACGCCGAGCGGTTCCTCTCGCAGGGCAGGCACGAGCTTGCAGTCTTGAGCATCGGGTACGCCGAGGGCCTGATAGACGCGCTCAGGTTCCAAAAGGGCATCAACCCCTGGAACCCCTGAAGATGGCGGCGATGACGAATTATGAATTATATGTGAGGCAGGGCGCCCGAAGACCTACAGGGGAAGGTCATAGTCACATCATGTCGATGGAAGCTCTGAAGATGCTGCAGGAAGGCAAGGTAAAAGAGTTCAACGAGTGGAGGATGAAGAACCTGACTGTCAGGCCGGACCTCTCCGGCGCAGACCTGTCAGGCAAGGATCTTTCCGGTGCCTACCTTAACGGCGTGACTGCCACAAACGCCAACCTTTCAAGGGCAAACCTCTCCGGCACAAACTTTGTGCAGGCGGACCTCAACGGAGCCAACCTCGAAGGCGCAAACTGCCATGAAACCCTCTTCATGTACGCCGAGATGAAGAACGTCAAGATGGCAGGTGCCGACTGCACAAAAGCCAACTTTATGTGGGCAAACCTGCAGGATGCAGACCTCTCCGGCGCCAGAATGTCCCAGACGGTCTTTGTGGAAGCAAACCTGCAGAACGCCAACGTGACCGGAGCCGACAGGATGGCCTCTTACCTGAAATATGCCAAGCTGGACGGCACTCCGTGGGCTGCTGCGGAAAAAAAGAAGCAGCATTGATCTTGCGCGCGCATACACACACACATGCACACAACTAGGACAAACGTTTATTAATTATCACGCGGGCATTTTCAGTGTATGGCGCAGACCCCTCCGGCTCAGGGAGGCAAAGTGTCACGGCGTGACTTTCTCAAGCTCATGGCCGCTGCTGGCACCGTCATGACGTTTACGCCTTTTGTAGAGTGGGGCAAGTTCCTGCCAAACCCTGCTGGCAGCCAGAGCGAAAGGCAGGCCGTCCTGCTGCCTGATGGGTCGCAGGCAAACGTCAAAACTTTCAAGATCAACCACTCTGAAGCCATCATTTACCCACGTGCAAAAGACCCTGTCCTCAACAAGGAGGCGTTCCGCACCTGGCAGTTCATCCGCCTCCCTGAAGAACTTGGCGGGGCAAAGAACGACGCTTCTGCTTTCCGCGTATACAGCATGGTGTGTCTGCACTTGTGGTGCCTGTGGAAATACTTTCCTGACCCTGGCCGCAAGAGGGGCGAGTGCCCTTGCCACGGCAGCATGTATGACCCGTTTACCGGCAAGGCTTTTGCAGGGCCGGCGTCTTTGCAGGGCCCGCCTTCAAACGTGCTTCCCCGGCTCGACGTCGAAGTCGACAGCAAGGGCGACATCTGGATACTGCCTCCTGTGTGGAGTCCCGATAGGAATGGTATAGTAGGATATGGGCGCTTCCTTAACGTATGAAAACAGCCTGACCCGGTTCTTCCGGTGGATGTACGCCGGGGTAGAGAGAACTATATTCATGGGGATGAAATTTACATTCCCTGGCAGGTTCGTCAGCCCGCTTGGCTTCCTCGGCATGCTTACCTTTGTAGTCTTTATCATCCTTGGAATTACGGGCGCCCTGCTCATGCTCTGGTACGAGCCCATCCTCGACAGGGCGTGGAACAGCGTGAAAAACATCAACGACACCATCCCCTACGGGTTCCACATACGTAACATACACTACCACGCTTCAAACGGCATGGTCATGCTCGCCCTGCTCCACATGTACTACCAGTACTTCTCTGGCAGGTACAAGATACGCAACGAGATACTTTGGGTGACAGGCATCATACTGGGCGTCCTTTCAATCCTCGAGGCGTTCACGGGATACGACATCATATTCTCCGAACGCGCCGAGCTTGCAATATCTATCGCGGCGTCGCTTACAAACTCTATACCCATCATGGGGCCGCAGATGCGCGACGCGTTCTTTGGCGCAGGTTTCCACGACTTTATCCTGCGCTTTTACACCTTCCATGTGTTCATGCTGCCCATCGCACTGCTGGGTCTGATGGTAGTCCACTTCCCGCGTTTCTTGGTATTTGACGTCCCAATGGTCATGGCAGTGACAGGAGCCATCATGCTCACCGGCGGCGTCTTCCCCGTGGGTCTTGGGTTACCTTTTGAACCTGATAAGCCGCCTGGTATCACCGTCCCCGAGTGGTACCTCACGGGGCTGTACGCCTTTTTGCGAACAATGTATGACAAGTTCGTGACAGGCGTGGCATGGCCAGGCCTGTTCATCGGCGCGCTATTGCTCATACCATTCGTTGACAGGTACAAGAAATTCTCGTGGAAGGACAGGCCCATCATCACCGCCGTGGGGATCACGAGCCTTGCGCAGATCATCGTTACGACGTACTGGGGCTTTTACATCGACCCTGACCGCTCCAAGGCCCTACTTGAGCGCCTCGTCATCGACCCGATATTCTTCTATCTGGTCATGATAATGCTCGTGCCGCTGTCGTTTGGCTTTACCTACATGATGATCAAGCTGGCCAAGCACGCAGAGGCCAACGCCAAGGCGCAGCCCAAAAAAGCCGGCAAGTCGTCTATCGAGTTCTCGCAAAAGTGGCTCTACGCCCTGTTCATAGTCCTCATCGGCTTCCAGGTGTACCTGAACATCGCAGCCTACTATGCAGTGCTTGAGGGCATGAAGAACTACTCGCTCTTTATAGTTGGCATCATGATGCTGGTGTTTGCAGGCATGTTCCACCTCTACAGGTATGGCAAGGCACAGGCCAAGGCGCCTCCTCCCAAGCCGACCCCGCCGGCCCCCAAGCCTGCGCAGCTGCCGCCAAAGCCAGCGCCTGCAGCTCCGGCCGAAAAGCCGCTTGCAGGCCCGCAGCCGTCAGCCACTCCGGCGGCAAAGCCGGCAGAAAAGCCTGCGCAGCTGCCGCCGCAGCAGCAAAAAGCCGCCACAGCAGGAGGAGGCTCGCCTGCTCCTTCTGCCAGTGGCAGCAGCAGCGGCGGCAAGACCGCATCAGCTGGATCTAGCACTCCTGCGCCAGCAGCAACAACCGCGACAGCAGACAACCCGCCTGATATCAAGGGGCCCAAGCCTTGACCTGCCCGTCTCAAACTTTATATGTGAAAAATCTGGAGTTGATGCTGTAGCTAGATGACCACTCCGATTTCAAACCACGCCGGCGGCATCAGCTTTGTTGCTTTCGTCGTAGCAGTCGCAGTCAGCATTGGCTACTACCAGTTCGTCTATGTCCCGCAGGTCAACGCCAAGCCGATACTGCCGGAAGAGGTTCTGAACCCTGAAAAAACCGCCGAAGTGATCATAGTTCCCGGCTCGTCGCTAGACTCAAACGGCAAGTTCTTTGAGCCCAAGAACCTGCGCACGACGATAGGGATCGACAACAGGGTCGTGTGGAAGAACAATGACACCGTCCCGCACACTGTGACAACCGACACGGGATACGTCGACAAGATAAACGGCAAGTTCGAGTCGCAGGCACGCGCAGAAGAGCCGTTCGTGATGCCGGGCAAGGACTATACCTTCACCTTCACCGCGGTGGGCAAGTATCCGTACCACTGCGAGCCCCATCCGTGGATGCAGGGCGAGGTAGAAGTAGTAGAGAACTTTGCCTAGACTGTCCTCTCTTTTCCTTTTTACTTTACTACCTTGATGTAGGCAATGTCTGAGAATATCTCTTTGTGCTCCTGTATCAGAGAGACGCGGAACTTGACGTTTGAGGATTCTGATTGGGGCACGTGCTTGGTGCTTGCCACAAAATCGATGGTGGTAGCCCCCTTTAGCTCTGTCCGAAATATCGACAGCCTGGCGTAGGGATAGTTGACCTTTTTGCCGTTGAGCATGCTGTACGTAAAGACGTCGCTTGTTGCGTTCTCTATCTGGGAGTTGATGACCACGCTGTCCCACCTCCCGATGTAGTTTATTGCTATCCTGCCGTGCAGCTCCTGGCCTGCCTTTAGCTCTTTTTCCTGAAGCGATATTGAGACTTCGCCGCCTGCCAACCTCTGTACCGGGCGACGGGAGGAGGATTTAAACTAATTCCAGCAATTGATTGAAAATCGTTGAGCATCAGGATAGAAAAGCATTCCGGAAAAGTCTGCTGTGCACCGAGGCAGTAGTAATTGTTGCCGCTGCCCTGAATGCGGGGGCAGGCTGTATGAATACCGGGACGGCAGCTGGACGGAGTGGATATGCTGGCGCTGCGGCCACTTTCAGTCTGACACGCCCCCGTTCAGGACGCAGCCCGAGCTGTTCAGGGACGTCGTGCGCAAGAACGGCGAGTTTTTCATGAAAAAGTACGCCCGCCACGCACGGGCGCAATGATTCGACACAGGGAGAGAGAATTTTTGGACGGCCAGTAAAAGCAAGCACACTTGCGGGAGAGAACGCTTAAGTCTGACTGCTGCCAATATTATTTTGCGGATGCGCCTCTCGAGCGTCATCACGATAGATGCAGACGGCTCGCCTTCTGGTCATATTGCCTGGTACAACCACATGAACAACCTGAGCAGGATACGCGCCCTCAAGCCTCTGGCAAAAAACGACAGGTACGGGGTACAGCGGATGGAGATGCTGGCAATATATTTTGCACTTGCAGACAACCAGCGCCACATCCGCCTGCTCCCAGAAGGCCGGCGCAAAAAGAAGTGCCTCGTCGTGAACATACGCAGCGACTCAAAGACGAGCGTCGAGCAGCTGCAGGGCATCTCGGAGGTGCGCGACCCGCTCATGCGCCGGATATGCAACACCATACGCAGGCTGCTTGATAGATCAGCCGGATGCTGCCACATGGTAGTCTTTAACCACCTGTGCAGGGCAAAGAACATCGCCGGCCTCCTGCTTAAGCAGAGGCGCAGAAAAGAGGAGGAGCGCAGGGTGGCACACCTCTACGAAAAGACGTTCCTCTGCAGGATCTCTGCCGCCTAGCCTGGCCTGCCGTTTCTGCTGACTGCTACTATTTTGCGCCGCGGCCGTTATTGTTGCTGCTGCCGCTCCTATGCAAGCTTTTGGCATGTAAATATATTAAGCAAACCTCGTTAGGGATAGTGAAAGAACCTGTTGCGGGAAAGCTCCTTGCCCCAGCGGACGACCGTGGTTGACGGCAACGTAATCAGGTACCTCGACTACGGCAAGCCGAACGCCGGCGCCAAAGACCTCGTGCTCCTGCACGGCATAGGTGCCTCGTCCGAGCGGTGGCTGCGCGTCGCCCCGACGCTTGCGCGCTATTTCCGCGTCGTAGTGCCTGACATCATCGGCTTTGGATACAGCGACAAGCCGACCGTGGAATACACCATGGACTTTTTCCAGGGCTTTATAGCCAAGTTCTTTGACCAGCTCGGCCTCTCAAAGCCAAGCGTCGTCGCCTCATCGTTTGGCGGCCACGTCGCAGCCGAGTATGCCATCCGCAACGGCCGGGGGCTGGACAAGCTGGTGCTGGTTTCGTCTGCCGGCATGATGCGCACGTCGACGCCGGTGCTCGACGGCTACATCATGGCCGCCCTCTATCCGACGTACGATAACGCGCTTGGCGCCTTCCGGGCCATGGCGCACGACCCTGCCGCAGTAACAGAGGAGACCGTGGCCGACTTTGTGAACAGGATGAGGCTGCCAAACGCGAAATATGCGTTCATGTCTACTCTCCTTGGGATACGCTACGCGCCGCCGCTGCGCGGCCGGCTTTCAAAGGTGATGGCCCCCACCCTCGTGATATGGGGGGACGCGGACAAGATGATACCCGTGCAGTACGCCAAAGAGTTCACCGAGATACCAAACAGCGAGCTTGTGGTGATAAAGGACTGCGGTCACACGCCCTACGTGGAAAAGCCCCTCACGTTCAACCGCATCGTGCTCAAGTTTCTTGCCGGCGGCAAAGAAATCGAGCTCTAGCTGATTATAACATCCCCGCCGCATACAACTGGATAATTGTTATTGTCGTCGGCCTCATTCCTTTCTTTTTTTGCGCTCTATGGGGATGACGATGACCTGCACAAGGTCGCCGTCTTCGATGTCGAGGGCCTGCCTCTCGGCTTCGGGGATGGAGATCCTGCCGCCGCTCTGCACGGTGGTCTTGAACATGGCGTTGTAAAAGCTCAGGCCCTTGAGCATGGCAAAATAGTTCTGCATGGCGTCCATCTGGAAGGAAGAGATCTGCCTTGCAATGTCCTTCTGCGCCTCGGTCCCTTTTTCCATCATCTTCTTGAATGTCTCTGTGGCCGGGTCGGCGGCCGCTGCCGGGCTGCCGCTGCTGTTGTCGCTCATCGAGAGCTAAAAGTGGCTGTCATCTATTTAACTTAGCGGCAATGTTCAATTACCCTCGCCTCTCGTCTTTTGGCATGGATGAGCAGAGGAGGACAACAACTACAACAGCAACATCGCCGTCGTCCTCTCCCATCCTGCGCCAGGACTTTGACCCCGAGCTGAGCGTCAACAGCGGCCAGACGTTCCTGTGGGAAAAGGTGGACAGGTACTGGTACGGGGTGGACGGCCCGCGCATAGTGAGGTTCTCTGCAAAACCAAATAATGATGTTGATGATAACAAAGAGTTTGAATTTGCGTCTTTTCCTCCCGGCGGCCAGTCGGGAATAGAGCGGAGCCTGTTCCGGCTTGACGACGACGCCGGCCTGCTGCTGCGGGAAATGTCGTCCCGGGACCCGTTCCTGGGTCAGCTGGTGGACACGTACCGGGGGCTGCGGCTCATGAGGCAGGACCCGGAGCAATGCCTGTTCTCGTTTCTGTGCGCAAGCAATACCAACATCCCGATGATACGGCGGATGCTGTCTGCCCTTGCGCGCAAGTTTGGCGACGCAATCGAGGTGGAAGAAGAAGAGGAAGGTGGCGGGAGGAGTAGGCACCGCCGCTTTTACGCCTTTCCTGCCGCAAAGGCGCTGAGCAGGGCGACAGAGGCCGAGCTCAGGTCCTGCGGCCTTGGCTACAGGGCAAAGGCAGTCAAGTTGGCCGCAGACAGCATGGCGTCTGGCAGGCTGGACCTTGCCGCCCTGAAAAAGGCCGGATATCCGGAAGCAAAAGCCGAGCTCTTGAAGGTATACGGCATAGGCCCAAAGATAGCCGACTGCATACTGCTCTTTTCACTGGACAAGCTGGAATCTTTTCCTATAGACGTGTGGATAGCACGCGCCCTTGCATCCCACTATCCGTGGTTTGCAGCCGAGGTGGAAAATAAGAAAAAGAAACTTGCCAGCGGCAAACTGACTGCGCGCCAGTACGAGGAGCTGTCCGGCGCCGCCCGGCGCCATTTCGGGCCCTGTGCCGGCTATGCGCAGCAGTATCTCTACTACCACATGCGGCAGGAGTCGGGCAAGAAATGGTGACTAGAATTGTTGTTATTGTTACTACTGCTGCGTCAGGTCGCGTATGCTCTTGCGTATGATCATCTTGGCTTCGGCAGAGACGTCATACTTTTCAAGGACTACTCCTGGGTCGCGTATCAGCGTGTTCCTGAAATCTGGCTCGCTTGCCGCCTTGAGCAGGATCTCGCTTATTATCTCGGCATCCTTCTCCCGGTGATCCAAGCAACCGCGAAAAAAGTGCGTGTGATATTTAACCTTAGTGCATAATTTCTCCCTCCTCCCTCCCTCCCTCTGTCTGCCTGTTGCTGGCCGCCGCCTTGCCAACAAAATGGTCGCGGTTTGAAAAGTATTGTTGACTTGCCGCCATAAAGACATCACAGGAATCCACAAGGGAGACACCTGGATTGAGCGCCGGCATCGAGCTTGTAGGAGACCTTGGATACCTCCTCATAGTCTGCTCCGGGGTCGGCGCGCTCGCCTACATTTTCAAGCAGCCCATGATTCTGGGCTTTCTGGTGGCAGGCATACTCATCGGGCCCTTTGGGCCGTTTTCGCTCATCAAGGACACGGAGATGCTCAACAACTTTACAGACATTGCCATCGTGCTCCTCCTCTTCGGCGTCGGCCTTGCATTCCCTCTGCGCCAGCTGCGCGCGATAGGCAAGCTTGGAACCGGCATCGCGGTGATAGAGGTGCTGGTGATGCTCGGGATAGGCTTTGCGGTGGGCGCCGGCCTTGGGTGGAAGTTCTACGACGCCATGTTCCTGGCAGCCGCGCTGTCTATCAGCTCGACTGCCATCATCGTCAAGGTGCTAGAAGACATGGGCAAGATGGAGGCGACGTCTTCCATCCTGATGATAGGCGTGCTGGTCATAGAAGACCTGGTGGCGGTCGTGATGATAAGCGCCATGCACGCAGGGGTCATCAGCGGCTCGTTTGACTTTGTGCAAGTGATGACGACGATAGGCCAGATAGGGCTCTTTATCGGCGGGACGATCGTGGTTGGCGTGCTTCTCGTCCCGCGCCTCTTTGCCCTGGTCGCCCGCCTGGAAAGGTACGAGATAACCGTCCTGTTTGCGCTTGGCATGGCGTTTGGGCTTGCGTTTCTTTCGTACGAGCTGGGCTTTTCGGCGGCCACCGGCGCGTTTCTGGCCGGCGTCATAATAGCAGGAACGAAATTCTCCGAGCAGGTGTCAACGCTCATCATGCCGACGAGGGAGATATTCACCGCCATCTTTTTCGTCACCATAGGCGCGCTCATGGACCTGACTGCGATAGCGGAATACTGGGTGCCTGTCGCGATCATTACTGCCGTGACCGTGCTTGGCAAGCTTGCGGCAGTCTACGGGGGCGTGCGGGTGTTTGGCTTTGACAAGCAGTTTGCGCTAGGCATAGGGCTTTCGATGGCCCAGCTTGGCGAGTTCTCGTTTATCGTGCTCAAGGCCGGCCAAGATCTTGGGGTAATAAGCCCGTTCCTCTTCCCCGTAGTCGGCATGGTGGTCGCGCTCACGACGTTCATAGGCCCGATGCTGGTCAAGTTTGGGACCCGCGTCGTGGCAGTCTATGAATGATATTGTTGGTGTCTAGAGGCCCAGCTCCGGAAAGGACGCCTGCTTGATCCCAAGCTCGCCCTGCAGCGTCCTTATCTTTTTTGCGTATTCTTCCATCTTGGACCTGTCTGACTGGACCTTGGCTATCCTGTAACCCTTCCACGCTTTTTTGAGCGCGCCCCACGTCTGGCCCTGCGTAAAGTTTCCCCGAGAGCTCATATCTTTCGCTATCTTGCGAGGTAGGCGCTCCAAGATATAAGATTGTTGGAGCCTTTTTATCTGTAGATCTCTACTGCTACCCTGCTTTCAAGGTCTACCCACACGGAAACGAGCCTCTTGTCGGCAGTCGAGAAAAAGTTCAGGAACGGGTAATGCTTTGGATCTTCAGACTGTGAAACGCCGCCTGGCCCCGCGTCGTCCACAAAAGCATAGCCTACAAGGTACAAGTCGCTGCCCTTGGCCGCCTCGATGACTCTTGCATCGTCTCTGGCTATCTTGGCCGCCTCCAAGATGTCTGCGCATGTGTAGCCAAACTTTAACTCCCTGTTTGCCGGAGCGCATGAAAGCCGGGTGTACGTCCTGCCATCATCATCGTTGCTCATAAACGCTGGCTCGTACGTCATTGCGGCGTAGAGCAGCACAAACATTGCGCCCATGCCAACTCCAAACACTGCAAGCGAGCTCTTTACCATGTTCTTCCGCCGACAAATGGATAAAGCAGACTATTTTAGAATCTGTCCCAAGACAAAAAAGAAAAAGAAAAGGGAAAAGAGGGAGATTCTTTTCCCTACTCTGTCACGTATGCGCGCTCGCCGTGCTGCGCCAGGTCGAGGCCGACTTCTTCCTCCTTTGGCGTGACACGGATGCCTCCGGGCCACACTGCGTCCATTATCTTGATGATGGCTGCAGTGATGCCCATCGCCCACGCAAGCGACGCAAACGCGCCCACCGCGTTCTCATAGAGCTGCGCCGGGTTGCCAAACGCAAGGCCGTCGTCCCCCCACGGGGTGAACCTCTTTTCTGCAAAGATGCCCGTGAGCAGAGCGCCTGCAAGACCGCCAACGCCGTGCACTCCCCATGCGTCCAGCGCGTCGTCCCACTTGCGCTTGTTCTTGAACGCGACTGCCGCGTAACAGACTATGGAGGCTATGATGCCTATGACGACGGCCGACATTGGCGACACAAAGCCTGAAGCCGGGGTGATGGCCACAAGCCCTGCCACTGCGCCCGAAGCCGCGCCTATCGTCGACGGCCTGCCAGTGTGCGCCCACGATATGAGTGCCCATGTGACTGCTGCCATGCCTGTCGCCACCTGCGTTGCGACAAAGGCGCTGACCGCGTTTGTGGCTGCCGCTGCCGCCGAGCCTGCGTTAAAGCCGAACCAGCCGGTCCACAGCAGACCTGCGCCCAGCACAACGAGGGCTATGTTGTGGGGCTCCATCGGCACCTTGCCGTAGCCGAGCCTGCGCCCAAGCATCAGCGCGATTACAAGCCCTGACCAGCCGGACGTGATGTGAATGACAGACCCTCCTGCAAAGTCAAGCGAGCCCAGCGTTCCCAGCCAGCCAAAGTTGCTGTAGCCTGGCGTGAGGCCATAGTTGTCTGCGCCAGAGATGCTCCACGTCCAGTGCGCTGCAAAGTCGTATACGAACGTTGCCCAGATGACGATGAATATGATGAACGCGCTGAACTTCATCCTCTCTGCCAGCGACGCCACGATAAGGGCAGGTGTGATGATGGCGAACATCATCTGGAATACCATGTATGTCTGGTGCGAGATGTTGGGGCCGGTTATACCGTAATACGCCGCAGAAGGCACGTCGTGCAGGACATTCTGCAGCCCGACCCAATCAAGCGTTCCTATAAAGCCGTTGCCCGTCGCGTCAGGGCCAAAGGCGAGGCTGTATCCGTAAAGCACGAACTGAACCGCGATGACGCCTGTCGTGATGAACACCATGTGCAGGGTGCTCACCGCGTTCTTGCTCCTTGCGAGGCCGCCATAGAACATTGCCAGGCCTGCCGGAGTCATCATGAGCACCAGAGCAGATGATGTGAGCATCCATGCGGTGTCGCCTGAGTTGATCTCGCATGGAATTAGCTGATCCGTTGGATTGCCATTTTCGTCTGTTTGGAACTTGTAGCTTCCGTCATCGTTGGTTTGGAAGCAGTGGTATTTCACTGCCGGATCATCAACAGTGTATGCAAATGCGCTGCCAGAAAGACCTACGCCTGCAAGCGCAACCAGCAACGCTGCCAGACCCGCCAGACCGAGTTTTGAGCTGAGTAAAGTTTTCACTTTACTGTCTGCATTCATGAAGGTCAGAGCAAAGAGGTTTGAATAAAAGCATTTAGTTAAAAATTTGCTGGCATGCAAGTATTTTGGATTGACATAAAAGCATGGCAATTATCTTTTTGGGCCAAAGTTCGATATTTAGCGTAATTTTTGTTTTTTATGTCATGAAAGCCGGGACCGGAAAAGCATGCTGCAGCGCCATGATTGACATAAATAGGCGCAAAAGGCATTGTGAAAGGGTACATTGGCCGGTCTCGATATCGAAAAAAAGATACAGGACTGGGAGAGGAGCGTCGTCAGGCACGTCACCGTGTCAGACGATGCGAGCCGGCTTGCCGAATACGCGCTGCACCTTTCGCGAATACTCGCATACCCTGACCTTGACGTCGCCTCCGCCCTGTCTGCGATAGACCAGATGAGCGCGCCCGTGCAGCAGGCGCTCAAAAAGGCGGCCACCACCCCGCCGAGGCCGACCCAGGTGATAGAGGCCCTCAACAATCACCTGTTCAACGACCTGAAATTCCGGCCAAACAAGGACGACTATTACAACCCACTGAACAGCTACCTCAACGTTGTAGTCGAGCAAAGGACGGGCATACCGATAACTCTGTCTATACTGTACATGCGGGTGGCGCAGGGCGTCAACTTTGCGATGCTCCCGGTCAACTTTCCGGCACACTTTCTGATCAAGCACGTGATGGAAGGGGACAACGGCGAGATAATAGTCGACCCGTTCAACCACGGCCGGATAATGGACGATTATGCGCTCAAGGCGCTCCTTGAGCACTCGTACCCGCGCCAGAACATTGCGCTGACCCGGGCGTTTGTCGAAAAGGCCACGGCCGCGCAGGTTATAGTGCGCATGCTGAACAACCTCAAGGGGAGCTATTTCGAGGCGCAGGACATGGCACGGTACGAAGTGGCAAACGAGATGGTCCTGGCCATAGACCAGTACAACCCAGACGCTATACGGGACAAGGGCGTCGTGCTCCTGAAAAGCGGCAGGGTGGAAGAGGCGCTCAACGCACTCAACATGTACCTGGAGGTCAACCCCGAAGCTGCAGACGCCGACGACGTGCTGGACATAATCCGGCAGATACGCTCCGGGAATTATGACAGCAAAGGCTCTGCTCCGGGGAAATGACTGCCGCTGGCAATAATAATTATTATGACAGCAGCAAAAGCAAGTACCTTGCAGCAGGCATTGTCATGCTTGCGGCCGGCTCGTCGCTTGCCGTGGTTTTGAACGTGCAAGGCGCCGCGTGCCTTACACAGCTTGCCCGGCTCGACAGCGGAGACGGTGGTGGTGGCGGCTCCTCAATGCCGCCATCGCCGGCGACGGCAGCGGCAGGGAGGGACGAACTGGAGCGCAACTGCTTTATCGTGACCAACTCGTACACCTATTCGCTCTTTGCCGCGGTTATAGGCGCCGTTCTTGTCGCCTACCATTACTATCGGAAAGACAGAGACAAGAAGAAAAGACATTAAGGTGCTGTACTGTCCAAAAGAGCTGTGGTCGAGACGGCGGCTGACTCGCTTGAAAAGGTGGCTGCAGAGGTCATGGGCTGCCCGCTGTGCAAACTGGCGCGCACAAGAAAGAACGCAGTGCCCGGCGAGGGGCAGCTTGCAGCCCGGGTGATGTTTGTGGGCGAGGCGCCGGGCAGGAGCGAGGACGAAAAAGGCAGGCCGTTTGTCGGCGCGGCCGGCAAGATACTTGACCAGATGCTCGAGCGCGCCGGCATACCCCGCTCGCAGGTGTTCATCACAAACGTGGTCAAGTGCAGGCCGCCAAACAACAGGGTGCCAGAAGAAGACGAGGTGGCAGCGTGCAGGCCGTACCTGGAAAGGCAGGTGGCACTCATCCGGCCAAGGATAATCTGCATACTGGGCAGGACGGCCTACTCGTCGTTCCTTGGTGGAGGCTCTATCACGGCAAACCGGGGCAAGGTGATAGAAAAGGCAGGCCAGAAATACTTTTTAACGATCCACCCAGCCGCGGCCATCTATAACCGCAGCATGCTCTCGCTCCTTGAAGCCGACCTGAAAAAGCTTGCCCGGGAGATCCAAAAGGGCGACGCCGGTAGCAACGCCGGCGCCGACTCGTCGCTGGAGGACTTTATGTGACAATGGCATCCCGCTCATCATCCTCGTCGTCATCCAGATTGCTTCCACCCGAGTTTTACAGCCGGCCGACGCCGCAGGTCGCGCACGACCTGATAGGCAAGGTGCTCGTCCGGGTACTCGACAAAAAGAGGAGGCTTGCCGGCGTCATTGTGGAGACGGAGGCGTACGGGCACGCCGACGACCCTGCAAGCCACGCGCACCGGGGCCCCACTGCAAGGAACCGGGTCATGTTCGGCCCTGTCGGGGTGGCGTACGTCTATTTCACCTACGGCAGCCACCACTGCGTGAACGTGTCTGCGCGCTCGCCGGACAGGGCGCCGGCAGGCGCCGTCCTTATACGCAGCATCGAGCCGGTAGAAGGAGTCGGCGTGATGCAGAATCTGAGGGGGACAGGCAACCCTCTGCTCCTGGCGTCGGGGCCCGGCAGGCTGACGCAGGCAATGGGCATCACACTTTTGCAGAACGGGCTTGACATGACTGTGCCGGGGTCGGGCCTTTGCATAGAGGAGGCCGGCGACCTGGAGGGAGGAAGGCGGCAGGTGGTTTCGACTCCAAGGATAGGCATAACCAAGGCGGCAGACCTGCCCTGGAGGTTTGTCGACCCTTCAAGCAGGTTTGTCTCAAGAAGGCTTCCTGCCTTCGCACCCTCCATACCGGAGCAGCATAGCAGAAGCAGCTAAACAAGCTAGCTTGAAGGTAAAACAAAGCTCTTTGCCCTGCTTTTTACGGCAGAACGCGGCCAATGCCGATGCAAACGCCAAGACCAACTCCAAAGACGTTCCATATCACGATGGACGACGACAAGTGCGAGATAAAGCCCGACATGCTCTTTAGGATCTATGGCGCGATAGAGGCGCAGGCCAAAAAGTCTGCCCCGCCGGTTGCAAGCCACGAGTTGCGAATTTCGCAGGACGCCAAGATAAAGACGCGGTTTTACATTGCAGTCTCTGACAGGATGGCCCCGCACCTAGTGTCTGCAGTCCAGCAGCAGATAGGCGGCTACGGCGTCGGGCTCAAGTCGTACTTCTACAAGCTGCAGGAGCAGCTGATGGCGCAGATGTTTGCCGGCGCCAAGGACACGATCGAGATATCGCTCAAATAGCCGCCGATCATGGTTGCGGCGGTCCTGTTGCCGCCATCTCAGCCACCGATGCTTTTTCTATCGAGCGCGAATACTCGCGCTCTATTATTTTCATCATCTTTCTGCCGTCCGCCTTTGTTTTCATCATGGCCGCTATCGACGCGCCGCCTGCACCGACCCCTTCTTTGACAAAGCCGTCTGCATACGCGCGCAGCCCCTGCTTGGAAGACTCGCCAAGGTGCAGGTCGCACGCAAGCACCGGCGTCCTCTTTGAGATCTGGCGCACAAGGCCGGCAAGGTCTGCCGACCTGTCGCCTGCCACATAGCTTGTAGTCCCTATGCAAACTCTGGCAAGGGGGACGCCAAGACCCTTCATCACTGCAAGCACGGCCGCCATCTGGGTGCCGCCTGCCAGCATGACCCTGCCATGCTCGACTGCGCCTGCTGCAATGCCTGCCACTGCTGGCATCATGGGGTCGCCAAAGCGCGCCACCGCCTCCAGTGGCGCCCTGACGCCTTTTGCGCGCGCGTATGCCCTGTCCACCACAGCGTTCTTTAGCTTGTGCGGGTTGTCTGGCATGCTGCTGCTCACCCTGAACCTGGCGTCCACTCCGAGCGCGCCAAGGACTGCGAGTGCCGTGGTGGTGCCGCCAGGTATGCTCTCGCCCACGACCACAAGGTCGGATGTCATTGCCAGCTGGGCGCCAAGCAGCCTGCCGTAGCCAAATGCCCTTTCTGCTTCATGCAGGGGCATGGCGTCCTCGATGGAAATGTTACCTCCGGGCTGGAGGCCAAACGATATGGCCGGCACCTGGGGCTTGACCTTGGCGCCCGAGTCGGCTATGAAAAGCGGCATGCTGGCAAGGGCCAGCGCGGCCCTCGTTATCACCGCCGGCGTGGGCTTGCCGTCAGGCGTGGCAGGGACTGCCGGTATGCACTTGCAGTGTCCGTGGTACAGGAACTCGGCGTCTGCCGCCGACGTGTACTTTATCATTTCGGGGTTTGCGCCGGCCACAGTCAGCCCCGGGACCTCGCTTGTGGCAGTGTGCGATATGACGCAAACAAAGACGGGCTTTTTGGCAGAGAAACCTGCTTTGCTGTCACCGCTGCCACCGCCACTACAGACTATGTCTCGAAGCAACTGCATAAGTCAGTCACCTGAGCCCATGAACTCGAGGAATTCCTGCTCGGTCCGGGGCTGGAGGACATGGTTGAACTTTTTCTCGCGCCCTATCGTCGACGTGGGGCTTGAGCCATAGTTGTGGCCCGGATACATTACGAGCTTTTCGTCAAACCTTGCCACCTTTTCAAACAGGCTGCGGTACATCTCCCGTGGGTCGCTCCCGGGTAGGTCGGTCCTGCCGCAGTTGCCCACAAAGAGCGTGTCGCCTGTGAACACCGCCTCGCCGTCTATGACAAGGCAGACGCTGTCCTTGGAGTGGCCCGGCGTGTGGACGACCCTCATCCTGACGCCTCCGACCTCTATCACGTCGCCTTCTGATACTGCGATGTCTTTATCCAGCTGCGACGCGCTGTGCTGGACTATTTTGGCGCCGGTCACCTTGGCCACCTGTTCGTTCCCAAGCACGTGGTCAAAGTGGGAGTGCGTGTTTATCACGTACTTTGCCTTCCACCCGTTCTTTTTCAGCGCGCCGAAAACCTCTTCGAGGTCCCACGACGGGTCGATGACTGCCGCTTCGCCGGTCTCCTCGTCGGCGACAATGTACGTAAAGTTGGCCATCTGGCCCACCGGTATCTGTAGCACTTTTGTCGTCGTTTTCGTCGATGTCGTCATGCTATTGCGTGCGCACCCTCCTGCTGGCCCTCGTTATCACTCCCTCTTCTGCCTCTGGCGGTATGCCTATCCGCTCGACGTATACTCTGCCAGTGTATTTTCTTGCCCCCTTTGCCAAAAGGCCCTTTTTCATGCGGTGGAAGGTTATCGTGCAGTCTGCCGTCACGCACCTGTCGTGTATGCTGCCGCTGTTTGGGTCAAGCCCAGAGGGCACGTCTATTGCAACCACGTACGCCTTTTTCTTCTTCCTGACCTCGTTTATCAGGTCTATGGCCGTCGCATGCGGCTCTGCAATGTCGCGCTTGATGCCTGTGCCAAATATGCCGTCCAGTATGATGTCTGCCTGCAATATCTTTTTGCGGATTGCGCCGTCAACCTCCTTGCCAAATATTATCTCTACCGAGTCCATCTTTTCTATTATTCCCCAGTTGAGCCTTGCCTCTTCGCTCTTGATGTCAGACGGGCTGCCAAGCAGTATAACCGTAACCTTGCCGGCGCCCCTGCCTGCCAGGTGGCGCGCAGCCACAAAGCCGTCGCCCCCGTTGTTGCCGGTGCCGCACACGGCCACCACCTTTCTGTTTTCTGCCCTGTCTGCCACGAGGTCTGATATGCCGTGGCCCGCGTTTTCCATCATGAGGAACCTGCGCATGCCGATTTTAGAGTGGCCGTTCTCCTCTATGGCGTACATCTGGTCCGAAGTGATGGCAGTAGCAGCAATATTCCTGCCGGTGCCGTTGCCTCTCATCTCAGGTGGGCAAAGGCGTGGCCGATATAAAAATGCCTAACTAACTGCCGGTGCCGTCGCCGTTATCGTCCTTGCTCAGAAGTCTTTTGACATCGTCGCTCATGCTGGCAACGTCGGCCAGGGTGAGGCTCTCCTTCTCGCCGCCCTCCGGCGGCCTCACCCACGAGATGTAGCCGTCGTTGTCCACGATGATGTCTCCCTTGCGCTGCAGGTAGCGCAACACGACGTTTATCTTGTAGTCGCTCATGGAAGGGAGGAGCCCGCCGAGGTCGCGCAGCCTGGGATAGCCGTCAAAACCCCTGATCGCCTCAAGAAAAGCCGAGACTTCCTGCTCTGTTATCTCGTTTGCCGACCTTGCCTTTCTGTCTGTTGCCCTGCTGCCCCTGCCCTTTCTTCTTCCTTGCTTCATGCCGGGAATTTCAGGGTCGATTTTTCAAGCTTTAGTATGGGCACGTACAGCGACTGCGCGTCCGTGCCTATCCCGTCTACGTACGAGTAGTCGCCGGTCAGCCTCTTTAGCTGTATGAACCGCTTTGCCGGCCTATCCTTCTGGGCGATATAGTGCACGGTCGCGTTGCCGACCGTGCCCGTCTGGATGAAGAGCAGGTGCCTGTTTTCATGGTTGATGTAGTACAGCATCGGCACGACTCCGAGCATCGACTGCGCGGAATAAATGATCACCTTCAGCATGTCGTCAAGGGTTTCGTATTTCAGGTAGACGGTTGTTGTCGTCGTTTCTCCTTCTGTTGCTGGCACGCCTCTGCTAGCGCAGACGCTGCATATTTCTTTTTTGCATGGTATCTGCAGCCGTCGTTGTTGACGGCCGCGGTAGCGCCGCCAGCCTCTCATTTGCCTTTTCTGTGTATTCTGCCCTTGTCTCGTACCCGACAAACAGCCTGCCGCTTGCAGCCGCCGCGACGCAGGTTGCGCCTACGCCGCAGAACGGGTCGAGCACCACGTCGCCCTCAAACGTGTACAGCTGGATGCACCTGTGCGGGAGCTCCACCGGGAACGGCGCGGGGTGGCCGACCCTCCTTGCAGACTCGGCCGGGAACTCCCATACGCTCCTGGTGTATTCCAGAAACTGCTCCTTTGATATCGTGCTCTTTTTACCCTCTGCTGCCTTTCTTGAAAAAGTGCCTTTTGAAAACACCAGTATGTATTCGTGCGTGTCCCGCAGCGTAGGGTTTGCGGCAGACTGCCAACTGCCCCAGGCGGTGGACGCGCCGGCGCTAGGTCCCTTGTTCCATATCACCTCGCCCCTCATGAGAAAGCCTGCTGCAAGCATGTCTGCTATGACGTGGCTGTGGAGCGGTATGTACGGTTTGCGGCCGACGTTTGCGATGTTGATGCACGCCCTGCCGCCGTGCACAAGGACGCGGTACGCCTCTGCAAAGACGCTCTGAAGCAGCTGCCTGTACTCGCCCAAAGTGAGATCCGAGTCGTACTCTTTGCCGACGTTGTACGGGGGCGAGGTCACAAGCAGGTGGACGCAAGAGTCCGGAAGCTCGTCCATCCGCTCGCTGCTCTTGCAAAAAATCCTGTTGGCGCAGCCCTCGGGGAGCCTGTTTTCGGGGTAGTGCCCCGCTGCGTCGCCATTGCTGCTGTTGTTATTATTATTATTGCCATCATCATCATTATCGTTGTCACTATTGTTGTTGCCGCCGTACAGCCTGCGGCCGTAAAAGCCGGACGAGTCGTGGCTTTCCCTTCTGGACACCCCAAAGCCGCTCGTCTTTGTCGGCGAGCGCCTGCTGTTTTTTGCTGCTGGCACATGCAGGATTGCACACGATTCTAAATAACCTTGTTCCCGGCGGCACGTACATGATCTTTTTTGCTGAAAGTTTTCTGCACTCTCTCTTCATGGGCCTTTTATACGATGTTTTCAAAATTTTTTCCGGCGCCCGCTGCGCGTGTAAAAATAGAGGACATACACCAGATGATGATTTGCAATAGCAACTGTAATGGTGATAGTAATAATGGTAATCGGAGAAGTGACAGAAAAATCTGGCTGGCCCTTGGCCTATCTGTTGTTCTGCTGATGGGCTCGGCCGGCCCTTTGCTCTTTACTCCAGCGTTCGCCCAGTCGCAGGGCGGCGGCAACAATAACAACAGCAACAGCAGCAGCGATGAAAGGGGCGACAATAATGGCCAGGGCAGTGGTCGCGGAAGGGATAACGGCGGCAATAGGACGGGAGATGACGCCGGCCTGATAGGACTATTGCAACAGTCCGGGCTTTTGCAGCTCGACCAAGAGGCAGGAGGCAGCGGCGGTGGCGAGGAACAGCAACAACAACAGCAACAACAGCAACAACAGCAACAACAGCCACTCTTGCTGCAACAGAATTTCGACGAGGCCATGGCGCTTGCCGCTGAAATCGAGCAGATGCCTCTTCCTTCTCCTCCTCCTCCTCAGCCTTCACCTTCGCCACCGCCATTGCTGCCTGCTGCACTGGATCCTGACGTGCAGCTATCTGACAACCTTTCGTTAGATGACTCGATAATGCCGCGCATGGAAAGAGCCCCTCGCCCACCTACAGAGGTCCGCGACGGCGTCGGGTTCGGTGATACTATCTCGGGCGATACCCAGAGGGGTTCGGTGCACCTCTCGCGCAACCTGTCTGATTCATTGAGCGCGACCGATTCGGCTTCGCGGGTTGCCAGTGCGCCGCGGCAGCTGACACGCGACGTTTCAGATTCGCTCCGGGCAAGCGATCAGGCCAGCCCTGCCCGCCATGCCGCGTCATCGCCGCCGCAGCCTTCTAACCCTCCTGCCCATCAACCGCAGCCGGCGCCTTCGCCAAACCCTGGCACGCAAAACCCGCCAGTAAGGAATCCTCCACCTTCTCCCCCTCCTGCAGCAGTCCCGCATGTATTCGAACGGTCCATCTCTGACGGCCTGACGCTTGGCGATGCACACGATGTACGCAGCTCGCCCCACATCGACCTTGAGTCGAACCTCGCAGTACGGGATTACATCGCCGTCTCGGGCTTGGTCGTGCCGCCAACGGCCCCGACCATCGCCGTCACTTCGCCCTCGCAGGTCAGCCTGCTGCCTGGCGAGGTCGCTGACATCTCTTTCCATTCCACCACGGCTGGCTCGTACGAGGTGAAAATAACGGGCAGCGAAGGCAACGTGGTCGCAAACCTGAAGGGCCGCATGAGCGCCGGCCCGAACACCGTTGAATGGAACGGCGCAGTCCAGTCGTCGGGAGAGCAGGCGCCCCCCGGCGAATACCGGTACTATATCACTGCAAGAAGTGACGGCGGCGTGCGCCAGCCTCCGGAGGCCGGCGACGGCAGGATAGCCATCATAGGCACGCCAAAGGCAAAAGAGCCTGGCGGCCAGATCGACCCTCTCTACTTGATAATCATAGCCGCGGCAGTGACAGGAGCAGCAGGGTTCCTGTTCCTGTTCAGGCGTGAAAAGCCGCTTGTCATGTACGTGCCGGCCGCCGCGGCCGAAGTCATCGACGATATCAAGCGGAAATTCCCCGGCGCCGTGGTGGAAGACTATGTCGAGCCGGGAGGCAACGACCTGTACAAGGGCGTCACTATCAAAAACGCCAAGGGCGCCGACGACAGCTGGCTCGACGAGATTGCCGACAGGGTAAAGAGCATCACCGGCTCTGACTCGCTTGAGGTGCGCCGCCGGCACCAGGACGACGACGGCAGCGGCGCCTCGACGGTCTAGCTGCCCAGGCTTGCCGCCGTCCAGAATGGAGGATTTTTCTGTCTTCTTCTTTCATGGCACTTTTATACGTAATATCTGGAAAAAATCCCTGTAAATGGGGATTGGAAGGTGTCTGCTCTCTATATTTGCCATGATGCTAGCTGTCCTAGCGTCAACCGCAACTGCTTTTGCAGATACTTCAGAAAGCATCACCATTGGTGACGCAGTGTCGGCTGTGCCCGGTCGTCTGCCTGCGTCGTTACAGGTGAACCTGTCAGACGCAGTTGCTTTATCAGACGCCACTGCCACGGGCGGCTCCAAGTCGTTTGCAAGGTCTGTCTCCGATTCGGTGGCATTTGCCGACTCGGCCTCCCGGGGCGGCAAAACTGCGTCGCCCGTCTTACGCAAGCTGTCGGATTCTGTGGGCGTGCAGGCTGTGACAGGCAGGACGGTCTCGCCTGCCCCTTCACTCAGGCACTATTTCATCGTCCCACTTGCAGACAAGGTAACGGCAAAAGAATTGTTCTCTGAAAAGCACCATGTCCTGCGGTCCCTGTCTGACAAGATGGCGCTTGCAGACGGGCCTGAAAAAGGGAGCCCTGCGTACGGCCACATCAATGACGACGCTGGCATCCGAGACTATGTTGCGATTTCCGGCCTGATAGTTCCGCCGTCGGCGCCGGCAATCGCCCTCCTGTCAGAGCCGCAGATCGATGCCGTGGCCGGCGATACCGCGCAGATCCGCTTTTACTCGTCTGCGGCGGGCAGCTATGTCCTGCGCATAAAGAATGAGCATGGCCAGACTGTCCAGAGCATAGACGGCACGCTGGCAATGGGAGCCAATTCCGTCTCGTGGGATGGGAGAAGCGCCTTGGGCGAGCAAGTCCCTGCCGGCACATACACTTACTACCTTACTGCCAGAAGCGACGGGCAGACCCGGCTGCCTCCGCCTGCCGGCGACGGCACCATAGCCATCATCGGATTTGTGGCGCCCGAACCTGCTCCCCTGCCTGATCGTGGCGTGCTTGCTCCTGTTGCCGCTTTATTTTCTCCTTCAGCCTCGACGCCTGGTGTGGCGGTGACGATAATTGTGGTGATTGCAGCGGCGGCAGCAGCGGCCGGAGCCGCGCTTGCAGCGGCAATCATGCTGCGCCGGCCACGTCGGCAGCTGGTTATCTACCTGCCGGAGGGGGCGTCGGCGCTCATAGCCGACATCAGGCAAAAGTTCAAGGATATTGAAGTCGACGACTATGTGCTTGCGGCCCCTGAAACAGGGAGCGACAGGGCAGTTGCGTACAAGGGCGTCACGATCAGGAACGCCAAGGGCGCCGACGACGAGTGGCTTGCAGAGGTGGCGGACAAGGCAAAAAAGCTGGCCGGCGTGGACGCGGTGCAGGTGGCGTACCGGGGCAAGAGGCACGTCCTATAGCGTTATATTGTTGGCAGGCGGCTGCGCAATCGTTGTCGGAAAACTCGGTCAGGCACATCGACACCCTGCGCGAGATGGAGGCACACAAGAGGCAGTATCAGATACGCTGCAGCCACTACGAGCTGGAGCACTGTGCGCGGGAAAGGCGCATAACCTGCGCCGTGTGCGGCAAGGTGTGGCTGTACGCCCAAGAGCGCGGCTACTCTGACGTGCGGCAGGTGTACGCTGCTGAAAGGGACGGCGCCGGCGGCGATAATGACTCGCCCACGGTCTAGGTTATATTTGGCCTGACGCGATTTCAACGTTGTGACGATGATCACGTACCACCTGCCGCCTGCAAAAGAGCTTGGGCAGGCAGGAAAGGACGGCCGGATGAACATTTTCAGGCGCTACTTTGCATCAAGCAGGTACAACCGGCTGCTCATACAGCAGGCACTGGTGCGCTCGGCGCTTGGAGGCGGCGTCGCCCGGGTTGCCGAGATGGAAAAGGCGCACAACAGGGATTTTCAGGATACCTTGAAGAAAGTGAAAAAGCTTGGGTATCTGGACGAGTTCCTGGAAGCGGTGAGGGAGGAGGACTCGGCGCTCCAAAAGATAATCGAGGCGTACGACCGGCGGATGATGGATGACTATGATGCAAGTCATCAGCGGCGGCAATAATAACAACAATAATGACGGGGGATGGCTAGCTAGCCGTGGACGTGAGTAGAGTCGTCTATCCTGCCGCACCTTGAGCATGTCCAGCTGATGTGCTCGCCGCATTGTGCGCACAGCAGGTGCGGCTTTAGCTCGTGGCCGCACTCGCGACAAGATGACCGGTACCTGCCATGGTGCCCCGCCGTCGTTGTCATGATCATCTTTTCTCTTGCAGGCAAGTAGGCGTGCATGATATATCAGGGTGCGTGAACGGCCTTGCGGAGCACTCGCCATCAGGATGTAGCATTCACCACCGGTCCAGATTTTGCAGGTCTGGAGGCGCGTTGTGTGCCAGAAGAGGAAGATTATATAATACGCCGACACCTCTAGGTCGGCTGTGGCAGTAAAAAAGATCAAGTGCGACTGCGGCAAGTTCATCGAATATACGGACAGGGTGGTGGGCGGCAGCAACTCGCAGACGGGGATCCTCGTGTGTGCCAAGTGTAGCAAAGAGCACACGATAACCTTCCTTGGCTTTCTGAGCGAGGTCAAGGGCGCTACGCTGAAACGCTGACGATCCCGGTTCCACAAGTCTTTTATTGACCGACCTGATGTCACCGACCAGCAATAATATGACGATGGTGAGCAAAAGATATGTATTGATGGCGCTGGCCATAGCCGCTGGCGCCGCGCTGCTTGCAGGCACCGCCATGAGCACGATGGCTGCAAAGGAAGACAGGGTCGCAACCGACGTGGGCAAGAGCCGCCGGCACATGGACTACAAGAATGGCGTATTCAAGGTCAGGGCAGGCGGCGGTGGATCCGTTGCGCCGTTGACGCAGTTCTATCCGCCTGTCGCCAACATCAAGGTCGGCGAGACGGTGGTCTGGTACAACCCGACGCGCGTGGCCGAGCCGCACACCGTGACGTTCTTCAAGGATCCTGCCATGTTTGCGCCTATAGAGCAGCCCTACCTGATATCGAACTCGACGGCGGTCAAGCCGCTTGCGCCGGGCAACTCTGACGCGTTCACATTCCCCGGCCCGCAGGGCGCTACAGCCATGCTCGGGGCCAATGCGCGCGCCTACAACGTCGCCGTGATAGACGGGGACGGCAAGGCGTCATACCTCCCTCCAAACACCCAGTACGCCATGCGCGGCTCCGAGCAGTACCTGAACTCTGGGTTCATCTGGCCGGAAGGGCAGGCACCGGAAGGGCTCCCGCCTGTGACGTCGTTCTCGGTCAAGTTCGAGCAGGCAGGCACGTACGACTATGTCTGCGCGATCCACCCTTGGATGACCGGCCAAGTAGTGGTCAAGTAAATAAATAAAAAGAGAACAGCGCGGCGCTACTACTGCTGCCTACCCTCTTTCTCTTTTCTTCTTTTTTTCTCTATGGCGGCTAGCGCCTTCTTGCCGCGGCGGCCTTTTTCTTGCCTGCTTTTGACCTTGCCTTGCTGTTTCTGCCTTTGCCGCCTGCGTTCTTGCCTGCCTTTGCCAGGCGCTTTTGCAGCTGGGCCACCTGCGACATCATCTTTTTGTTCTGCTGCTCGACCTGCCTGCCATGCTTGGCGCGCTCCTTGTCGGCCCTTTTCAAAGAGTCGAGGATCTGGCCTACGGTCTTTTGCATCTTTTCAATCTGCTTTGCCTGCTTTTTCACTCTGGACAGCACCTGTGCTATCATCGCCTCCTCGTTTGACACGGTGCGCTCTGGCATCGGGAGCGATGGGGCTGCTGATGGCGACTGACTGGAGGCTTCGGCTCCTTCTCCTCCTCCTGCTGCTGCCATCGTGTTCTCCTCTGTTGTTTCCGGCTGTACTGCCGTTCCCTGTTCTCCTTCTATAGTAGACATGAGATGGGGTACAGCGCGGTATCTAAAATTATTTTCTCATTGAGCAGGCCGCAGAACGTATGCGCTTACACATACGCATGTGCTGCCTCTGCCAAAGACACTCTTTTGCTCGCCAAGAGAGAGAAGGATGACAAAGAAAGAAGGAGAAGGAAAGAGGCGGTACGCCGGCAATAACAACGTCATCTAGCCGGCGCAACAAAAGCTGCGGCGTCTGCACCTCGACCTCTTCTCATCCTGCCTCTTCTCTGAGAGGCTCGGGGTACTTTATGATGCCACCCGTGCTCCCAATTTCCAGCTTGTTCAGCTCCTGCAGCGTCTGGATGTCGTTCATCTTGATCAGGTTGTTCTGCGTCACTGTGTAGAGCACGCCGTCGATAAAGAACGACCTGCCGGTGCCCTGCGGGCCATAGTAGTAGACTCCGTCGCCGCCACCCTGTCCGCCTGCAGCGGGATGCTCTATCTTGCCTTTAAGCTCTACGCCTCTGCTTTCGTTCACGTCCAGCACATAGAACCCGCGCCACGTCTTTGGCTGGATGTACCTGCCTTCTGCGTCGTGCTTGGGCTCTGCGTCGTAGCTTGTCACCGGTATGGAGAGCACGTTCCTGTTTTTGTCAAAGAAGAACGCCTTGTGGTCGTAGATGGCCTCCGAGGCGGTGCCCGAGCCCTCTATCGTGTAGCTGTCCACAAGCCGCGGGCTTGACACGTTGGACACGTCAAAGAGCGCCACCTTTACCCCTGTGGCTATCACGCCGCCGTACCCGTTGTCCTTGGTGTCCTTGCCAAGCCCTATGATGTGGTTTTCGTCATAGGGGTGCAGGTACGTCGAGTAGCCGGGCAGCTTGAGCGCGCCAAGTATCCTGGGCTGGTCCGTGGACAGATCGATCACAAAGAACGGGTCTATCCTCTGGAACGTCACCATGTACAGGCGGTCGCCGATAAAGCGCGTAGAGTAGATGGACTCGCCCGGCTCTATCTGCTCCAGCCTGCCCACCGTGTTCATCTGGGAGTCGAGCACGTACACGTTGCTGTACAGGCCCTGCGACGACGGCGAGTAGTATTCGACCGTCGTGGCGACCCTGAACCTGTCTCCCTTTTCGTCCATCGAGAACTGGTTCAGCAGCCTGCCTGGGACCTCGCCCTTGGCGACATAGTCGAGCTGGCCGTTTTCGCCTATCGCTATCTTGTGGACGACCGTCCTCATGGCGTCCTTTTGTATCTTGGCGTCGTAGTCGGCAAGCGCCTTTTGCACCTTCTCTATAAACTGCGCCTTTTCCTGCTCACTCATCATGTTGTACATGTCCTGGAGGGCGGCCGCCATCCTGTCCCACTTTTGCGAGTCAGAAAGCGACTGGTCTGCGTCTATCGTCTTGATCCGCATCTGCGCCTCCTGTGGAAGCAGCGGAACCACCACCTCAAAGAACCGCTCGCGGCTTGCCTGGCTGTAATAGTGGTAGGGCTGGTACTTTTGGTAGGCGATGTAGATGCTCTTTTCCGACACATACAGCGTCGAGGCGGGGTTCATCATGAACGTCTTGGAGTTGACCGCCCCTCCGCCGTCCTTGCCTGCGGCGAGTATGTCTATCGACGCGACCGTGTTGAAATTATAGTACGGCTCGGGGTTCTCAAAGTAGTAAACGTCTGGAACCAGCGCGCTGCCGGCCCACGCTATTTTGGGGAGCAGAGGCTGGTAATAGCTGTAGAGGTCGCTTGTCGTCACCACGTAGACGTAGTGGCCTATCATCCTTGCATTGTTGTACGCGCCTGTCAGCGTATAGTCGTTCAACAGCTTGGGGTCTTCCCTGTCAGAGATGTCTAGCACAATGACGTGCGTCTTGGGCACGTACACGGGCTGCGGCGCCACCTCGTACTGCGGTATTATGTTGTCTTGGCCGTATTCCTGGTACATCACAGCCAGCGTGTTGTTGTTCAGAAACATGTTTTGCAGGTACTGGCCCTGCTGTATGTCGAGGCCGACCTTGGCCACCACTTTGGCCGACTCGGCGGGGTATACCTCTGCTATCGTGAGCTTGTCGCCTGACAGCACGTAGGCGTACTTGCCGTCGTTTTTCATAAAGTCCGGCTCGTCGACGCCGGCGACCTGGACGTTGGTGGTGGAAAACGTCGAACCTGCTGCCGCACCTGACGCCATCGACGTGTCGGCGTTCCTGTCTGCGTCAGTTACAGTAAGCTGGATCGCAGGCGGCGCGGCGGCAATTTCTGGCCCATAGGTAGTAGAAGCTGATGGACTCCACTGCCCTGATTGGAGCTTTGTCATTCCGCCGCCAAAGTTCGACATAAGGGCGCCTCTGTTGCTCTCTACATTCACAAGGAACGCCCTGATCTCGTCAAGAGACGTAAACTTGATCAGCTTTTGGCTGGACGCTACCGTAAGTGCCGCCTGGGTCTGGCCTCCAGACTGCTGCAGCGTTCCCTCGTCGACGATCCTGGTTACTTCAGTTACCGGTATGTTGGTACTTATCGAGCTCAGGACGAGCACAAACCCTATGGCGGCCGCAATGCCTATGCCGGCCATGCCGTACATGGAAAACCTTGCCATTATCTCTTGTTCACTCCCTCTCTCCGACGATGCTATTAACCAACCTTTCCATCTTAATTCTAGAGTTTAGAACACCCTTTCTGGGGTGTTCTGACGCCGCCGTTCCAGCGTTCCACGCCAATATTCGACGTTTGGCTGATTTAAAGGTCATCTGCCAGCCCGAAACACAGGAATCCTATAAATATTGCAAAGGAAATTGCATATTTTACATAGTTATACTATCGCCAAACGACGAAAAAGCCTCCGTTCTGAAATGCAAAACAGGGGCGCGGAACGCGTTCTGAAACCTAGGCTTAGGTAGACTGGGCACAAACTAATGGCCGTCATGTCTGAACAGCAAAAGACAAACGGCAACAACAACAGCAACAAACGCAACTTTGCCCTGATTGCAGGCATCCTTGCAATAGGGCTGGTCGCGGCCAGCATCACCGGCGGCCAGATGTTGACTTTGGCGGCTGCGCAAAGTCCGCAGCCGCAAGAGCAGACAAAGGATGAGAAACCAACCGTATCGACTTCGGGATCCGCGACGGTCAAGGTCGATCCTGACAAAGTCCGCGTGGACATTGGCGTGGACACCAAGGGGGACACGGCAGCCAAGGCAGCGGCCGAGAATGCCCGGATAATGAAGCGCGTGCTTGACGCACTTGCGCGCCTTGGGATAACTGCAAACCAGACGCAGACAGGCTCGTACAGCGTGTTCCCGATATACGAGAGCGTGAGCCCGCCGTGCATCGAGATCTACCCGCAGCCGCCCGAGTGCCACCCCAAGAGCGAGGTGACAGGCTACAGGGCGGTCAACTCTGTGACGGTGACGCTCGACGCCAAGGCAGACGTGGGCAAGGTCATCGACGCGGCGGTGGAAGCAGGCGCAAACAACGTGAGCGGCGCTTACTTCTTTGTCTCCGAGGCAAAGCAGGAAGAGATCCGCGACAGCCTCATCGCCAGGGCCATAGGGAACGCCAAGGCCCGCGCAGAAAAGGCAGCGGCTGCAGTCGGGATGCAGGTGGTCAGCGTCAAGTCGATAAACCTCAACGACGTGTTCTTCCCAGTCTACTACAAGAACTTTGACGAGGCAGGCCAGAATACGACCGACGGGACGACGATACTGCCAGGACAGCAGGACATACAGATGACCGTCCAGGTCGTCTTTGAGATGGGAGTGCAAGCCTGAGAAGTAATTCCGCCATGCGAGAGGGAGAGGGGAAAAGTGGCCCCTCGCCCTTTCCTCCAAAATTTTTCTTATCCTGCTTTTTTATTTTAGCGACCTGTACAGCGCAAGCTTTTTCTTCAAAAGTGATATCTCGTCGTCTTTTGCGCGCACCTGCTCTGTCAGCCTGGCGATCTCGTCTATGAGCTCTGTCTTTGAGCTCTTTGCGTACTTTTGGTAGTAGTTGTGCCGGCCCTGGTGCGGTTCTGCCTGCGTCATTTCTATTTGCAGCCTTTGCAAAAAAGGTGAAAAGACATCGACAGATGACAAATTTACCTTTAGCTTTAATTTAGCTGATTCTAATAGAAACCTCTTACTCAAGCGTTAATATCGATTTTTGGCCTCTCTAAAGCGTGGGCGTCATCACGTGGGTGGCCTTGGGCATGCTTGTACTTGCCGTACTGGGGCTTGGATGGCAGACCTTTTTCTCTGGCGTCGTACAAGGCGTGAAAAAAGTCGGCGACAACCCCGTGGTAAAGGGGATCGCCGGCAAGGTCTCTGACGCCGCGCAGGAGCTGGGCGATAAGGTGATAACCAGCGCGCCTCCTCGATAGTACTGTTGCAAAAGGCAAAAGAGGTGGAGGTGTTTTTTGACGGCCTGTGCCAGCCGATAAACCCGGGCGGCATTGCATGCTACGCGTACGTGGTCAAGGACAGAGGCAGCGGCGCCACGCTCAAAAGCGAGCACGGCCTTGCAGCCGAGCCTTTTTCACCCGACGCGACAAACAACGTGGCCGAATACACCGCGCTGATAAAGGCGTTAGAGTGGCTCGCAGCAAGCGGCCTTGAACCTGAAAAGATAGTGGTCAAGAGCGACTCGCAGCTGGTGGTGAACCAGATGAACGGCCGGTTCAAGGTGGGCACAAAGCGCATCGTGCCCCTCTTTAGAAAGGCTGCCGAGCTAAAGGCCCGCTTCAGGGATGTCAGAATAGAGTGGGTGCCCCGGTCTGAGAACCGGGAAGCCGACAGACTGACAAACAGGGCGTACAACCAGGCGTTCATCGACAACCCTGCGCTTTTTGACAAGATAGCCAAAAAATGAGAAAGGGATCATTCAGGCGGCCGAGAGCTGGGCCCCGCCAAAATACACAGAGAACGACTTGCACCAGATGACGACGTTGTCGTACTTTTCCAGGTCGACGCCTTCTGGCAGCTCATAGTTCTGGTTCCCGCTGCTTGCCTTGAGCCTGCCTAAGTCAACATAGTCTGTCACGCCCCTGTCAGTCGCAAGGTAGACGTAGAGGTCAGGCCCATTTGTCACCTTGAAGTCTTCAAGCCTCAGCAGCGCGCTGCCGTCCTCCAGGTGCAGCACCCTTGCGATGCCCTCGGCGTTGTGGAACCCGTCGCCGGCGCCTGAAAAGACGCCCCCGATCTCCTCTGTCGTGGCCTCTGCGGCGGTGCCGGCAGTGGCTTCATTTTCCTTCTCCATTGCACCTTTTGTAGTAGCTGAGTCTTTCTCCTCTTCCTCATCTTCATCATCCATCGCTGCGGCGCTTTCATCTTTTACCATGACATCTCCCTTCTCTTCTTTCTTGTCGGCCATGGCTGCTTCTCCCTTTTCCTCCATCGCTGTCTCGCCTTGCTGCTGTCGGCCGCCTTCCGCGGCCATGTGCTTGGCATCATCATCATCGTCGTCGTCAGCAGTAGAATCTTTTTCTTGTGCCGGCTCTGCCGCGTCGTTCATGCCTGCCTCTGACGACACTGCTGTAGGAGGCAGCGGCTCGTCTATCGTGGTGCTGACAAAAAGCGGCGCGGCGGCGTACGCTGCAGCAGGCACCAGAATTGCGGCTGCGATTATCGCGATTATGACGTTCTTTCTGTTCATGGAGGCTGCAGCTGCGCCGATTATTAAAACGATTTTTCCAGATCTCGTCCAGATCTGCTCACATTTGCGCTGCTACTGACTGCCTGCCTTTTCAGCGTCCTTGACATGGCAAACGACCCTGCGGTGACTGCAAACGCAAAGAGCAGCACAGACCTGATCCCGAAAAGCTCGGCAATTATCCCGCCTGCAAGCGGCCCTGCTATTGCCCCGACGCTTATCGTCGATTCGAGAAGCGCGCTGGAAGTCGCCTTCTCCCTGTTCCTGTCCAGGAGCAGCAGGAGCGAGCCTATGTACAGCGTGCTCCATGACACGCCAAGCACCACCTGTATGGGGAACGCCTGCCAGTACTCTTGCGCCACGAAATACAGGCCAAACACGGCCGCTGACAGGGCAGCCCCAAGCTGTATCGACCTGTAATAGTTGGAATGCGTGAACCTGCCAAACCTGTTCATGAAGACAAACTGGGTCATGGCGTTTGCCGCGTATATGGCGCCAATCCAGAAATCGCTGGCGCCAAGCTCCTTTGCCAGAAAGATGGGGAACATACTCCACACGGCGCTTGCCCCGAACTGGCGCAAAAAGAACGACGAGTAGACCGTCCTGTTGTGGCGCAAAAGTTCAAGCGTGGTGCGCACACTGCCGCCCCCAGTCTTGCCTTCCATTTCATCTTCTTTGTTCGTCTCTGCATCGTCTGCCGGGGAGTGCCTGAGCCTGAGCGACACTGCAAACCCTGCAAAGAACATGGCTCCGCTGAGCGCAAAGACGACCCTTGCGTCGCCGGCAAACGCTTCCTTGAGCGCGCCGGCGCCAATAGTGCCCACGAACCACCCAAGCGAGCCAAACGAGATGATGCCTGCAAGGGCCAGCTTTTTTGCGCTTGCCTCGTACGCCTTGGCGATGAGTGCCCCTGCATAGACGCCGGTTGCGACGCCGGCAAAGATCCTGATGGCAAAGAGCGACAGGCCGTCAAACGCAAGCAGGTGCATGAAAAACGCCGCCGCGCAGAGCAGGTAGCCAAGCCTGATGAGCACAAGCCGCGCCCGGGAGCCGCGCCCGTCGTAGATCCTTGCAAAATACGCGTAGGAAAGCGCCTGCGCCAGGCCGTACCCTGCGACTATGGCGCCCACCAGCACGTACGAGTTTGTGAGCGCGTTTGCAAACAGCGGCATAAAGGTGGCAGTCGCGCCGATGCCTGCGCTCTCTACAAGGTTGAGCGCCTTGAGGCTAAAAGACTTCAACGACTTTCACCCGCACCGGCAATGGACATCTTTTTTCTCGCAAGCTCCTAATATACCGCGCATCTATAAAAATGACTGACCAGTCAGTTATGTTTATTAGCGACTGGTGCCAACTCTGTTTCACAATGCCGAGGTGTGAGTCTGCCTAGTGCCAAAAGTGACCAGCATGCACAAGGCCGAGGTGCGGGACAGGATAATCCACGCCGCCATAGAGAGCTTTTCGCAGGCAGGCTTTGACCGCACCAAGATGGACGACATCGCCCGGCGGATAGGGCTCAGCAAGGGCACGCTCTATCTCTACTTCAAGAGCAAAGAGGACCTGTTCATCGCGATAAGCGAGCACTATATCAACCAGCTTCGTGAGCCGCTGGACGCCGAAGCGCCCACCAGGGAGGACCTGGTGGCAGACGCAGAGCAGTTTTACGAGACGTTCCGCAAGATTGGTCGCCCCGGCGACGACCGCGTCATCTTTGAGATGCTGGTCGAGTCCACGCGCAACCCCCGGCTGAAAAAGGCTATGCACGAGCACAGGCTGCGCGTCCACGGCGTAATCGTATCGTACCTGCAAAGGCAGGTCGAGCGCGGCTTTTTCAGGAGCGACATAGACATTGACAGCCTTGCCTGGGCGTTCATGTCTGCCTGGGTGGGGCTCACCATCTACAAGCTGTGCGGGGTGAGCGAGCCGACCGTGAAAAAGGCGTGGGCCTCGATGATGAGGGCGGCGTACGCCGGCATGGGCTGATTGTCAGCCGCGGCCTGCCTAAATATCTAGTCGCTGTACGTCACTTTTACCATTCTGGCCTGCTCGGCGTCCACGGGCGCGTCGTTTGGGCCCGTCTTTAGCGCGGCTATCTTGTCAACTGCGTCCATGCCCGAGGTCACCTTGCCAAAGACGGTGTACTGGTTGTCCAGAAAGTTAGAGTCTTTGAGCACGATAAAGAACTGCGAGCCGGCGCTGTTTGGGTCCATCGCCCTTGCCATCGAAAGCACGCCCCGGGAGTGCTTTATCTTGTTGAACTCGGCCTTGACCGTCCATCCCGGGCCGCCGGTGCCCCACCTCGACTTGTTCTCCATCTTTTTGGTCAGAGGGTCGCCGCCCTGTATCACAAAGCCGGGCACTATCCTGTGGAAGAGGGTGCCGTCGTAAAAGCCAGACGAGGCCAGCTTTTTGAAATTCTCTACGTGCTTTGGGGCCACGTCTGGAAAGAACTCGATGTTTATGTCTCCAAATTTCGTCTCTATCTTGCCGGTTGGCATATGCCGGCGTTAAAGCTGGCAGCGGTATTTGAACCAACTGAGGAGGGAGGAGAAAGGTCATTAGCAGGTTCGACGATCAACTATTGTAGACTGGCCATGCGGTGCCATGAATACCTCTCGCCATTGAAGGAGCGGTATGCCGAGTGCCGGCTCTGCGGCAAGAGGACACCTCATGCCTGCGTCAAGTGCGGCTACTGTTACTCGTGCCATCCAGCAGTCGAGCGCGTGGCAAGCGCCTGACCTGTTCTGTTCTTTATCTCCAGCCGCCCTCACTATCATGTCCCCACCTATCTACTCCCTCCCTCTAACCCCCCACCCTCCCCCGCAGGTATCTCATCCGTTATATCCCTCCTCCAAAAAGCTGCCTTTTGCAATTGAAGTACTTTGCAGGATGCGCCGGCTGGAGGTTCCTGCGCGGCCTGTATCCCGACTCGCTTGCGCCCAAGGAATACCTGTCCTATTATTCGAGGATCTTTGACATAGTCGAAGTCGCCCTGCCAGCGACTTACCGTTTCTCGCTAAAGCACTGGGCCGCCGAGACGCCGCCGGCTTTTCGGTTCGCAGTGCGCTTGCCTCCGCTGGAGGCGGTGGAGGGGGAAGGCCGGCTCGGAGCCTTTCTGGAAGGGCTGGCGCCTGTCGAGGAGAAGGTGCTCGCAGTCGTCGTGCGGGCTCCGGACATCGAGTTTGCAGACGGCGGGCGCAGGTGGCTTGAAGAGACGCTTGACGCGTGCACCTACCACGGCTATTCCGTCGTGATCGACCCCGTGCACCAGTCGTGGTTCTCAGACCTTGCATACGGGATCATGAGGAGGCGCGGCACGGCGCTCATGTGGTCGAGTGGCAGGCAGGGCCCGCCGCAGGCCGCAGTCACGTCTGACACCATCTATTTGCGCCTGGCCGGGGCGGCAACAGAAGGAAGCAATGACAACAGTGGCATGTGGAAGGCGTGGGTGGACAAGGCCCGGCAAGAGGCGCAGGACGACAGGCGCGTCGAAACCACTGTGATCATTGCAGACCACCCCGGAATTGCCAACGCCGCCCTTGCCGCGCTCGGGCTGCCTGAGAAAAAGTACGCCGGCCCTCTTCTTACTCTAAAGCCCGTCTCCGCAGCAAACCTTTCGCAGCAGGGTGCAAGAAAGTGGTGGACCGGCAGGGCGGTTGCCTGCATCGACCTCAACGCGTTCTATCCATCATGCGAGGAGCTGCGCGAGCCGGCGCTCAGGGGCGCGCCCCACGCAGTCATCATGACCGACCAGCCTGCCGGCAGCATAACCCGGGGCGTGGTGTCGTCGTGCTCGTACGCGGCGCGCCGGTTCGGGGTAAAGTCTGCCATGCCCCTCTCAAGGGCGCTTGCCCTCTGCCCCGACCTCATCCTGCGGCCCGTCGATATCCCGTATTACAAGCAGGTGTCCGAGAAGGTGATGGCCGTCCTGGCCGGGTTTGCCTCCGTGCTTGAGCAGGCAAGCATCGACGAGGCGTTTGTCGACTGCACCGACAGGCTTGCTGCCGCCCCCGGAGCGGGCCCGGAACGCTATGCGGCCGATATAAAGAAGGCTATTCTGGAGCGCTGCGGCCTCTCCGTCTCTGTCGGGATAGCGCCGACCAAGTCGGCGGCCAAGATAGCATGCGATTTTGTCAAGCCGGACGGCACCACCATCGTCTACCCGGACCAGCTGCAGGACTTTTTGGCCCCGCTTGAGGTGGGGCGCATATCCGGCATCGGCCCCAAGACGCAGCAGGAGCTCAAGAGGGCGATGGGGGTAGAGACGATAGGGCAGCTTGCGGCCTGCGACGTGCAAAGGCTTGCAGCCCTGTTTGGCAAAAACATGGGAGTCTGGATGTGGCACGTGGCGACGGGGGCAGACGACGAGCCGGTCCAGCCCCGCGACGACCATGTCTCGGTGAGCACAGAGCACAGCCTTGAGCTCCACGCCAGGAGCCGGGACGAGGTGATCGCCCACCTCCACGGCCTGGTCGACGAGCTTTATTCCCGCATCGCCAGGAAAGGCTACATGTTCCGCACCGTCGGCGTCAAGCTGGTGCGAAGCGACTTTGCCACCGAGTCGAGGGAGGTGTCGTTTCAGGGCGCCAAGGCGGGGCGGGAGGCCATAGCCTCTGCGATACCCGTGCTTGCGGACCGCTTCTCATACGACGGCAAGCCGGTGCGCAAGGTCGGGCTGCGGGTCACCAACCTCGTCTCTCCCGGCGGCCAGAAACAGACAACGCTTCTAGATTTTGGTTAACGTATATTGTTATGTACGTCTACAATATTCGTCCGATGCGCTTATAGCTGCACTTGCGCATTCACCCATGTACAAACATGGGTCAAAGGCCAGAAACCGTGCCTGACGCCGAAGTCCTGTTCTACTGCGAGCAGTGCAGCCTGGTGTTTCTGGACCCGAGGGACGCATCCGCCCACGAGGCGATATCTAGCCATGCGATGCACCGGCTCGCCCCTTTTGCTGCTTCTGAATAACAGTGCTGCGCGTAAACTGCAAGACACTGTACACCCACTCATTATTACCATCCTGCAGCCAACAATCCCTATCGTACCGCCAGCCAACCCGCCCCTCTACAAGATGAGAGGGGCCGCCGAGGTACGCGCCCGCCTCCAACAAACCTTTCCCCATAAGAGGTTCATCTCGGGGGCGGGCCTCGCATCTTTTTAAATAAGGGCATATCCAAGATATTCTAGAGAGCTGCTGCCGATGGACGAAGCGACCAAGAAATTCATGATGAACCAGCTGATGTGGATAGGCATCTATTTTGCCATCAGCATAGCCATCTCGCTGATCCTCCCCTTCCCTATATCGCTGGTCGTGTTGATTGGAGTCATAATCGGGATAGCGTACTGGCGCAGGCGCGCAATGATGCGCCGGATGGGGCAGGCCGGCCCGTCCTTCTTTGGCGGCGGCAACCCGTTTGCCTCAAAGGGCATAGACTATTACTGCATGAACTGCGGAACAAAGCACAACAAGGCGTCGTGCCCAAACTGCGGCTCAAAGCTGAAAAAGGCAGGCTTTTAGTCAGCAGTCGCGCAGCTTTTTGATGCTCTCTGCAAAGCCCCTGCCTTCGCACGCTGCCGGGTCGAGACCAAGCTCCTGGTACACCTTTCTGCACACCACGGAGAGTATGACGTCTCCTCCCTTGCCGAGTATCGACGACACTGCCCTTTCGAACAGCTCGGGCCGGCTTTCGATGGCCTGCACGACTTCCATCTCGCTCCCGAGGTAGTCGCAGTTTATCTTGTCCACCAGGGCGTCCATGATGCGGTGGCCCAGAACCCCTTCAAGGTTTGAAACCACAACCGCTGCTACCCTGTCGTGCTTTAGCCCCGGCACTCCCACCTTTACCCAATGGTTTTAGGTTAAAAAAACTTAGTGTCGAAACCGGCTTTGTGTAAAAAGTGATATGGCCCCGTTCAATTAGGATCGTAAGCTCAAGATTTCCCACTCAACTCCTGACTTTTTAACAAAGCCGTCGAAACCGGAAAGCAATATAGGAAAGACGCTGGAAAACCGCAACCCATGGGCAAAACAGAGACTTTTACCAACCTGTATACAGATCTTGGAAGGCTGGCCACTAGGATCGAGACCTACCTCCAGGAGAACAACTTTGAAGTCGCGTTCTCCAAGGACCAGACCGAGCCGGCCTCGTGGTTTTTCATACAAGCGAGAAAGGCGGGCGCGCTCAGGACGGCTGCAGGGGCGAGGCGCAGCACCGACATTACCATAAAGGGCTCGCCTGAAAAGTTTGAAGTCACCGTAGGCACCGGCGAGTGGGGCAAGAACCTGGTGACTTCTGCGCCCCTGTTCATCGTGCCTGTTGTAGGCATCACTGCGTCGCTTGTCAAGCTGTACACTGCCAAGAAATTCGAAGACAACCTGTGGAAGTTCGTACGCGACCAAGCACGGTTCCTGGCAGACAGCGCAAGAGCAGGCCCTGCCACGGCAGGGGCACGAGATGCTGCAGGCGCGCCGTCAGCCGCGGCCGTCGACAGCCGGGCCTACGACTGCGACTATGTTGAAGGGTGGCCGGGATGGAAGGGGCAGTCGCTTGGGGGCAAGCTGGTGCTCTTTAGAGAAAAGGGCGGCAAGAACCGGCTGGTCTTCAAGCCCACCTCCGGGGTGGAAGAGATGATCATACCTGCAACAGACATTTCAGAGGCCACCATAATCACAAGGAAAAAGGGGCTGCATGAGGACGACCTGATGATCCAGCTTGCCTGCAAAGACGACAAGGGCAGGGCCGCCAGGCCGGTCTTTAACCTGAACGACGACATCATACGCGGCGTGCTTGCCGGCATAGACGAGCTGGTCGGCGAGGACAAGGTGCTGCGCAGCTTTGGGCAGATGAACGTGACGACTGCGACGAAATACTGCACTAGCTGCGGGTCGTCGATGTCAAAGGACGCGCGCTTTTGCCCCGCGTGCGGCCAAAAGCAGTGATTGAAAAAACCTCTCTTTCTTTATTTCTTTATCCTGTAGAGGTTGCCCCGCGACACGACGGCCGGGCGGGCCTCTCCTTTTTTCGCTATCTCGTAGTCTATGCGCAGGATGCCGTATTTCTCTTCATCATCATTCTTTTTGCCTGCCACCCTGTATCTTGCTTCAAGCGCGTCGCCTGCGTACACCTCGCCCATAAAGCGCGTCTGCCTTCCGCCCCATCCGGGGTCGCCGTCCATGCCGTACAGAAGCATGACGCAGCCGGAAAACTCGGCAAGGCGCGTCATCTCTCCCTCTGCCCTTGCGATTATCGCCCGACCCGGGATCAGCGTCCCCCTGATGCCTTCCCTTGCCGCAAG
>NZ_JBBIHK010000003.1:0-52561 GCF_037447015.1 Nitrososphaera sp. | reverse complement strand
TGCAGCACGTTCCTTGTGCGGGCAAACGAGATGTAGGCCGCAAAGTCCTGCTCGGTTATCGCAAACGATGACGTAAACACCTGCCCGACTGCAAAATCTTCAAACTTCATTTCTCTTTTTGTCGCTGCCGCCACCGCTGCCATGTCCGGGGCCCAGTCTTGCTTTTATATCTACGCCGGCAACCTAGTGGCGTGACAGATCAGTTTGTCGTATTCCAACATCTCGCAGATGAACTTTGAGCTCTCGCAGGAGCAGGCGCAGTTCCTCGACAGGGTGGACGGCGCGTGCAGGTCGGTCAGGGCGCACGAGGAGGAAAGCTACCTTGCAGAAAAGCTGAACGACCAGGTCGTGCCGGCGTTTTCCAAGATAGGGATGCTCGGCTGCCCGGTATCGAAAAAGTACGGCGGGCTTGGCCTTGACATGCTCACCTACGCCCTTGCCATTGAGCGCATCGGCCGGGAGGGGAGCTCGCTTCGCACTTTTTTCTCCGTCCACATCTCTATAGGGCAGCTTGTGCTGCAGGGGTGGGCAAGCGAGGAGCAAAAAAAGCAGTATCTGCCGCCGGCGGCCAGGGGCGACAGCATAATGGCCTTTGCGCTGACAGAGCCGGCGGCAGGAAGCGACCCTGCGTCCATGACCACCACTTTTGCAGAGGAGGGCGATTCCTACGTGTTAAAGGGCCGCAAGCACTGGATAGGAAACGGCACGTTTGCCGGCGTCATGACCGCGTATGCCAAGGACCCTTCCACAGGCAGGGTCTCGGCCTTCATAGTGGAGCGGGGCTCGCCGGGCCTGCGCACCGAGGAGATGAAGAACAAGGTCGGCCTGCTGACCGTCAAGAACGCCGAGGTCCACTTCGATAACTGCAGGATACCGAAAAAGAACCTGCTTGGCAAAAAGGGGCAGGGCCTGAGCATCGCGTACAGCGCGCTCATAGACGGCCGACTCTCTGTCGCGGCAGGCGCAGTCGGCGTGATGGAGGACTGCCTGGCCGAGTGCACAGAATACGCAAAATCGCGCGAGCAGCACGGCGCGCCACTTGCAAAAAAGCAGCTGGTGCAGGAGCACATCGCCCGCATGGCAGTCGACATACAGAGCTCGCGCTGGCTGACCTACAGGGCGGCGGCTGCGAGGCAAAAATTGCACGAATACGTCGAGCAGCTAAAGCAGGAGCAGCGGGGGAACGAAGGCTGGCTCGACGAGCTCGGCAGGGGCAACAAAGAGTATTCGGCCCTGCGCGCCGAGGCCGACATGCTTGCTGCTGTGGCCAAGTTCCACGCAAGCAACCGCTCGTTCGAGTGCGCAAGCAGGTCGGTGCAGGTCTTTGGCTCGGCGGGGTACCGCAAGACTGCCAGAGTGGCGCGCCATTTCCTCGACACTCGGGCCACGACGATATACGAGGGCGCAAACGAGGTGCTCGAGCTAAAGATAGCGTCAGGGGTGCTCGGCGACCAGTACGCCGCCTACTAGCCGAGAACGCCGGACATTATCTCTATCCCCTCGTCCACCTCTTCTCTGCCTATGACAAGGGGCGGGATGGCGCGCATCGCCTTCTGACCTGCCGGCAGGAGCAGCAGGCCGTTCCTGAAAAGGGCCGCAAGGGCCGCGTCGCGGCGCACCTTGTCCTCAAACTCTATTCCCACCATGAGCCCGATGCCCCTCACCTGCGTCACCCCTCCCCTGCCGCCGACGAGCTCTTGCAGCCCCTTTTTCAGCCGCCCGCCCATCTCTGCCGCGTTTTCAAGCAGCCGCCCGCCCTTGATGGCCTCGATGGTGGCGGCGCCGACAGCCATGTCTATCCTGCTCCCGCCTCCCCACGTGCTTGAAAGCACGCCCTGCTGGTCCGGCTCGTACTCTGGCGCCCTGAACGCAGCGGCGCCCACCTGCAGTGCCTTGGCGGCGCTCATGATGTCCGGCTCGACGCCATAGTGCTCGTGGGCCCACCACCTGCCCGTCCTGCCCATCCCGGACTGCACCTCGTCGAGTATGAAGGGCACGCCGTGTGCCCTGGTGGCGGCGCGCAGGTTCTTTACAAATTTCTGGCTGGCAAAGTTGTATCCGCCCTCGCCCTGCACCACTTCGCTGATGACAAACGCGACCTTGTTCTGCTGCAGGATTTTTTCAGCCGCGTCTATCTCTGGGTCAGAGTCGTCGGTGCAGAACCTTATCCTGATCACGGGGAGCTCTGGAAAGCCGGCCTTTTGCACCGGCTTGCTGAACGTGAATGAGAGGGCTCCAAGCGTCCTGCCGTGGAAGGCGCCAACGCAGGAAACACCCGGGAGCACTGGCAGCCCCTGTGCCATGCGCCTGCGGTACGCTATCTTGATGGCGTTCTCGACTGCCTCTGCGCCCGAGTTCACAAAGAACGCCTTGAACCCTGGCGGCAGTATGGACAAAAACTTCTCGGCTATCTCGGCGTGCTCTTTGCAGTAAAAGTCCTGGCCGGCTATCTTGTGCGCGCCGTTTTTTGACATCTCTGACAGGACCTGCATTATTGCAGGGTGAGAATAGCCCAGCGGGCAGGCGCCAATGTTTGAAGTGAAATCGAGGAACGTGTTGCCGTCGGGGTCGGTTATGTAGCAGCCCCCGCCGTTTTCGATGACGAGCGGGTAGGTGAACGTCGAGTCGTAGCAGTTCTTTTTCAAAGACTCGATGATATGCGCAGCTTTCGGGCCCGGCGGCGTAGTGACTATTCTGCTCTTGTTCTTCTCTCCCATGCTGTCGGATATGGGTGGCCGTTTCTTGCTTATAATTACACGTCTGGTCTACAGGCTGCTGTCTCACTGTGCGCCCTGCGGCCTTTCGCCCAGAGTTATCGTGAGGTTTGCACTGACGCTGCCACTGTTTCTCAGGACTGTAAAGGTCACTCTGTCGCCGACATGCTTGTCTGCAAGTGCTGCCCTGATATCCTCCCTGACATCTATCTGCCTGCCGTCTATCGCAATGATGACATCGCCACCTACAGGCACCTTCCTGCCATCGATTTCGTCAACCCTTTCTATTGCCCTGAGCCCCGCCCTGTCTGCCGGACTGTTTGGCGTAACCACCGTCACGAGGACGCCTCTGGCCTCTGCAAGACTCTGATCCTGTGCGATCTGGGGCGTGACAGTCACTCCATCAAAACCTGCCCATGGCTCGCCCGTGACAGTCACAGTCACAGGGTTTCCGCTAGCGTAATAGAAAGAGGCCCCTACTGCCACAAAGAGTATCCCGAACGCGACGCCCGTGCTGACTGCGGTGTGCACCACACCGCGGATCTCGCTGCCAGGGGATAACAACTTTACTGTTTTTCATGTTTGACGCCGCTGCCTCTATCTGCCAGCGGTGGTGATGCGAGCAAGGAGATGTGTAGAGTCAGATCGTGCCGTACTTTTCAAGCGCGCCCTTGCAGACCCTGCAGCCAAACATGGCTACCTTGCCGCCATGGCGCACCTTTTCCATGTCGCCTATTATCAGCCTGCCCTCTGCCTGCGCCGCCTCCATGCGCGCCATGTCGCTCTCCTGCACCCCATAGATTATGGGGATTATCGTAACTACCTTGCCGCAATAGTCGCAAAAGCCCTCCGAGACCCTCCTCGGTCTGGCACTGTGGTACTGCGCATGGTATTTTTCAGCCTCTTCCTTGCCCAGGGCAAACGTCTCTGCAAGCCGGTAGTTTATGCGGTAAAAGATGGGGTCACCTTCGTCGTACTCGTTTCCTTTCAGGTAGTGGGCGTGCAGCTCGTCCAGCATCCCGGCAATCTCGTCGTCTTTTCTCTTTTTGCCGCCACTGACGCTGGCGTTGTTGTTGCTGCTAGACATGACACGCTGCTATTATTATCATCGTTATTGTTGCTTTTTCTTTATCATTTCTGCGTCATACTGGTCTACAAGCTGCTCGTAGTGGCTGCGGGTCTTGCCGAGGGCCTTTAGCTTGGCCTCCTCCGTCTCGGCAAGCTCTTTTCCCACCTGCGCGGCCTTGCCCTGCAGCATCATGTCTGCCATGACAAACAGCCTGAAATTCTCCTTGGTCAGGTGGGCAGAGACGTGCTCGGTGTATGCAGAAATGTCTGCCACAAGCTGGGCCGGGTCGCCGGTCTGTATGTACGCCTTGGCAGAGGCATCCATCTTTTCTGCAAGCTGCTTGGTAATCTCGTGCTCAAAGAGCATCCTTGCTATTGGGCCTCCCTGGCGGGGCATGCCTCCTTTTTCAAGCGTCGGGAACAGCGTGTCTTCCTCCTTGCCGTGGTGGCAGACGTTTGTGAAATTCTTTGTAAAGTCGATTGCCTGTTCTAGGAACGGCGCCGGGATGCTCTTGCCTGCCTTTAGCAGCTCTGCGGTGGTGTTGAGCGCCCTCATCATCTTTTCAATGAGAAAGTGGTCGTTGCGGAGCGATTCTGTAGATGACGACATCATGTCTCTTTTTGTGTCTTATTTTGCGCAGCGGCCGGAATAATAACTCACCGATAGCCTTATCCGCCTGCGGGTGCCATTCTTACCCTGCACACATATGTTGTTTCTTGTCATCGACATGGTAAAGCTAGAGTTCGTCCAGCCTGACATCGCCGTCGGCCAGATGAAGATGCTGCAGCAGACCTTTGCCAACTATGACGGGCTCAGGGAGCAGGGCAAGCTAAAGTTCGCCTACGCGTTTGCAGACGCGCCCGGCGGCATGATGGTGCTCGACGTCGCCTCGAACGAGGAGCTCCAGCACATCCTGTTCCTGCTGCCCTCGATGCCGCTTGTGGAGCGCACGGTGCGCCCGCTGACAGAGATCAAGTCCGCCGACGCGCTCGTGGCAGAGCTGCAGTCCATAGTGGCGTCGATGCCAAAGAAAGGAAGGGAGCAATAGCAGCAGAGCTAGGCAAGGTCGGCCTTGTTGGCCTCTATGAAGGGGATGACCTTGCCCTCGACCGTCGAGACGACGTCTGTCCCGACGTCGAAAGAGAGCATAAGGTAAAACTTGTCGTACCTGTCTGTTATCACGGGCACCGTCGCCCTGAACAGGTTCTCGTACCTGCCCACCACGTACTGCACCTTGCCTATCCTGGAGCTCAGGCCGACTCCGAGCGCGCCAGTCATGTAGACGGCCTGGCTGGCAAACTTTTCCGTCTCTTCGCGGGACGCAAGGGGCGTCAGGCCCTCCCTGTACGCTGTCGCAAGGAGCGAGCCGAGGTGGTCTACAAGGCCGGCAAAGCGGATGGAGCGGTCCAGGCCCAAAATACGGGTGCAAAGCTCCTTGTGCTTGTTTTCCATGTGGTGTATGGCAGGCATTGTTCTGCTTGAGGGGGTTTGTTAATGTGTCGGTCTAGGTAAATATACGCGTAGAGCCAAATGTGGCGGCGGTGCTAGTGGGGCATTGAAGAATGCGCTTGCGGCCGCACTTGTGGCAATCCTTGCCGTCTCGCTCTTTGCAAACTATTACCTGTACAGGCAGGCCGGCGACCTTGGCCGGACAGTCTCTGACCTGCGAGCGCAGGTCTCGGCGCTGGAAAAGGCGCGGCAGGAACAGCAGCAACAACAACAGCAGCAGCCTGCTTCCCAGCCGCCGCCACCAGCACCGCCGCAGCAACAAGAGCAGCAGCCTCCGGCGCAGGCTGCGCCCGCCGCTCCTCCCCCGGGCCAGAGGCCGCAGAGCAGCAGCCAGACGATAGCCGCCGTGGCGGTGAGGTCGATAGTGGTGAGCGACGGGTTCTTCCAGCGCACCCAGTACGAGGGGGTAGTAATGAACATCACAGTCGACGTGCGCGACGGCACCGGGCTCGTCCTTGTGAACACGGAGCTGCCAGCCGGCGTCGACTTCCAAACATCTGCAAGGACTGCCGTCAAGGTGGCTCAGGAGCATGTGCCAGACGTGGACATGTCCAAAAAAGACGTGATATTCTCAATTACTCCTTCTTCCTCCCAAGCCGGCGATAGCGATCTTCGGGCAGTCGACGGGCCAAGCGCCGGCGCGGCCATGACGGTGCTCCTGATATCAGAGCTGCAGTCGAAAAAGCTGGACAACAGCGTGCTCATCACAGGCACTATAGAGCCGGACGGCACCATCGGCAGGGTTGGCGGCGTGCCGGAGAAAGCCATAGCGGCAGGCGAATACGGCGCCAAGACCTTTCTGGTGCCCAAGGGCGAGGCCACGTACACGTCCCAGAGCTGCCAGGAGCGCCAGGAGGGGCCGTTTGTCTACCGCTCGTGCACAAGCGAGCAAAAGCCGCTCTCGCCTGCAACAGAAGAGAGGTACGGCATGTCGGTCGTCGAGGTGGCAAGCATCGACGACGCACTCCGGTATTTGTAAGCTCGGCCAAGCTACGGGTCAGCTTTAACTGTTTTAGCTTGGCCTGTTAAATCGGCAGATCCCGACTCCTATCTACACTTGGGCACCATCGCTTTCGTCGGGATACTGTTCAGCATGCTCTCCATCCGGCTCATGGGGGTGGCCGAGCGCGCGCAGATAGTGATCGCCGGCGTCATAGGCCAGCCGCTGCAAAAGAGAAGGGGCGGCAGGGCAATAGTCGCAATGACGATGGGCACGCGCAAGTTCTTTGTGATAAAGGTGGGGATTGCGTTCTTTTCAAAGACCAGCTCGCTCATCTTTTTCCTCGAAGGCATGTACGCAGAAAAGCTGGTCCAGGGCGCAGCCGTGGCGATGCTCAACACCACCATCATCATGACCACTAGGAAGGTGCAGGTGGCGGCAAGAAAACACGGCACCCACGCCGCAAGAAAGATAAAGAAGAATATCTCGGCCGTCGGCAGTAGCGGTGTTAAATCCCTGGGAAGACCCTTCTCACGGCCTCTTTGACCTTTCTGGGCATGTTCCTGTCTTCCAGGATCATGTGCAGGTCGCGCTCGTTGATGGCAAGCCCGCCGGCGCTTATCCTGTAGAACCACTCGATGTCCTCGTCGCTCACGGTTTCGACAGGGAGGCCGCAGCCCTTCATGCCGCACGAATAGAGCTGTTTGGAAAAAGAGATGTGGCCGTCCTGGCAGCAGTAGATCATCTCAAAGCTCGTCCATCCCAAAGACGTGGTAGCACTGGTTGCACCTGAACTTCTCCCGGCCCGGGTCGCCTGACAGGACCACAAGGTCGCCCTTAGCCTTGCACTTGGGGCACCTGCCGTATATGGTCTTTTTTACCACGCAGGCGGTTGCGTGCGACCCCGTAATAAACAACACTCAATTATGATGTCCTGCATCTGGCAGGAGTGGAGGCGGCAATGAAGAGTCTAGACGGAGCTGACATATTGCATGATGTGTTTTGCACCCTGAGCTGCCTCCATGTCAACAATATAGTTGATCATCATAAAAGATTCCTGTACTCAAGTACGGCAAGTCTTTTCAATCTTCAAAAGCTGTGATGAGCCATGACTTTGGGCGCGCCACTTGCCGCAACAACAGCGGCGCTTGCGATGCTCTTCCTCCTTCTCTTTTCTTCTTTTTCTTCGCTGTCCCTGCCCTCCATGCCCTCAATCCCTGCTGCCGAGGCTGCTGCAGCCGCGGTGCCTGCAGGGTTTGTCGACACCCGGCTTGCCGCCGGCCTCTCCTATCCCACTGCGATAGAGTTTGCGCCGGACGGCCGGCTTTTCGTCGCCGAGCAGGGAGGCAAGCTGCGGGTGATAAAGAACGGCGTCCTGCTCTCCACCCCGTTTGTGTCGCTGGCCGTGGACCCGACAGGCGAGCGCGGGCTGCTTGGCGTCGCCCTCGACCTTGATTTCAGCTCAAACGGATACGTCTATGTCTATTACACGGCGACGAGCCCGTCCGTCCACAACAGGGTCAGCCGGTTCACCGCAGACCCTGCAAACCCGGACAGGGCCCTTGCAGGGAGCGAGTTCCAGCTATTGAACCTTGAGGCGCTTGGCCCGGCCTGGCACAACGGGGGCGCCATACACTTTGGACCTGACGGCAAACTTTACGTCGCTACTGGCGACAACGGCAGCCCGTCAAACTCGCAGTCCCTCTCTTCGCGCCTTGGCAAGATCCTGCGCATCAACCGGGACGGCACGATACCTGCCGACAACCCGTTCTACAACACCGCAAACGCAAGGAAGGAGGTGTGGGCCCTTGGCCTGCGCAACCCGTTCACGTTTGCCTTTTCGCCGCTGGATGGCAGCAGGATGTACATCAACGACGTGGGGCAGGACAGCTGGGAGGAGGTGAACGTGGGAAGGGCAGGGGCCAACTATGGCTGGCCCGCCTGCGAGGGCCCTTGCTCAAACCCTGCCTACACAAACCCGCTGTACGCCTACGCGCACGCAGGAAGCGGCAGGTCGATAGCCGGGGGCGCGTTCTACTCTGGCACGCAGTTCCCGTCGACGTACAGGGGCGCCTACTTTTTTGGCGACTATGTGGCCGGGTTTGTAAAGTATTTGCCTCCAGGCAGCAGCCAGGCGATGGACTTTATCGCCGGCGCCAACACTCCCGTCGACGTCAAGGTGGGGCCGGACGGCAGCCTCTACTACCTTTCCATAATGGCTGGCGAGGTGCGCAAGGTGTCTTACAACAATGCCAGCGGCTCAAACAGGGCCCCTGACGCCCGGGCGTCTGCAAGCCCGACGTCCGGCGCCGCGCCCCTTGCGGTGAGCTTTGACGGTTCGTCAAGCACCGACCCCGACGGCGACGCGCTGACCTTCAGCTGGAGCTTTGGAGACGGCACGTCGGCGGCCGGCGCCAGAGTGTCGCACACCTTTGCGCCTGCCGGCTCCTACACGGCCACGCTGACCGTGCGGGACGGCAGGGGCGGCTCTGACACCGCCTCCGTGGCAATCACCGTGGGGAGCCCGCCTTCTGCCACGATAAGCTCGCCCGCAGCAGGCGCAAGGTACAGCGGCGGTAGCGTCATCTCGTTTGCCGGCTCTGCGACGGACGCGCAGGACGGCTCCAGCATGCCTGCAAGCGCCTTCAAGTGGGCCGTGCTCTTTCACCACAATACACACACGCACCCGTTCATGCAGTTTGACGGGGTAAAGAGCGGCACCTTTACCATCCCGACTGCCGGCGAGACTTCGGACGACGTCTGGTACCGCATCTACCTCACGGTGACAGACTCGTCAGGGCTTGCCACGACTGTCACGCGCGACCTCGTGCCGAACAAGGCCACGATAACGCTTGCGTCAAACGTGCCCGGCGTGCAGCTAGAGCTGGACGGCTCGCCCCGCACGGCCCCGTACTCTTTTGTCGGGGTGGCCGGCATCGAGCGGACGCTTGCGGCGACGGCGCAGCAGACGGTCAGCGGCAGGACGTACCAGTTCCAGTCGTGGTCGGACGGCGGGGCGGCGACGCACAAAATAAGCACGCCACCGTCTGCCACGACGTACACGGCCAACTATGTCGAAGTGGCGGCCTCGCCTCCTGCAAGCTATGGCCTGACCGTGAGGACGCAGGACGCAGGCGGCAACGCCCTGACAGGCTACTGGACGGTGGTCCGAAACAGCGCCGGCTCTGTGGTGGACACGGGCTACTCGCCGTCCACGTTCGAGCTTGCGTCGGGCCAGCAGTATTCGGTCACGATGGGCAACTATGGCGGCTATTACTTTGACAGGTGGTCCGACGGCTCGACTGCAAACCCGCGCACGCTGGCGCTCAACTCGGACGTTGTGCTGACTGCCGTCTACAGGACTGCGTCGCAACAGCCTCCTCCTCCGTCACCATCCCCGTCACCATCCCCGTCACCGTCGCCACAATACCCGATAACGCACATGTCTGACACCTCGACCTCGTGGGGCTCGCTCCTGTACTCTGGCAGGCCGGTCAACGCAGAATATGTCACATCGTCGTCGCAGCTGGTGGGCGACAGGATAGACCGCATCACCCTGGGCCTTGCCCGGATGGGGTCGCCCACCGGGACGGTGCAGGTGGGGATCATCGACAAAGAAGACCTGGCCGTCACAAAGCTGTTTGGGAGCATAGACGCCGCGTCAGTGTCGACCTCGTACAGCGACTACGAGTTCAGGCTTGCAAACAACGAGCTGTACACGATACAGGCCGGCGACAGGATCGGGGTAAAGTACTCTGGCGGCAACAGCGCAAACGGCGTGTACGTCATGATAGACAGGACGCTTGACGGCCAGTTTGACGGGGAGGACTCGCAGCGCATACGGTACGAATCCGGCGGCTGGCTGTACTATGACACCGGCGAAGACCTGTACATGGTGCTTGAGCAGACGCACGGGTAAGCGCGCGAGTGTGGAGAGAGAGGGGCCCCGCCATCGTAAAAAGCGCTAGCGCGCGTTTCCAGTGGAAAACAGCGAAAATAATTGTTCTTTTATATCAGATGGCGACGGCGGACAGCAAAGTGCGGCGGGAAAGAAAACAACAACAGCAGCAGCTTTCCTGCGCCCTGCAAATCGGGCGTTGTCTGTTTATAGCGATTTCTTTTTCTTGGGTTAGTTCTTTAATGCACTGTCTGATGCTGCTTTTCGGCGGGCAGAAGGGGAAAAGGCCACCATCAAGGGTCCGCCAGGTACATGTTCGGGAGGCAAAAGAGCTGATGGGCAAGCGCCCAGTATGACGGACATCTTCTATGATGGGACGCAAGATCCTACAAAGAACAACAAAGGCACGACAAGAGGTGAGGGTAACACCCGCCTCTCATAACCTTTTATTTTTTAGACGCTGTCAAATCTGCGGCGGACAGTGCGCTAAGAGAGAATGTATTATCAGCTGCTAATTTGACAGGGCCCCTCCGCACAGAGTTTAAATTAGAATCAGCCGTCTTAGGCTTGCCTAATACATCATGAGACGCATACGGGTCGGCATCGACGTTGGGGGCACGTTCACCAAGGCAGTCGCCATCGACATGGCGGCCGGCAACATAGTCGGCAAGGTGACTGTCCCGACGACGCATTCTTCAAGCGAGGGAGTGTCCACCGGCATCGTCCAGGCGCTCAAGACGCTGATGCAAAAACACGACATTTCTGATTCAGAGATAGAGCTGATTTCGCACAGCACCACGCAGGCCGTGAACGCCCTGCTCGAGGGGGACACGGCCAAGGTGGGCATAGTGGGAATGGGCGTCGGCCTTGAAAAATCAAACGTGGTCAAGCGCACCAACGTGCGCGATGTCGAGCTTGCGCCAAACAAGTACCTGCGCACCTGCTACAGGTTCCTGGACACTTCCAAGTACCTGGAAGACAGGCAGGTCGAAGACACCATAGCCGAGCTGAAGAGGGAGGGGGCCGAGGTGATAGTGGTGAGCGAGGCGTACGGAGTCGACGACCCTAGCAACGAGCAGTTTGTGATGCAAAAGGCAGACGTGCCTGCTACTGCCGGCCACGAGCTGACCGGCATTTATGGCCTGGAGATAAGGACGCTGACTGCTGCGATAAACGCCGGCATACTGCCCAAGGCGACTGCGACTGCGCGCTATGTCGAGTCTGCCGTCAGGAACGAGGGGATCAAAGCGCCGGTCCTGATAATGAAGGGCGACGGCGGCGTGACCAACATGGCCACTTTTCAGAGCAAGCCCATCATCACCGTCCTGTCCGGGCCGGCCGCAAGCGTTGCAGGCGCTCTCCTGCACCTGCGCGTGATAGACGGCGTCTTTGTCGAGGTGGGCGGCACGTCCACAAACGTCTGCGTGATAAAGGACGGCAGGCCAGAGATCCGCTACGTGACGATAATGCAGCACCCGACGTGCATCCGCTCGCTTGACGTGCGCGTCGCCGGAGTCGCCGGAGGCTCGCTTGTCCGGTGGTCCGGCCGCAAGGTGACAGACGTGGGGCCAAGGTCTGCCCACATCGCCGGCCTGCCCTACTCGTGCTTTGCCTTGCCGGAAGAGCTGGAGGGCGGGCAGGTGATAACCTTCAGCCCAAAAGAGGGCGACCCGATAGACTATGTCGCCATAGAGACGGCGGGGGGCAAGCGATACGCGATAACAAACACGTGCGCGGCAAACGCGCTTGGCCTCGTGCCGGAAGGCGACTATGCCCGGGCAAACCAGGAATCTGCAAAAATCGCGCTGTCCATACTTGCGTCCCGGCTTGGCACGACTGCCGAGCAGGCCGCGACCATGATACTGGACGCGGCTGCAAAAAAGGTGATAGAGATAGTCGAGCCCATGATAAAGGAGTACAAGCTGAAAAAAGAGCGCACCGTGTTCATCGGGGGCGGGGGCGGCGCGTCCGTGCTCGTGCCGTACATTGCCAGAAAGCTGCAGCTGCAGAGCAGGATAGCCGAGCACGCAGAGGTGATATCGTCCATCGGGGTCGCAGCGGCTATGATACACGAAGAGGTGGAAAAGACGGTGAGCAGGCCGATGCCAGAAGACATCAGCGCGCTTGCAGAGCAGGTGAAAAAGGCGGCCCTTGAGCGGGGCGCCCTTGCCGAGTCGATAACCATCCAGTCCGAATACATAAGCGAACGGTCGCTCCTGCGCGTGACTGCGATGGGCAACGTGTCGCTTGACATAGGGACTGCCAACGCGCAAGAGATCAACGAAAGCGACGCGCACGTGCTTGCCTGCGAGCTGTTCGGCGTGAACGAGGGCGTCGAGCGGATATTTGACATGAAGAACTACCACATATTTGCGTGCGAGACGAGCAGGAAAAAGCTGTTCCTGAAATCAAAAAGGCAGCCGGTGCTCGTGCTCGACAGGTACGGCCGGGTCCGGCTGTCGGTTGACAACGCCGCGATATTCAACGGCGACCCTGACGAGGTGGCAGACAGGGTCGACGAGTTCCTGAGAAACCACCGGGACAGCGGCAAAGACCTTGCGCCGCAGGTGCACATACTCGACGGCGTCAAGCTGATGGACTTTTCAAGCCTCACGGCGCCAGAGCACGTGTCAAAGGCGGTGCGGGACGAGCTGAAAAAAGCGGCCGCCAAAGACGTGGCGGCAATAGTAAAGCTGGATTGATGATCGCCGGTTGCAAGACAAGAAGAAATTCCTTGACTGCTCCTCTCCGTCAGACGTTTCAGAGTGCGCCCGGCTGGTAAAGGCCGGCGGCGTGGTCGTGTTCCCGACAGACACGGTGTACGGCATCGGGTGCGACCCGTACGACAGCAGGGCAGTCGCAAGGGTGTTTGAGATAAAGGGGCGGGACGAGCGCAAGCCCCTTCCTGTTCTGGTCGCAGACGTGCATGTGGCAGAGTCGCTGGTCGAGCTTGGCGGCGCAGGCAGGCGCCTTGCTGCCCTGTTCTGGCCCGGCGCACTCACCATCGTCGCCCCGCTCAAGGACAAAAAAATATCGCCGAGGGTGACTGCCGGGAAGGACAGCCTTGCAGTCAGGGTGCCTGCAAACGACTGCGTCCTTGCTCTGCTGCGGCAGTGCCGGATGCTGGTAGGCACGAGCGCCAACCCCTCAGGCGGCGGGTCGTGCAGGACGGCGCGGCAGGTCGCAGAGTCGCTTTCCGGCTATGACGCGCTGCTTGCAGCCGAAAAAGACGGGACCGCCACAGGGGGCGCAGGCGTCGAGTCCACCATCGTCGATATTACCGGCGGATCAAAACCCACAATAGCCCGGCAGGGCGCAGTACCTGCCGACGCGATAATGGCCGCGCTTTCTGATGATCAAAATGGTGGTTGATGGTTCTTTTAACCTGATAGTGTCGACGTTCCGCTTCCGGGAGGAAGACGCCTGCAACGAGGTCCTCGACATCCTCGACGGGTTTGGCGACCCGGACGCCGAGGCCGAGATAACGCACGTGACCGGCCTGATACTCGTGCGCACGTCGGCCGACCCCTTCCGGGTAGTTGAAAGACTGAAAGAGCTGGTGGCGCAGGAGCCGTGGCAGGTGCGCTACATACTGCGGGCCCTGCCGGTGGAGAAGGTGGTGCCGGCGCCGGTAGAGCTTGAAGACATACAGGGCGCCGCAGGCGAGCTTGCCTCCAAAAAGATGGGCACGGATGAAACGTTCCGCATAACGGTGGAAAAGAGGCACAGTCCGCTCCATTCAAGGGAGATAATCGACTATGTCGCAGAGGCAATCAAGCGCAAGGTGAACCTGGACAACCCTGACTGGATCGTGCTGGTAGAGATAATCGGCCGGCACGCCGGCGTGTCGGTGCTCAGGCCCGGCCAGATGTTCAGCGCGGTCGTGGAAAAGCGCGGCTAGCCTTTCACAAGTATGGCCGCCTTTTCCAAAAGCGACTCGAGCAGCCTGCCCTCGTTCTTTATGCCGTGCTCTTTTGCAAGCTTTTTCCGCTTTTCCGGCGTGGGCAGGATGGCGCCGTCGTCATCGTCAAGCCCTGCCACTTTCTCAAGGTAGGAGCCCAGCTCTTCTATTGCCTTTTTGTCGTCTGAAAAGGCGATCACGCAGCCGGGCCTGCCGTCCTTTAGCCCCGCCTTTTTCAGCGCGTCGGCAATCTGGTCCGTGCACGCCGCCCTGAGCAGGATTTCAGTCTCGACCTTGCCCGCAATCATTACGCCACGCCTGTACGCCTCAAGGGCGATGTGCAGCACGCCCTCTGCGTGGTCGCGCCCAAATACCGCCTGCGCGTCGACGGCCTGGACGTGCACGTTAGGGTTTTGAGCGCGCATGCGGTCTATGAACTTGCCGGCGCCGGCCTTGACCGGCCTTATGGCTGCAATCAGAAACACCACTGCGTTATCGTTATTGTTGTCGTCTGCTGCCACCGTGCACCACCGTCACTACAGTGACCAAGTCGCCGCTCCTTGCCACCGTCAGCGCGCCGTCGAGCGCCTGCGAGTCGACGCCGTTCACGGCGACTATGAGGTTTTCCGGCTCCAAAAGCCGGGGCTCTTGCGCGCTGGATTGCAGAAACTTTAAAATTTCAGAAACAGAGGACTCGGGCCTGTCGAGCTCGACAGAGGGCCTGCCGACAGCCTTTTTGGCCCCGCCAAGGAGCCTTATCCGGATCATTCTTCTGCTGCTGCAGAAGCTGAGGGTGTTTCCTGGTCCGACTCTTCGAGGCTCTCTTCCTCTTCTTCGGCCATTGCAGACGATGCCTTCTCCTGCGCGGCCTGCTTGCGAAGGTAGGAGGTTATGTACCCTGCCAGCTCGTTCCTGAGCACCTTGGACTTGACGACTGCAACCTCGTTGAGGGCCTTCTTGTTAGCGTCAAACTCGAGCCCGAACTTGTTCGGGTACTTTTCCAGGAGCTCCGTCGATATGCGCTTTATTCGGTTCATTAATCCGGAAAACCGAGCCCTTCTTTAATTTATAATTGTTGTTGTCAGGTGCCGGTTGTAGCGGCTAGAAAAGCCTGCGAGTTCCTTTCGAGGGTTGCCGCCGTCTCTTCAAACGTCTGCCTCAGGGTGTGCGCCGCAGAGGCGACCACACTTGCAAGGAACGACGTGGGGAGCGCCGGCCTGCCCTCAAAACACCTGGGATAGCGGACGGGGCCGTCAGTCTCTACTAGGAACCTGTCCTGCCGCGTGTTCCTTAGCAGGACTTTTTTGTCCTCCGAGTACACGAGCGCCGGCCCGTACGACACGTACAGCCCCATGTCCATCGACCTTGCAAGCTGCTTTTTGCTCCCTGCAAACCAGTGCAGCAGGGCGCTTTCAATCTTGTATGAAGGCAGCATGTCCAGTATGTCGTCAAGCGCCCGGCGCGAGTGTATTGACACGGGCTTGCGCAGCGACTCTGCGACAGATAGCATGGCCGAAAAGACCTGCTTTTGCTTCCCGTAGGGCACGCCCCTTTCCGACTCGTACGTGCCGTCAAGCCCTATCTCGCCTATGCCGTCTATCATGTCCTCGTTGGCGCGCGCAAGTTCTGAAAATTCGTCCACGCTTTCACGGGCGGCAAACTCGGGGTGGATGCCCACAAACTGCCTTACTGCGTCTCTGTGGCGGCCAAAGAGCTCAAGGCCCCTCCTTGAACTTGCGACGTCCACCGACACGGAGCAGGCGACTATTCTCATGGCCCTGAGCGACGCGACTATGTGATCGGTATAGCCGGCGTACTCGGCGTCTGTGAGGTGCACGTGCACGTCGTACAGGAAGGAGGAGTGCAATGCCAGAGTGAGTCTGCCGCTGGAGCGAAAATAAACTTTTAACCCCAGCGCGCCAACCAAGATGGTGAAATAGCAAAATGTCATCGTCCTCCTCCTCATCTTCGTCCTCCGGCCCAGAGTTCGGCCTTGCAGCCATGCACCGCATCATGAAAAAGTCCGGCGCCGAAAGGGTGAGCGACGACGCGGCTGACGAGCTGCGCAAGGTGATAGAGGAGGTCGCAGAGAGGATCGCCCGCCAGGCAGCCGAGCTGTCTGTCCACGCCGGCAGAAAGACCATCAAGCCCGACGACATCAGGCTTGCCGCCAAGAACGTGGTCAAAGCCTGAAACCCTACCTGCTGCTGTTTTTCTCGAGCTCTTTGCGTATGTGCCCCATCAGTATGGCCGCGGCGTCCCTGCCTATCACAGAGAGCGCCTCTTCAACCTGCGCAAGCGTATAGAGCGAGTGGTCAAACGCTATGCCATGCTCCTGGATGTCTTCCATGATGTAGCGCCGGCCGGCCTCGCCAAAGGGCTCAAGCACCTTCTCAAGGATCGTCCGGAGCTTTGTACCTTCAACAAGGACAGGATCAGAACCTTGAGGCAAGTCCTGTCACACCGTGCTATCTCGCAGCAGTTTCTATAAAAAGATTAGTGTGAATATCTACGTACTTGGTGTTTCCGCCGCGCCGGCGCAGAGCAGGCCTGCTGCTATAGTAGTAGTAGCAGCAGCGGCCAGACAATCTTTAAAGCCACATGCACCCACAGTAACAGACAGAAGCTTGGATCTGGAGCGTTTCACGGCAGATGTCGCGTCCCTGTGCGTCCGCATGTCCGCCGGCGAGCCGGCCGAAAACATGGAGCGGCTGGATTTTGTGAGGAGGCGGCTGATAGAGCTCTACCAGAAAAACCTGGTCAAGATAAACCACTCGGCGATGGAGCTGGTCTGCGCCCTCCACCTGATACGGGACGGGTACACGGTCGACGTGGAAAAGCAGCTGACCGATATACTTGTGTGCGACGTTTATGCGACCAAGGGGGACGGCGCCGCGATAGTGGAGATAGAGACAGGCTTTATCCCGCCCGAGCACGCGCTAGACCCTCTTGCGTATTACGCGGCAAGGATAGCAAGCAAGGTTGCGCGCTATAGCAAGCACGCAAACAAGTTCATACTTGCCACGCCGCCTGTCAGCGTTCTCCCCATCCCAAAGCTGTTCCGCCTGCCGCCACGGGACAGGGATCCTGCCGACGTGGCAGAGCTAAAGGCGTTCTGCGACAGGTACTACCGCAACCCGCCCGTGGAAGAGGAAGAGATCCTGAACGCCCGGCTGCACACGATATACATCATCAACATCGACGCCGGCAGGGTCATCGAGATGGACGTCGACTCGTATCTGGAGAGCATGGGCGACATGCTGTCCAAGAGCATGGCAGGGATATGAATAATTTAATTAATTCTCAATCATTCTGCCTTCGCGATATTGCCTGCAATACTGAAAGGGCTAATCCGGGTCTCCTTGAGGGCGAGAGAAATGCTGCAAGATCAGTTATGGTGACCATGCCAAGCAATTCGCCGGCGGCACTAACTATTGGGAGTTTATGAATTCTGTTCTTTGTCATCAAGTCTGCAGCCTCTTCGACCGTCAGTCCGGGCTCGGCAACAATGAGAGGATGCGAAGCTATGTCTTCTAGCTTTATGTCCTGAGGGGACCTGTTTCTTGCATCTACCTTCCGCACAATGTCGCGCTCAGTCACGATGCCAAAAGGGAGCCCGTTCTTGGTTACTACTATGCTGCTTATTCTCTTCTCGCTCATCATGACTGCAGCATCAAGCGCAGTCTTTGACGATTCCAGGCTAGCGACATGCGGTGTCATGATCTTGTCGATCCGGGTTGTGGCTTGACCTGCCAGCAATGCCAGAGCCTCGTCCTTTGCTAGCTCATCTATTGCTTTTTGAACTTCGTCCAGCCTCATGTCTAGCTGCCAAGCGATGGCCTCTGCAGACAAATCTGAATGATTATAATAAGAAGCGATTGCTTCCTTTTTTCTCGCTTTGTCATCACTCTTGGACAATGCGCTGCTCCTATTCTGTTCTGAATCTTGCGACATCAGCGGCATTAAATGTCTATGACTATTATTATTGCTGTCCGGATGCAGTGCAATGCTTTGCAATCCCGGAGGTGCTTGTAAATTCTGTCCTTTGACCTCCCTTTGCAAAATTGCTGGTGTCCAACCATGGATCCAGCAGCGCAGATAGAAAGGAGGTGCGGCTGCTACGTAGGTTAGCCATAATGAGCAGTCAAGACCCAAATCTACTGAAACTCTGCAATTAGAACATCGTACCAAATAATCTATAAACGCCGCCATTTACTTTGATTGCGTTTTGAAAGTCACTTCTACGGCAGCGATCATTGCCGCAGGCATTATTATCATTGCATCTGCTTTTTTGGCCTATTCTGCTTCTCGCGTGGCTTACTCGGGGCCAGCCCCGATCCTTGAGGAACCTTCAGTTGAGAATCCGCCAGTACCGGAGGAGAATGAAAACAGCCCCGGTGCCGCATTTGCCTTAGAACAGGATTTGACTCTTCCCGAAATCTTTGAGATGGCAGAGAAATCCGTTGTTCAAGTCACAACCGCCCATGACTCCGATGCCTCTGATTCAGGTCTTGGGTCTGGCTTTGTATATGATGATCTTAACGGCTACATAATTACAAACAACCATGTTGTCGCACACGGAGACTCGCTTGCAGTCACTTTTTCGGACGGCACTATCTATAACGCAAAGCTGGTGGGTTCGGATCCATATACGGACCTAGCGGTTCTCTCCGTGGAAGGCGCGCCAAAAAACAAGTTTGTGCCACTCAAATTCTCAGACTCTACAGAATTAAAAGTGGGGGAGCAGGTCGTTGCCATAGGCAACCCATTTGGACTTTCTGGATCAATGACGACCGGCATAGTTAGCGGATTGGGAAGGCTATTGCCCGCAGATCTGTCTGGTCCTGATCAGGGCAGCACATATTCGATCCCCGATGTCATACAAACAGATGCACCCATAAATCCTGGCAACTCTGGCGGACCCCTTCTCAATATGAGGGGCGAGGTGATAGGGATCAACACGGCGATATATTCAACCACAGGCGAGTTCACCGGCGTCGGGTTTGCGGTTCCCTCAAAGACCATGACAAAAGTTATACCAACACTTGTCGAATCTGGCTCTTTCAAACATCCCTGGCTTGGCGTAACAGGCACCGACATGACACCGGGGATAGCCAAAGTCCTCGGGCTCAAAGAGCCAAGAGGCTTTCTTGTAATAGGCGTCAACCCAGATAGCCCTGCATTTAAGGCCGGAATTAAGGGTGGGGAAGCTAAACCGGTTAACGTCGATGGAAGGGAGATACCACTTGGAGGAGATGTAATAACCGAAATCGACGGCAAAACAGTAAGAAAAATTGAGGACATCTTGGTTTATCTGCAGAGGGAGAAATCTGCCGGCGATATCGTCAGGCTCACCGTGCTGCGAGACGGCAAGGTTCTAGATATTGACGCACAATTAGGAACGAGGCCTGCAATAACTGAATCTAAATAGTAAAAGAAGGTGCACTGCGACACCGCAAGATTATCTGCATGCCATAATTGTCAGGATGGCACGGCCTCAATCACGATGGTCAAAAGAAAGACCAGCTTAAACCGAGATCGATCTTGGCGATACAGACACACAAATGGCCCGCGCCATTTTCAGCCAAGACGTACTTTCTTTCAATTCCCAGTCGAATAAAGGAGATAATCCTGTGCTCACTCTTGCGTCAGACGTTAAAGTTGCAGGATACCCCCTGATGATCGGTGCGGAATACTGCGACATTAAAGAAGCCAGCAAGGGCGTCAGATTAAATGTGATCCAATAGTCTCGGATCAGTCCAACAAGATTACAATTGCAATCTTGTACCAAACACATTATATCTCCCATCTTGATACAGGGAGTTGCAGAAGGTTCTCGTGTAACTCGCGATGGCAGGTTCTCACCCAAAAGCGCCATCGCGGTTACCAGTATTGGGCCATAGAAAAAATTTAGGCGCAATCAACTTTATTCGTCCGCCTCCTTGTCTGAAAGAAACACTCCCCTCTCCATGGTGTTTTACCCCCTCAATCTACATCATGCGAGACCGGAAATGATCCATTATGTATGTGTGGATATTGCTGCTATAGCTCGAAAGGTGAGCCTCAGACTATTACAAATAATGCGGGTCGCGCATGTTTCATTCTCGCAATGCCGAGTTCGCAGAAAGTAAGTGTCTGGCGCTTAGTTTGCGGTTAACGATTTTCTTTCTTTATCCCAAACAGTAGGCGGTCGGGAGACCGGGATATGGGTGGCCATATCCGTTATAGACTTGTACCAAATGCTTTATAATTAATTCAAAGGCTAGTTTAGCTACAGAACATCCACCTGTGGTGGCAGCCTCAAAAGGCTGTCATCACAGGCTTTGTCAAATTCTATCAGCAAGGATGGAGGCAGACGGGTTACCTTATCGACCATCCACTGCAACTGAAAGAAGAAAAAGTGTCTTTTTGCCTCCTCCAATGGCTTTGGTCCTTGGATGTCAAGATTTTTCCCTAGCTTATGCGCTCAAAATTTCCTCAAACACAATTTCAGACACGGGAACCCTGGACCGTGGCCCAGCAACAACATTCGTCTAATGTACAATTGGGGCATTTTTTCGGTGAAGAACTATTCTTGCACTCAGAAGACAGGCAGCCGCAATCAGCACACCTTATTTCCATGTCTGCAATTGGAATTTCAGCCATAAAAAGATCATGCATATGATCGCGCCTTGGGCAAAGGCCTACTTGTTTGTGCCCACCAAATGCCAATCAGAACCGTCGAGATCGCTTCTGAACACCTCTTGGTAGCCCTGCGGGGCAGCGTACCCTGCCACGTATAGAACCCTGTTTTCGGAATCCACCGCTATCGAGGTGGCCGTCAGGTTGTCGGGCGGGCGGCTGATTCCTTTCCACGTTTGCCCGAGATCCGGCGATTTTGCAAGGCCAAACTCTTCAGTTGAAGTGTAGAGGTTGCCTTCTGCATCAAAGGCAAGCGCCATCACCGCTGCTCCGCTGTATTGGTCGAGCAGGGTCCAGCTAGCCGCCCCATCGCTAGACTTGAACACTCCTTCACGCGTACCGGCGAAAATCATTTCAGGGTTGTCCGGCTCGATTGCTAGCGTAGTAACAAACTCTGCCGGGTAGTCGAGCCTCTCCCAAGTCCGGCCGGCATCCGAGGTCTTGAACAGGCCCCTCCCGCCACTGTCAAAGCCGATTATGATATTCGGATCGCTTGCGCTTACGGCCATGGCATGAAAGTCCACCGGCGAATCTAAAACGGTCGAGACAGTCTGCCACGTCTCCCCGCCATCCGTGCTCCTTATCAGGCCGGTGTTTCCGCCCGTCGAGGGGTGCCCGCTCGAGTACAGCGGTGCACCTTTTGCCATCGGCGCGTTAAAGGCCATATAGTCAGCCCTGTGCCTATCGACCTTTACGGGGGCGCCGCCGTCCACGCTTTTGTAAAAGTCGCCGTGCGTTGCTATGTAAAGCACGCCTGGATCGGAAGGATCGACGCCCAGACCGTGCACATGGATCCACGGCACGGTGCGGGAACCGGGAGTCGCGGGAGGCGCGCCACCGGCCACTGAAACTGCCAGCCCTATCCCCACAGCCGCTGCAACTACTACCACTATCGCAATGAATTTTGTCCCTGCCTTGGTGCCTGTCGGTTTTTCATGCCTACCCATCTAGTTCACCCTGCAAACCTGCATCTTGCTATAAACGATTTTTTCCACATTTATCCAGAAATTCTCCATTAGTATGGAATCTGGACGGATCTGCCCCAAACCTGCACTTGCACGTTTCTGAGCACAGGTGTGTACTGTCCTGCCACCCACTCTGGACGCAAACCGGGTTTTATCTTTGCCCACCATCATGCTGCATACAGGGTCTTTGAACATGTTATTTTTGGCATGACAGGTATCTCTCTGTTCCTAAAGACAGCACTTTACAATTGTAAAATACTATATTGATATACGATGGGTTTGGATGAAAAGCAAGTGCTTGGATTTCTCCAGAAACACTGCCCTGTGTGCGGAATAGACGTCGACAAAGAAAAAGCTGCGGTCAAAAGGTTTGGCAAGTATTTCTGTTCCGAGGAGCACGGCAACCAGTATGCTGAAATGAAAAGGGCAGGAGACGAACAGAGAAGAGGAGAACATTCCGGCCATGGCGGCGGCTGTTGCCGAGCTTCAGCTAGCACGCCTTTTTGCCTTTTTCCATCTGTATATGCCAAATGCGAGCACGCCGACTGCCCCAATCGGAGCCGCTATCCTGAGCGCATACTGAACTCCAGGGTCCATAGCTTGCTGCGAATTCTGGATCATCACGCTGTCTTGACCGGGAGCAGGCTCTGGCACGTCCAGAACCAGCTCAAAGGGATAAAGCCTTGAGACAATCAGGCCGTCATTCTCAGGGGCAAATGCCCTGACCATCGCGACGTAGCTGCCCGGCCTTGCATTTTCCAGAGCCCTTATCTGTATTTCTGATTCAGCAGATCTAGCGCCATGCAGGTTCACCCTAGGCGGCTGAGCCTCGTACGTCACGCCTTTGAGGCCAGACTCGGTCATGCCTGCAAGACCTATTTCCACCTCTGAAAGGGATACCGGGATTTCTGCAGCATCTGAAGAAGGGGAGCCAAGGGAAGCGGCGACGCGCTTTGGTCCCGTTTGGTCCAGCGTCACGGTAGTTTTTTCCACACCGAGCGTGAACGGAACCTGCATCGCAGTATCGAGGTAGGCCACCTTGTTGGCCGCCCACTCTGTGAATCAGACCTTCCTTCCATCGCTAGAAGCCGCCACAAAAACGGCAGTCGAAAGAGGGCCTGTCGGTATCTCGTACTCGCTCATAACACCTGCCCTGTCAATCGAAGATATTCGGTTGCCCCCGTGCTGGGGGAAGTATATGTTTCCCTGTGCGTCTGCTACGACCTGGCTTGGAAGGGACGTGGGGAATAGCATCGAAGGCGAGGTCCAGTATGAGACGTAGTTGACAAAACCCACATCTGATACAATCACTCTGCTTGAGCCGTGATCAGAGACGTGGACCTTTCCGCCAGACACTGCTATTCCAAAAGGCGAGAAGGTGTCTCCTGCGATCCTCAGTTCTGTCATTGCAGAGGAGGGGTTGGAAGAAAGAAGAGACTGCGTGTCGATTCGCAGGACGCTGTTTGAAAATGAAAGCGTGGCCCACAGGACGCCGCTGTCATCAAAAGTCAAAAGTGTAGGGCCGCTGTCCTCGCCTGTAGAATACTCTGTCATGGCCAGAGATTCGGCATCAACGCGGGCTATCCTGTCGCCTGTTATCTCGGCAACCCAGACCGCTTTGCCGTCAGGCGACAAGGCAATGCCCATGGGCCCGGCATTACTAGCAGGAACCTTCAATAGGCGAATTCCGCCCCCGCCCTCAATATCAAACCTGCCTATAGAATTTGTGCGAGCATCCGTGAACCAAATGGCGTTTCTCCTCTCATCAAAGGCAAGCTGGGATGAAGCGAGGTTTATTACTGGTTCATCGGAGACTGTCTTATCCTCTATTGGAAACTTGGCAAATGTGCCATTATCGGGGTTGAATGTGACAAGGGTACTCGTCGTATTGGTAGAATGATAGAACCAGGCATTTCCTTGCGAATCTGTTGTAATCCCTCTGAGGCCGAGCTCTTCAAAGGGAACTGAAAATTCCTTGATAAAGTTGCTTTGTTTTTGGTAAGTCACCAACTCCCCGGGAGAAGAGGGCGGCTGCGCCCACGTCCATTGATTTGGTAGAAAAGAGATCATCGTTATCATAAATATAATCCAGCAGCAAGCTATTCTTGACATCGTTATGGTAGTACTAATCCCATGTTGCCTAAATTTAGTCTTGTCCGTTACAGGTTCTGCAGCGTTGCATCGGTTAATTCTGTAGTGAGACGAGATGCGGTGCCGGACAACAATGCTGCGAGCCGCCCCTTGCAATTCATGGTTCAATTAGTGGTGTTCGATTTTCCCGTAGCTGACAACTATTGTATCGCCATTTGCAGGAATGTAATATTGAAACCCTGCATTTGCCATTCCGTTTACCGAAAAAATGATCTGGTTATCAAAATTGCTGCAGTATGATGTGCCATCTTGGATTTGCAAACAATTGTTATCGAGCGACATGCCTACGCTTTCAAAGAAAACTTCAATCCGTGTACTTCTGTCATGGATATGCAGAGTCGAGCCATCATTGTCTTCCAGGTGAATGCGGATACTCTTATTCTGGTATTCTGGCTTAGAAAAGTCGAGCTTGTCCCCATTTACCAGTACAGTCAATTCTGCATGGCCGTGATTCACAGTAAGACCCGAGCCCGCTAGAGTATTTTTTGTGGGTGCAGATTCTGTGTTATCAGGGGATTTTGGCGGCAGAAAGAAGTAGGACGATGTAAAAATTAGTGCAAAGAAAGCTATTGCAGCCAAGCCTGCGGCAATGGACATCGCAATTTTCCTAAGCGCACTAGGCTCGTTATTGTACCTCATGTCCCCTTATCGCTCTGCATAACTCTACCACCGGATCCTTGGTTCCATTCTCTTGAGCATCGGACGCTGTCTTCGTCCTCAAAGGCACGCAAATCACATCAGGAAAGATATAGAGTATAAACAGCAGGACTATTGCGATGAAACTCCCGACTACTGTTAACATGCCTGCCAATGCCATCGGAAAGCAGTGAATCTTGAAGTTAGGGTGTTATTACCTTGCTGGTACAACTCTATATGATCATGGACGCTTTACAATTGTAAAGTACTCTATTTATCTAGGGGCTCATCCAACAAAGCTCGCTGTTGATGCGAAACTATAGAATGCTACTTGCAGCAACATTGACGGCCTTTGTATTTCTTTCCGCGTCGCTTGTCTCTGCCAATGTTGCATCCGCACAGCCCGGACAGGGCATGCAACAGATGAAAGGTGTTACTGCTTCTGGACTAATAGCAAACAACCAGATACAAGAAGGAAAGGTTTCTTGGATACAGGGCGGCAGCTGGAAAATAAAACTAAAGTCCCAGGATGACTCGATGACTGGTTCATTTTCAGCCACATTCACTATGGTAAAGCCCGATGGGACATCCCTGCACAAACACTCGATAAGAAATTATGTTTCAGATACAGTAATTGCAGAAGGCGGAGAGCTGGCAATGATGGGAACTGCAGACATCTATTCTGGCAATACTCTAAAGTACTCTCAGGTTCCAATAACGGTTCACATAATGGGGAAGAACGTACTGGGCCTCATGATCGATAATGAAAAGAGCGAGGATCATTTCGCCAGCTCAAATGAAATGTATGGTATTATGACCCGGCCCGGAGGACTCGACAAGATGCTGACAGGCGAAGGCGGCGGAATGAAGAACATGGAATCTGGCACGGGAATGAATCAAATGACATCATCATCGTCATCATCCAGCTCCAATAAAATGCTTGAATTCGGCAACATAGAGGTGACAAGAATCACCAAAGATTCTGCCATGGTGGAAGGAGCGACTTCCATCCCGGTGACGTGCCAAGTGGAATATGGCAAGGGCCCTGCCCGCATGGATAAGACTGCCACTGACAGCATGGCGGGAATGAATTCTGCGCATCAGAATCACTCTGTCATGTTGAAGGACTTGGAACCCGGCGCAACATACAGCTACCGGTTCAAGGCTACAGTAGAGGGGAAGACAGTATACTCGGACATTATGACCTTCACGACACTGAAAGAATAAAATCTTTCATTCTGGAGAGCGATAGCATGGCATTGGAGCAGCAATAAGTGAGCCCTTCTACCTGATGCCACGAATTTGCGATAGAAGACCCCGGTACTGCCTCCCAGAAGCCCAAGTAAGTAAGTTTAGCGTCTAAATACCGCAAGAAATATCATGGAAAGCATGCCAAACTCGATTGCCACCGATACAACTGACAGTTGCTGCTGAAAGGCAGGAAAAAAGTTGTCCAGATGCAGCACGCCTACCTTCAAGACAAATAGTGCAAATGCGGCTGAAAGGGGGACGAGCCTCCTGAGCTTGTGCCTCTTGTATGCGAGCAGAACAATGGCAAGCAGCGCCACCGCTAATCCCGCACTTGCAAGGCTGAATACCTCCCACCAGAAGCCATGGTGAGTCAATTGGAACGGTAGGAGATCAGATATGCTCATCATTCACATGTTCATCCTTGTCAAACGTGCGCACCAAGTCGGCCATCCTGTCGGCGTATCTGCCCCAGATGCCTGGGCGGTACATCTTGAGCAAATTAGCGAGCTGCGGAACAGAAGTATTTGCGTAATATTTTATTTCAGAACCGTTCCTCCTGCTCCAAATCAAGCCCAGAGATTCTAGCCTCATCAGATACCACCTTGCGGTGGGCGAAGAACAATGAATCTCCTTTGCCACATCTGTCTGGCACGAGCCGGGGTGGCGTGCAAGAAAGATCAGAATTTCTCTAGGCGATTCTTGGGATAGGATGCTCAGTATGATCTTGCTCTGCTCGTCCGTTTCTGAGGGGTAAAAGTGCTTGTGGGCGCCAACCTTTATTGTCGTTATCTTGCCTTCTCTTTCCAAGACACCTATGGCGTACTGCAGATTGCCTTGGCCGATATCTAGTGAGCGCAATATCTCTCTAAAATAAGAGCCGGGCTGGCGTGCAATGAAATTATACACTATGTCCTTAGTGCTCTCCTCTGGAGACACAGCTATGTGGTAAATCCCCTGTGTGACTTATGAACTAACTGTTTAATTTTATAGAATTGTACCAAAAGCCAATTTACTGCCTGCACGAAATCTTTCTTTCGGTATTACAATGATGTTGCTCGCAGGGCCGCGAAAAAGAGGCATGGGATACCCTACCTTCGTGCCCAATTTGAGAACGCCTAAAAAAGAAAGGCGGAATGGAAAATGAATGCGCCCTCAAGATATGATATTTGCAAAGCATTTTCAATATCTGGAGTGCTTGCCGGCGTGTTGTTCTTTGGAAACGGTCCGCTATCACTGGTTTCAGAATCATACGCACACTTTGAGCACCTTCCAATCTACAACGGGCGTAGCGAATCACAGGGCATGTACTATGTATACCAGGCCCTCGGGTCAGATTATGCCCGCCCTCAAGAGCCCACCACGATAATGTTCAGCGTCCAAGACAGGAACGGCAATGACGCCAAAGACGTCGTTGCAATGATAGAGGTCTACACGAGCAAAGGGGACAGGATAAAGGCATTTCCTTGGACCAAATATGAAACAGGAGACTTTGAAGTTCCGTTTGCTTTCCCGGAAGCAGGGAGCTATCAGATCGTCTTGAGCACTGCAAACGCTCCCCCTGCCCGCCTGGGTTCTTTGGACCCGCCCAGAGAAATACTAAGCAGCACCGCCAACTGCGATTGCAACAGGTCCATCTTTAATGTGGCAATTACAGAGCGCTTTGGCACTGTCTGGAATTCTGTTATTGCGACATCCTTGGGCGTGCCCCTGGCAATAGTAGGCGGAATCCTTGGGCTGACCTACCGAAAAAGGATGAAGCAGTACAACAACAACGGGCCGGGATCGATTTCAAGGCTGGAAGTTGCCAAATATTCGATAATGCTTTCAGCAATCGCAGGGGGCATTGTACACCTCTCAATTTACATTGCGCATGCATCCCTTAGACTAGAGTATAGCATATTCTTCGTCATCGCGGGAGGGATGCAAATTGCGTATGGAACCATGTACATTTTCTTGGTTTTCTCAGGAACCTCCGACAGAGACTATTATGGAAAAAGCATGCGGGTTAATCTCTTTGGGTTTGCAGGCACCGCGATTCTTGTCGGGCTGTACGCCTATACCATTGTGCTACCTGCTCCCCTTTCACCTACAAATATGCCGGATAGGATAGAGGTTGCAGGAGTGCTCGCCAAGTCGTTAGAGATATTCTTGCTAATTGGGATAATTTACATTATGAGAGAAGAGAAGCGTAGAAACAAACATCATCTGACCAATGTGGGTTAAACCGACGGGGGCGACACTATCAAATGAATAAAAAACTGGTAATCCTCGGGTCCGCAATCATTGCTCTTACTGCACTGCTGTTCTGGATGGTTAACGCGCAGCCTCCTACAAAGGAATGCCTTGCAAATTGCGGATTTATGAACACCGGCAACCTTTACCTCACTTCTCTATTACCCCTGACTTTGGGTACTCTGGGAATCTGGCTATTTGTAGTCGGGATGAGGCGAAGGTAAAAAATGGTTATTCTCTCGTTTTCTACCAAGAAATTCTTGTAGCGTTCTTGACACATTCTTTGCAAGTACGTGCACCACTTTTTATGTTGGCATGTCTAAATGTTTGTAGAGTCCCCTGCATATTCTGGACAACATGTTGCAAGCGAGGTTTTGAAAATTGTTGCCTTGCGCGACATCAGCTGCGCCTCTGCCGCGTAAGCACGGGGATTATGTCCTGTTGAGGAATCGTTTTTCCCTTCCTTTGAAAAAGGCTAATACTGCTGCAAGTGCTACAGCTGACACCAATGGTAATCCAAGGGGAAATTCCGGCACGACCGTCGTCGAAGTAATCACTATGGCATTAGGCATATCGGAACTGGCAGATGTCTGCATGCTGTGCATATTTGCCATACTGCCGCTGCTGCTATTCTCCTCATCCTGAGATTGACCATCTTGCTGAGTAACATCAAGATGGGTGCCATTCATTATTAACCGCACAGTATCATCGCTTATCGACTCTTCCCTGACGTCTAGCTGGCCTCCATTGCCAAATGAGGCAGTAAATGGTCCTGCCATCATTTCTTTAGGAATATCTGCCACCACTCTGAAATCGTCAAGGTGTATCGCATCGGTGCCGGGGTAAGTCATTATCAGTTGTCTGTTCTCCGGCTTGAACTCTGTAGTCGAAATCTGTACTGGTGAAAGGATGTCCAAGTTAAAGACTCTGCCTTCATAATCGACTTGGAATGATTGATTTTCCAGGACGGAAAAGTTGTATTCGTACTTTATGGGATCTGGCAGAAACGTGTTATCGAAATCTATCCCGGTCACTTCAATTATTGCTTTGTAGCTACCAGGATTTGACAGAACTGCTCCATCGATGACTATCGGGCTCCCAAAATCCGAGACATAGCTGGCTGCCAGATTATCGTAATTTGCGTTAACCTTGTAAGGCTTGGCATCAGACCGCCTGAACTGAAGATCGATTGCGCCATCATGTCCATGCACTACTTCAGAGAATATCCTGTTGCCGCTGGAGTCGTTAATCGTGACAACGTACGTCACATGGGAGATTGCCTTGCCTGCAGTCTGGTCCGTAAACGTATAGGACAGGTTAACTCTATCTGAAACACTCGCGATCTCGGGCGTCGATTTCACTGAAAGTGAAGCCTTTCTGTCGCCAATGCTTGCAGGAGGCAGGTCGTGGCCGCCTCCTGCACTGGCGTTTTGAGCCGATATGATGAGGGATGTCAAAAGTGTTCCTATCAACATGTACGTTAATCTTTGTGAAATGAGGGAGGACAAACTCAACGATTTGTCGTAGGTTATGGTTATCACGCATCATATAATTAATTTGGTACAAGACCCTAAAAGTGAAATTCAATCCGATTACATCTGACAAGGCAAATTACTGGGCTATTCAGAGTCGCCCTTCATTCGTCTCAATTGCCATTTATACTTCATGCCTCTTGGACTCTGCCTTAGCTTTAGGCCGCAACAGGGGCACGCATTACCGTCCACTTTTAAGAAAACCTCGCATATGTTACACCTCTTGTGCCCACCCAAGTACCTGTAGACCCTATCTCCTATACGTTCAAAATGTGAATCTTTTCCAACAGCATACCTGTCACAAATTCCCTTACAAGCCAACACAAGAAATCATCTTTGTACGTCTTAAAGACGATTTGGTACGAGGCGCTTAACCGTAGATTGTGGTTGCAAACTACAGCTTCTATCTAGTCTGGCAGATCCTAGTTCCAAACACGGGTCCAATATGCAAGATGATGACAGAAGTAAGGACTGCGGGATACACTTCGAATGCCAACTGGAGAATAGCCTGTCTTGCTTTGCCTTTCTTCAGGTAAAGCTGAATTGGAGAAGAACCCAAGAAAGCACAGTCATCATATAGAAACATTCCTTGGGCATTCTTCATTGATGCGTTTCAGATTCCTTTTTTGACTTTTTGTGCTCCGCATCCCCCTCGTGCGTCATATGTCTGAAGCAGAAAAGAAGCCGCCCGCAGCCACTGAGACTAGCAAAACGAAGGCAAGCCCCAGTCAAAGTGCGCGAACCAATCGCTTTGTACCATGCTCTAGTTGAAGAGCATCTATGTTATTAGCAGTAGGGTTGCTGTGCAGTACTATGAATTACGACCTCTGCTTGTCTACCGCGCGGGTAAAGTGCTGACGTGTTCCGGATCATTCCCATCCTTGTTTTTCTACACCCTTGGGGTTGTTGGTTCTGAAGCATCGTGTTAGATGCGGGTAATTGTTTGCAGAAACGACATCTGTCGTATCCTTGCAAAGAAAGAAAAGTCTGGCAACCATTCTCATCCAAGAATATTGGCCCGCCATCGCAAGTTTGCAAATGCCGAGATTTATGATCTGAGCTTCTTTGCCGTGCAGCATAGAGCCTTTAGAGTATTGTACCAAAAGCATTTATTCTTGATTCCTACGTGTTTTGTCCTGCCGCAATTCTCAACAAAACCTCTGCGAAGACTAGTACGACGCTTTTGAGACCGGTCTGAACGGTTTGACGAGTTTTCTGCTCAAAGGATAAATGAAGCGGTGTGTCATGGCAAGACAGAGCGTAATGGGGCTTGACAGGTGCGGCAGAAGAAGAAGAAAGACAAATCGGTGGTTGCTGAAACAGATTGAAGATTGGGAGAATACTTGTGCCGCACGACGGTGAACAGATGTCGGATAAGGCATTAATGTATGCTGCAGAATTTGCCAAAGCCTTTGGAGCCGAGATCATTTTGTGTCACGTCGTAGAGCAGATAGAAGTCCCTGCAACCCTCCTGCTTGGAAACGACAAAGAGTTGATAGCTAGAGCGAAAAGGACTCTCATCAAGGAGGTCGAGAATAGCTGGAATAGATTTGCCCAAGAAAAGATAAAACTGTTCTCCTCTGAGAAGTTACAGATTTCTGCAGGACTTAAAACAGGCGACCCAGCCGAACAAATTCTAAAGTTTGCACAAGAGAAAGACGCAGATCTGATAGTGATGGGCAGCAGAAGGTTAGGGGGTGCGTCAAAGTTCATTATGGCGCTGGGAAGCGTAGCAAGAAAGGTTTCAGAGAGGTCCCAGTGTCCTGTCATGCTCATACATTGAATTCCGGAGGTATCGGCATGAACAACGAAAATGGCAAAGCCTATACACGAATGGGGTCAAATTCTTGAACGGGAATCTTAAATGGAAATGCCAGGTACAAACACCTCGATCTCTAACAGTCCGGTACAAGATGCTTAAGTCCAGAGCATTGCACTGTACACTTGAGCCATAAGTACAAAGTATGGGCAAATCATAGCATGGCTGAAGAACAATCTGCAGCAAACTATTGTGAGGTATGCGGAATAGATGTAGATTCAAATACGAAACTGAAAAGGTTCGGGAAGCTTTTCTGCAATGAAGAGCATCTGAATCAGTATATCAAGGCCAGGCAGAGGAAAATGGGCCTGGATGAAGGCGAGATACGTGAGGAAAGACGCGAGCCAAGAAGACGTTGGGGCGGATGCTGACTCAACGTCAAACACTGATTAACAACATGCGGTGAAAAAGATGACAAATAGGTTCCTGCTTGTTGGGGGAGCAATTGCAGCCATCGCTGCTGTTGGAGCCCTCATTATCTATTCATTATCGAATTACGGCATCACTCAGGGACCACCGACTACGCCTGAAGAACCGCATGGTACTATGCAAATGGAGCAGATTGCTGAAAGATCCGGAAGAACAAACGATGTTGTTCACGACAGCCGGATTATGATGGAGGTAAACAGTTATGCAATATCGGACAGGATTGACAATCCTCCAATCGTGTCTTCATCAAAGCAGAAATTTCTGACAGTGGATCTATCGGTAAGAAGTATAGGCCACATACTCCCCTTCTCGCCAAATTTGTTTAAACTTAAGACTGATGTAGGAGAAATTGCGCCCAGTATTATTACATCTTCTGTGGACACCGGACTGAGACAGATCTACTTGCCAAAGGATCAAGTCATCCGGACTCTTTTGATATTTGAGAGCCCTAGTTTTGGCAAGACGCCTGCAATATTGGACTATTCAGACAGGTCTTCGTCGTTCAGCATCACTCTTGACCAGCCCGGGTCTTCCGAGTCCAAGTTAGTCGGCGATGCAAAAGTCTTGTATGCAGTTGGCGAAAGCATGAAGGATAATTCGCTACGGCTCAAGACAGACGTGTCGAGTATTGACAGAATAGACAGCTATGCGCCAAAGCCAGATAATGAAGCATTTCGGGTTTCTTTAACATTCCAGAACGAAGGCAATTCCACAGTTAGGGTGGATCCCTCGTATGTCTTCATTCTAGATAACAAGTCCTACATTTACAGCATTAACGAATCTGCCTCCAATAACCTGCCGTCACCACTAAAAAAGACCGACTTGGAGCCAAGTAGCAGTACTACCGGAGATATTATAATAGAAGTTCCAAAGCAATCGGCGGGCTTGACATTGATGTATGCAGGCCCTAACAATACATTTCTTGCAAAGATATATTGAGATATTTGGATGCAAATATGCCAACTTCGACGGAAGTGTACTAGTCGGAAATATTTGTGCTAATTCCAATTATCCAAGCCCGGGTTGATGGGGCATACGCCCTATTTTCTCCCTGAAGCATGCCACTGCTTTTAGCAACAATGCGTAATTATTTAACAAGTGCATGATCAAAATTTCCACCCGATGCGCGACGCATTCTAATACTATATCACTCGAAGATTCAGATTTCTGTGCAATGCACTGCATTCCCGGCTGATAAATATCGCCTGAACTAACGGGAGTTAGTCATGGATATCTCGAATAACAAGAAGGTATCCGATTTAACGCTGGAAGAACTTTTCCCAAGAAAATTAACCGACACAGTATGTATCAATATCCATAAAGAAAGGGAAGTCTGGGTTGCCACATTAATGTGCGCTCAATATCTAGAATCAACTGTAGATTCAATCATAGTGCGAGATGAAGACTTTAAACCAGTTGGAATCGTCGGAGGTTACGATCTATTGGATCATTTGCGAAGGAATCCAACACGCGATTCCCAATACCGGACCAAGGTTGGAGAGATCATGCTTAAGGACTTTCCACAAGTTGAAAAGGAAACAAAATTCAGGGATTTAATGGAAATTTGGAAAAACTCTAGAAGGGCCTTTGCCATCATCATTAACGAATTTGGTGATTGCTCTACCGTGTCTGCAAGGCGAATGATTGAAGTTGGCACAAGATGTAAAACAGACATTTCTGTTTCATCGATGCCGAAAAAGAAAATTGTTACTTTTCGTCAAGACGACCCCTTGAGCAGAATACTGGATCTGATGTACGAAAATAAAACTCGAAAACTTATTTTAGAAAACTCCAACCAATTTATCAGTGACAGGTTAATACTTGGAGAAATCTCAAAGATGCTAAGGTTTCAAACAGATATCGACTACTTTTTGGACATCCCCGCTAATCGGTTTAAACTCGAAAATGCAAAGGTAATTACAGAAGACGTCAGGTTTGACCAACTTTGCTTGATAATGGAAAACATGGATCATCCTTATGTCGTCTATAAAGATACAGTAGTAAGTCCATGGGACGTATGCCTTACTCTGCTGTCAGAAGACTTGACCATGCCCCTTGAAACGGGACATCCGATGATGAGAATGTGCCCGCATTGTGGAAAGTACATAGATTAGGTTTCAGGAAGGATTTGTTGTTCATAAATTCATGTTGAAAACCAGATAGACTGTCACTGTCGGTCTAATTACATCTTGTTATGCAACAAACTCGAAAGATAATTAATTGCAATCAGCATCAAGGATACTACACAACAAGAGCGGGGGAGGTTGACACAGACAGGGATCACAATACATTCTTTGCCGTGCACTGCAGTCTGACTTTTTATCAATCGGTTTCAGAGAATCAACGGTATGCATGGTGGTGAAGATGCTGTTATCAGTGTACTTGGCGGCGGCATTGGAGGCCTAGTTGCTTCTAGCATACTTAAGGATAAACTTGGCAACCGAGCTATAGTGAGACTCTTTGAACGAAAAAAGCATTTTGAATTTCCTCCATCGTACCCGTGGCTCATGTTGGACATGAGACAGCCTGAGCAGGTTCAAAAAGACATGCATGTTCTGAGCAGGAAAGGAATAGAGATCATAAATGATGAGGTTGTCTCGCTAGATATTGTAGACCAGAACAAGAAAGAGATAACAACAAAGAACAATGGCAAATTTTCAAGTGATTTTCTTGTCGTAGCACTGGGAGCCGAATACGCGCCAGAATTGATTCCAGGTTTTCAAGAACGTGCCTTTCACATCTACAATTTGGAATCAGCCCTTAAATTCAGAGAGGCTATTGAAAAATTCCAGGGAGGAACCATAGCAATAGGCATTTCAAGACTACCATTCAAATGCCCTGCAGCCCCGTACGAAGTCGCACTGCTCTTGGATGATTATTGTCGAAAGAAGGGGATGAGGGAGGGCGTAAATTTTGAGTTCTTTACTCCCGAAACAAATCCTCTGCCAGCTGTCGGGCCTGAAATCGGGAGCAAGGTTCTTGAGTTTTTGGAGTCAAGAGGGATAAACTATCATCCAAAGCTCAAGCTTTCCGAAGTAGGAGAAAAAGAGTTAAAGTTTGAAGGAAGCGATATAACAATACCGTATGATCTGCTCTTTTGTGTCCCTCCACACAAAGCACCCAAGGTTGTTACTGAAGCGGGGCTGACAGACCCAACTACAGGATGGATTTCAGTAAATCCTGAAACTCTTGAGACCAAATCCAAAGGAGTTTATGCAGTAGGAGATGTGGCATCATTGCCTACGCCCAGTGGATATGTTCCATATCTACCAAAAGCCGGCGTCTTTGCACATGGCCAAGCTGAGGTGGTGGCAAATAACATTGCTGTGCAGGTCAGAGGAAAAGGTAAGCTCAGGACATGGGATGGCGAGGGTTCGTGTTTTCTTGAGGTGGGACAGGGAAAGAGTGCATTTGTCAAAGGCAACTTTCTAGCTTCGCCCAGACCAGATATCAAGTTTCACATGCCTGACAGGATATGGCACATGCAAAAAGTGTTATTTGAAAAGTATTGGATGCACCACTGGTTCTAGACCAAACTTTGACCTCCATGTGGAATAGTTCCACAGTCAGAAGATCTTGTTCTAACTATATCATCTTCAGAGCAAGGGTTCAGCAGAACTTGAACTACAATGCTATTTTTTGTGAATAATTAATCACCTGGTTTGCCTGTCAAGCGGCGTCGCAGCAGGCGGCCCCTCTTGCTACAGCCTGTACCAGAATCTGGCTCAGCGGCAGGGCAGAGAGATAAATACCGCGCAAAGGTACTTGACAAACGCTTACCGGTTGCTGCATCTGGGCGTATCCGACAATAATAATCCTAAACGTGTCCTTGCTTTTGCCGTCATGGCATCTCTGCTTGCCTCGCTCTTGCACGCGCCCCAAAACTCCCTTGCTGTCGAACCCGGCCAAAAAGATGGCAGAAATTTCAGCCCTAAACCCGTCAACCTGAGCAGGGACGAAAGCTCTTACGGGCCGCAGATGGTTGCTCTCGGCGGCAACACAGTGTACGTCCTGTGGACCACATTTTCTTCTGCCAGCAACAAAACTGGCATCTTTCTGACAAAAAGCAGCGACGGGGGCTCTACTTTTGACAGCCGTGCAACGGTCAGCGAAAAGGTAGGCAGCAATCCGAAACTGGCGGTATCTGGCGATAACAATGTGTACGTGACATGGGAGGGGGATGATACGGATCACAGGAGCAGGATCTACTTTGCAAGGAGCACCGACGGCGGCCAAACATTCGAGAAGCCCGTTGTCCTGAGCAAGGACATCAAGTACTCTGATGCTACGCTATCATACGACCCACAGATGGTGACTACAGAGAAGGGCGTGTACGTGGCCTGGAGCGTATCGAATTATTCCTGGGGCGCAATATTCGTCGCAGCAAGCCAGGACGGCGGAAGCACCTTCAAGGTCGCCAAGGTCAGCACCAACAGTTCTGGGACGGCAAGGATGGCCAAGCTGGCCGCCCCTGGAAATGACGTCTTGTACATAGCGTGGTCCATCGGGGGATATGAATCTGGGAATTACAGTGCCGACATCCAGTTTGCAAGGAGCACCGACGGCGGCAAAAGCTTCCAGCCCGCAAAGAATCTGCGAGGCGCAAAGCCGTTTGAAGCGTGGCCCCAGCTCGTTGCAGACGGCAGGAATGTATACGTCACCTGGATCGACGCAGATGCTCCCGGTCATCCAAATCTTGTGCTGGCCAAAAGCACCGACGGCGGCGGCACATTTTCCAAGTCTGCCTTGACACCGAGAGGCAGCGGGCCTGCAGTAGGAGGGGGGTGGCAAGCATCCCCTGTGGATGGAAAGGTCGTCTGGGCGTGGCAGCAATTCTATAACGGCTATGGCGTGTTTGTGATGAACGACAAAGGCACAGTCAAGAAAATTTCAGGCGACCTCTACCGGGATACGAGCCCTTACGAAACTGCCCTGGCCCCTTCCATTGCAAGCAGGGGTGACATGGTATACATAGCATGGCGCGACGCCCTTTCAAACTATGAGACCTTTGTTGCTGCCAGCACCGACGGCGGCTCGACATTCAGCAGCCCTGTTAACCTCAGCAACACGGCAGGCGATACGGTCGATGCGCCGCAGGTGGCAATCGCCGCCGGCGGCGGAGGAGGAGGGGCGTACGTGGCATGGACCGACGAGATTCAGGGCAGCAGGGACGTGTTTTTTGCGAAAATTCTACCTGACACCTTTGCTGACAGCAGCAACCCTGCCGCAAAGCCCTCGGAACCGCCGGCAGCTGCAACCCCTCCTATCGCCACTGTGGCAGAAGAGCAGGTGTTCGAGATATGGGCTACAGATTCAGAGATATCGCAGGCATGGTGGACGTCAATTGAAGGCAGGATTCATCCTCGGCCCCAGCCTGACGCCGGCAGGGAGATCAAGTACGATGAAGAAGGGAACGTGACAGACCCCGGCTCTGGCGTCGTTTTCTCTACAGACGTGACAAGGCCGGACGGATCGCGCTATGCCGCACCATCATTTAACGATGCGGCCGGCTACGGCAACAATGGCGTATACAGCCTGTACTACATGTACCCTGACATTACGCGAAACATGACCGGCCCGTGGACTTTACAGGCAACTGCAAAATGGATCGCCAACGGAACGGCACACGAAATCAAGAGCAACGCCATCCGGGTAATCGTAAGGGAGCCGGTATTTGCAGGCAACGGGATCAGCGAAATAGGTAACGAAAAACTTGTCAGGCTGTCCCATTCCGGCTCCAACCCGCCAGTGTTTCAGATACTCGACTGGAAGCCTAGCAGAGACAAACAAAAAGAAGAAGAAGACAGCAGCGCAAGTTCTGTACTGATATCGTACCAGGACTTTTCGGCCAGCCCCCGCCGGGGATGGGACCTTGCATTGATGAGCTGGGATGGAAAAGAGATAACAAGGCTCAATTTCCCAACGTCGCATTACATTTTCCAGGCCCGGTTTTCTCCTGACGGGGGCAAGATACTGGCAGGTGGCATGCTTGAAGACGAGAACAAGGTAGAGCTCATAGTTTACGACCTGCGCTCAGAGACGACAATACCCCTACCCGGCGCTGGCGCCAGCAGCAGGTACGACCATTTTGGCTATGCGGATTGGACTCCGGACGGCAGGGTTGTCTACGTCGACGAGGAGGTGGACAGGCTGGCCTACGAAAGCAAGGGGCCTGTGATATGGGTGATGGACATGGATGGCGGCAAAAAAGACGTCATCTATCAGGGCCAGGACAAACTCTACGCAACAGACGTGAGCCCTGACGGCAAGAAAATAGCGTTCCTCCGGAACCTCTATCCTGCCAGCCCGGGCATGGACTTGGTCGTGTTTGATGTAGAGAAAAAGGAATTCACCAGCTTGGTTAGCGGAGAGAGCCTGGGCTCTCCCCGCTGGAGCCCCGGCAGCGATCTTGTGTTCTACCAGACGTTCAACACCAACAAGGTGCCTGGAGGCTCTCTGAGGCTTGCAAGCTCAGACGGCACGCTGAAGGAGAATCTGTACGAAGTCTTTATTGGCGCCCCGTCAAGCTTTGCCATCAGCCCTGACGGCAGCAGCGTCCTGATGTCTCTGGATGCGGGCAAGCTGGCAACTCTGACTCTGGCGCAGGCAGTTCCCGAGTTCGAGGTCGGCCTGTTTGTAGCTGCAGTTGCTCTGGGGGTGCTCGTCGCGCTGGGCAGGCTGCTTGCAAAGAATAGGGCTGCTCTGTGAAATGACGGGGGCGGGGGTTTGAAAGAAAGATGGGGGGTGGTGGGAGGACGCGACTTTCGGATCTGGCGTTGACTCACCCACTTGCTCGCTCGCTCTGCCACGGTAGGTTAGCCAAGGAGAGTCCTCTGGCTCGCCGACGGCCGCCTCCCGCCTGCGACTCTTGAATGCCGCGAGCTTTTCGCCGCGCCGTCGTCCTCTCCCCTCCCTCCCTTTTCTATTGCAGCCTTGACGACCCTGAGCATGTTGTCGTCCTTGGTGCCGTTCACGTAGACTATGTAGACGAGCGCGTGCTCCTTGCCCTCCGCCTTCCTGACGACGCGGCCGATCCTCTGGGCCACCTGGTTCATGTTCGACGTGCTTGCGATTATGATGGCGATGCCCACCTGCGGCACGTCATACCCGATTTCAAGGGTGTGCACCGACAGGAGCGGGAAATAGTCCCTGCCCCAGCTCTCCAAGATGTCCTGGCGCTCCTGCCTCCTGACGCCGTTGTGGATGGTGCGCGCAGGGATGCCCGAGCTTTCAAGCATGTCGCGCAGCTGCTGTATCGAATCGACGGTCTCTGAAAATATCATGATGCGCTCGCCGGGGTGCTTTTTCACAATCTCGACTGCCCTTGCCAGCTTTTGCCGCGTCGAGCTGAGCACCTCCTTGCGCTTGCGCACGGCTGCAAACCACGTCTTGGCCATGGTCGCCCTCGCGCCGCCCCGGGCAAGCATCTTGGTCATCTTGACAGGATCGTAAGCCTGCAGCTTTCTAGAGATCTCTTTGATGGCCGCGCTCGCCTCGTCGTAGATCTTTTGCTCCTCGTCTGTGAACCTGACCTGCTCCTCCACGATGACCGGCCTGGCGAGCCTGCCGTCTGTCACTGCATCCTTTATCATGTACTTTTTTACCGGAGGGGCCACGGTAAGTATAGTCTGGTACTTGGGGTCGCGCTCGTCTATAGTGGCAGTGAGCCCGAGTATCGCCTTTCTGTGGTCTTCGACTATGACGTCAAATATCCTGTCGTACTCCGAGGCGCTCTCGCTCACCAGGTGCACTTCGTCGAGCACCACCATGTCGGCGTTCCTGATGAGGTCAAAGTTGTTTATCACACTCTGGTACGTGCTTATGGTTATCTCCCTTGTCATGTCCTTGCGCTCGCCGTAATAGACGCCAATAGCGTTTTCGTCGATGCCGTAGCTCAGCAGGCGCCGGACGTTCTGGTCTATCAGCACTATCCTTGGCACCAGGAACAGGATGCGAAACGTCTTGGCGCCGGCGGCCGCGCGGCGCGCACACTCCCACGCTATCTCTGTCTTGCCCGTGCCCGTGCTAAAGATGACAGAGCCCCTGCAGCCGTTTTCCACCCACGCGCCTGCAGCCTCCACTTGGTCCCTTTTCAGCTCAAAAGGGAACCGGAGGCTTGCAATCGCCGCCGCAGACGGTGGCGATGATGACGACGACGGTGCTGTTGGCATTAAATCGCAGAGAGCTGGAATGGCCGGCGCTAAAAACTTTGGCGCCTCCTCCCCTTCCCTACCCGTCCCCCCTCCTCTTCCTCCTCCTGCCAACCGATGCAGCCAGGCGCCGCCATGCTGTCCTTGCCTTGATGCAATATTGCGGGCCTGCGGCATGGTTTTGGCCTGATGGGGAAATGCTTTTCTACTCTGTCCCTGTGCTGCAATGGCAATGGGCAGACTGATCGAATTCAAGACTGACAGTGGAATAGTCCTCATTGAAAGCGCGACGGGCGAAAAGCCGGGCCGCACCACCCGTGCCCTTGGAGTGGAGAAGAAAATCGGGAAAAAGCTTTCTGATCTCATTGAAGTCATCCAGCCGATGACCGAAACCATCATCGAATCCATAGACAGGCTCGACAAAAAACCGGATTCGATTTCGGCCGAGTTTGGGCTGAGCATATCCGGCGAGGGCAACATCTTTGTGGTAAAGGCTGCCGGAGAGGCCAGCCTGAGGGTCACTTTTACTTGGGGCAAGTCGTAGCAGCAGTAATATAATAATCCCTGTGCGCGCGGCGGCAGCGGCGTCTGAAGCAGAGTGCGGGTGCGGGTGCAGGTGCAGGTGCGCAGGCAAACCTGCCCTTGCTTGCCAAAAGAATAGGCTTTAATGGTATTACGTCTCATGAACGTCGTGGAGCCGCAGGTCTACATGATGCGCCAGGACGACCCCTTCAAGTGCACCGCGGCCAAGCTGGCAAAATTCGGCATCGCGCAGCCTGTGCGCTTTATCAAAAAGGACACTATCGTGCTCAACCCGTTTTCAGACACCCTGCTATCGAAAATGGACCTTGCAATAGCCGGCTCTGTCTGCGCCGTGGACTGCTCGTGGGAGAGGGCAGACGAGGTAGCCCGCCACGAGAGGGTGTTCTCGTCAGGAATAGGCAGGCGCCTGCCTGCCATGCTTGCGGCAAACCCTGTCAACTATGCCAAGCTGGGCAAGCTGTCGTCGGCAGAGGCGCTTGCAGGAGCGCTGTACATCCTTGGCGACAGGCAAAAGGCCCGGCAGATAATGGACAAGTTCAAGTGGGGCCACACTTTTTTAGATCTGAACGCGGACCTGCTGGAGGACTATGCCCGGTGCGAAAACCCTGAGCAGGTCGCGCAGGTCGAGCAAGAGTATTTCCCTCACCCTCCTCGCCCTGACGACAACCAGCCGCAGCAGCAAAGCTGAGGTTCTCGCTGTCTTTGCACGCGTACTCTCCCCTCTCCCTAGCTGAAACACGATAGGGACGTTCCTGCATGTGCAGAGGGGATAAAGACGCGCCACACGTATAATAGCAGGCTTTGGCATCAATATAACGTGCGCGCCGGCGGGCGGGCGACTCGATAAGAGAGGAAACTCCTCCCTCGCTGCAGGCACCCGAATTAGCGATAATTAGCCGGAGACGGCTGGCTACGGAACAGAAAAGAGATCCAGTCGGGAGCGCATCTGTGATGGCTGCGACGACAAATGGCCTGAGATTCCCGATACTGGAATGAAACCAACTGCCGACCCGGGTGGAGCAAGGCCAAACAGAGCGCAAGGGTCCTGCACCTGCTCAGGTTGGCTGCTCAGCGGAATCCCGCCTAGAACAGAAGGAGGGTTACGGCCGGCACGCACATTCATTTTATGAATGCCTTTTCTATAGCATTCCTGTACAAAGTTTATCAACAAGCTAGGATGATTACAAACAGTGGCCAAGCCATCGCCCTCGCCAGCAGCAGGAGAGAGAAAGCAAGCCAGAAGCAACAACCGTTTCTATGACGACGAAAAGCTGGAGAACATGGTGCGCTATTACAAGATAGAGGACAACTTTGACTCGCTCCTGAACTACATCAAGCGCAGGGGCTTGGTCGAAGACGAAGCGCGGTAGTAATAATAATAACTATTGCGATAGTTAGTGCATTTCTTTTCAAAAGCAAGAAACTCTTATCTTCTCTTCCGCCCAAGCAAACTGCGTGCAGGTAAAACTGGTTCTGGTCGCCCTGGCCGCTGCGGCCGCATTGGCGGCAGGATATTTCGCTTTTGCCTGGCTGAGCAGGCCGCCTTATGTGCTTGAAGTGGATGCAACCCGGGACACCACCGACATCTCGGGCACGCTCTACCGGGTGCGGGTGGCAAACGCCGGCACCGAGCGGCTGACCGGGATAACGGCAGAGCTAGGCGCAGGCGACGTGCAAAGGTGGGACGCGCTGGAGCCGGGCCAGACGTACTACTTTTATCCAGACCCAGACACGCTTGCCTCCACGATCCGCGTCACCACAAACGAGGGCATAGAAATAGTGACCGACTACCGCACGCCGGCAAAGACGCTTGGGCTCCCCGGCGCCGGCAGGTAGCAGCAAAAAGAGAGAGAAGGACGGCAAAAAACAGCAAAATAAATGTGGACGCTGCGCGCCACCCTCTTTGCTGTTGGCACTCCTGTTTGAAAAAACCCCTCTGTCTATCGAGCTTGCGGCCAGGTACGGATACGACGAGTGGCTCGTGGGCAGGTTCCTGCAGTACGTGCCGGATGTCACAACATTCATGGCCAAGATGGAGCAGCCGCCCACGCAGTACCTGCGGGTGAACACGATCAAGACGGGCAGGGAAGAGCTGGCAACAAGGCTGGCTGCAAAGGGGTTCGAGCTTGCCGCCACTCCGATCCCCGAAGTGATGGCGGTGAAAAAGGCGCCCATGTCTGCCGGCGCCACGGTCGAATACATGCTTGGCCACTATTACATACAGGACCTGAGCTCGTGCATGGCAGTCGAGGCGCTGGACGTCAGGGAGGGCCAGTCCGTGCTCGACATGGCGGCGGCGCCGGGGGGCAAGACGACCTTTATGGCGCAGAGGATGAACAACACCGGCTCGATAGTCGCACTGGAGCCTTCGGAAAGGAGGGCGCGCTCGATGGAGTTCAACATGGCCCGCCTCGGCGTGTGCAACACGTGCATATGCACGGTGGACGGCCTGCAAGCGCCAGAGCTTGGCGAGTTTGACCGCGTGCTTCTGGACGCGCCATGCAGCTGCGAAGGGGTGATAGCCCGGGATCCGTCGAGGAAGACGAGCCACCTGCCAGCCGACGTGGACTATTGCGCGGCCCTGCAGGGCAGGCTAGTCGAGGCGGCAGTCAATGCCGCTAAGCCGGGCGGCCTGATAGTGTACTCTACCTGCTCTTTTGCGCCGGAGGAGAACGAGGCCATAGTCGACGGCATGGTGCGCAGGTTTGGCGTCGAGGTGGAAGAGCCGTTTGCGCACGGGAGCAGGGGCGTCGAGTCGTTTGGCAGGATGGAGTTTTCTGGCGCCGTGAGAAACGCGCGGCGGTTCTACCCGCACCTGCACGACACCACCGGCTTTTTCATTGCCCGGATGAGGAAGAGAAAGTGACATGGCAGGCGCCACAACAATAAAGTACCGCAGGCCGACAAGGGAGGAGCAGACCGTCATAAACAGGGCGCTTGACAGGTGGGGCGCCTTTGACGCGCTCGCCTCTTCCGGAGCAGCAGCCTTTGCTTTTCTTGTAAGGGATGAAGGGCCGGCAACAAAGAAAAAGCAGCAGGTCTGCATCATCGCCTCCCGCGACCTTGCGGAAAAAGCAGTCGCCCTGAACCCGCGCGTGGCCGGGCTTGCCATAGGCAAGCTGGGCGGCAAAAAGAAAAAGCAGTTTACGCCTACCCTCCAGGGCGCAGACCTGTTCGCCCGGGTCGGCAAAAAGAAGAAGAAGGAGGGCAAGTTCTATTACGTTGCAGTGGGCGACGCCGCCGAGAAGCTCGTCCTCTACGGCAGGGACGTGATGGGGGACTCGGTTCTGGAAGCGTCGCCAGAACTTGGCGAGAACGAGCTTGTCATACTCGTCAACGCAAGGGGCGAGGCCCTCGGCATAGGGAGGACGCGCTTTGCAGGCAGGTCGCTTTTGCAAAAGGGGAGGGTAACGATAACCACCCTTGCAGACGCCGGAAGCTACCTGCGGGATGAAAGCGGCCGCGACGAGGGCAATGGCGGGAGCAGCGAGGGGCGGGCCAAAATTATGCGGCCTGGCTCTGCAACTGCTAATGCTAATGATGCTGCTAGCCGGTCTCTACCGAGACGTTCTTGAGGACGGAAGCGACATAGTCAGGGGTCGTCTCCAGCTTTTCCGATATGCTCTTGATGGTCATCCCGCTGTCGTACAGCTCAAAGATGCGCTCGTCAAGATCGTACTTGACCTCTTCCTCTGTTCTCATATGTGCAAGCTCTCTGTCGTCTTCAGGAATAATAGGGGTTGTGATCCATAAACTATGTACAATGTTGTGAAATAAAATAAAGCGGGTGGAAGGCGCAGCTCTTTCTTTTTTTGCTTGCTGCTGTGGCTTTACTTTCTGGACTTCCACAGGATGAATACCGCGATGGCGCCCATCATGCCGCCGAACACGAGCAGCACCTGTATCGGGAACCCTCCGGTGGCAGTCGAAACGCCCTCCGGTGCCTCCTTGGTGACTGCGAAAAACTCAGAGTCCTTTTGCGTGGTGTCTGTGTTGGCAAATCCTGCGATCTGGATCTGGCCGCTTGGTGCCGGGACCTGCGAGTGTATCTGGACTTTGGTGCCTCTGACCGTCGCCTCCACGTCCTTTTCTTCTGCCTCAAACGTGCCCTCGCGGAAGCTGCTCTCGCCAAGCGAATATATCGACACCACCTTGGCGCCACTCTCTTCGCGGAAGAATGCTGACGACTCTACCAGGCTGCCTGAAGGGTCAAAGAGGAAGTGCCACGTGTCCATCGACTGGTTAAAGCGCCTAAAGTCGAGTATCGGCTCGTCCAGTATCTCAGCGGCTGCCGTAGCGTCCAGCTCGGCCGCCAAGTCGGGATATATCTTTTCAAGCAGACCTATCGGCCTGCTGATCTCCATCTCGCCAAGTTCCGGCGCGTTGACCACGATGGGCTCCTTTACAAGTACGCCTCTCCATTCAGCATCAACGATCTCGCCAGAAAAGTCCTGCTCTGCGCCCCTGCTCAGCACAAACTTTTCAAGCGTCGGAGCCGCCTCGATCTTGAACGAGACGAGGGTGCTGGCCGGGCCCGGCTTGACGACTGCGGTATAGGTAAGCTTGATGCTTGTCGCCTGCGCGGGGCTGCCTGCATCGATGAAGCCTTTGTTAAAGGCTGCCAGCGCGTTGATCACGCCGCTGTCCGTGCTGTCCGTCCCGCCCTCAATCGTAAACTTGATCCTCGTGTCCTTCTCGCCAAACTGGCTGGCAAGGGCGCTGCCCGAGGGGTAGCGGAATTCAATGTTCTTGACTCCGATAAAGTGGGCCTCTGCCTTGTTGCGCTCTGGGACCAGCACGGCGTTCATGTCGTTTGCAAAAGCTCTTGGCACTACGCCAAACGCCAAAAGTGCGATAAAGACCGTCGCGGCAGCAACTACGGATAACGACTTCACAAAGGAATCTCGGCCACTTCCTTTTATAATCTTTATCTTGGCGCCATGCCGCTTTTTGCGGATTCCGTCGTGCTAGGTATAATATGGCGCCCCTGCATTGACAATGTGGTCAATAGCTATGGTGAAGATAACGGTGATCGCAGGGGGCACGGGCTCGGTCAAGCTGGTGCGGGGCCTTGCGCAGGCTGCAAGGACAGGAGGGGGGAGGGAAAAGGAAAAGAAGGACGACCTTGCAGTCATTGCAAACGTAGGCGACAACATCTGGCTCTATGGGCTGTACGTCTGCCCTGACATCGACACCGTGGTGTACGGGCTTGGCGGGATGCTCGACGAAAAGAGGGGGTGGGGCGTCAGGGGCGACACCTTTTCTTTTCTTGACCAGGTGGCAAAGGTGGCGCCAGCGCAGGCGGCAAGCAAGGGTGAGAAGCCCTGGTTCTCCCTTGGCGACCGCGACCTTGCGATGCACGTCCTGCGCACGGCCATGCTGCGGGAGGGCAAGAGCCTGTCAGAGGTGACGGCTGCAGTCGCAAAGCGGCTTGGAATCCGGGAAAAAATAATCCCTGCCACTGACGACGACGTGCAGACCATGATATCCGCCGCAAGGGCGCCAGGCGGGGCTGATGCAACGTCGACAACAACAACAACTACTACCATGCACCTCCAAGAGTTCTGGGTCAAGAACCGGGGCAGGCCGGCAGTGCTTGGCGTGCAGTACCGGGGGATTGAAAAGGCAAAGCCGAGTGCCGATGCAATGCGCGCCATCAGAGACGCCGACATGGTGATAATCGCCCCGGGCAACCCTGTATCGAGCATAGGCCCTACGGTCGCTCTTGCCGGCCTGCGCCAAGAGCTCGCACGCGCAAGGGACAGGGTCGTCGCAGTGTCTCCCATGATAGGCAACAAGGCCGTGAGCGGGCCGGCAGCCAAGTACATGAAAGCCGTGGGGCTGCCAAGCTCGCCAGAAGGCGTCGCAAGGTATTACCAAGATTTTGCCGGCACGCTGGTCATCTCTGAAAGCGACAGCCGCATGTCAGGCCGCATTGAAGGCCGGACCGGCATGCGCGTGAGGCTGGCAAACATAACGATGAAAAGCAGCAGGGACGAGGTCGCGCTGGCAAGGTACTTGCTTGGGCGGAGATAGGTGGAGAGGAAGAGGGGCGGGGCAGGAAAAGAAGGAGGAGAGAAAGAGGGGGTGTTGTTGTCGTCGTGCCATTGTTGAAAGAGGAAGATACGTTTGCCATTGTCCCCGTCAAGCGGTTTGAAAACTCGAAGACCCGCCTTTCGCCCATTTTGACAGACGGCGAGCGCGCCCAGCTCGCCGGCCTGATGCTTGGCGACACGCTCAAGGCGCTTGCAGCGACAGGCGTGCGCATCGTAGTGGTTTCAAGCGACGGCAGGGCAAAAGAGGTGGCAGACCTGCACGGCGCCACCTTTCTGCAGCAGGGGTCCGACAGCGGGGTCAACTCGGCAGTCGCGCTTGCAGACGCGTACTGCAAGAAAAACGGGGCCGTCGCCAGCATCGTCGTGCCGCAGGACCTGCCGCTGCTCGACGCCAAGGATATTCGGCGAATCATAGCCACGGCGGCGGAGGACGAGCGGTGCATAGTGATCTGCCCCTCTGTCAGGTACGACGGGACAAACGTGCTCCTGCGCAGGCCGCCTGCCGCGATAAAGACGCACTATGACAGCAACAGCTACGAGATGCACCTGCAGGCAGCAAGGCAGGCCGGCATCCCTGCACGCGTCGCCCTGATCGAGAGGCTGATGTTCGACGTTGACACGCCGGCAGACGTGGCCGAGCTTGCGATGCGGGTGGAGAAAAACAAGCAAGGTCTCTCTGCTGTTGCCACTTCAGCAGCTGCCCAGTTTCTTGCAAAGAAATGCCGCAAGTCAGGCGGCGTTTTCCGGTAGGCCATCGATTATCCTGACGGTCTGGCTGTACGATGACACCATGAACTTTATGTCCGAGCCCACCGCGAGCGCCCTGGCGTCTGCCTCTGTGACTGGATACTGCACCACCGTCCCGCGCCCTATCCCAAAGACCCTGTCTTCGCTTGTTATCAGGACTGTCACGGTGTTTGTCAGCCGGGGCCTGCCCTCGAACTGGAGCACGCCTACGCCTTTCTCTACCACCTTGCCGGTGACAAGCGAGAAAGAGCGGGCCGTCACGGCTAGCGCGACTGCGCCCAGAACCACAAGGGCCATGCACAGCACGACGGTCAGGTCTCTCCAGTCAGCCACACCCGCGCGTTATGGCCGCCGGCTTATTTCTGTTGTCACCGCCCTTGCTGCTTCCGACTAACTAACCATCTCTTCAATGCTTTTTCTTAAATAGCCGGGCTGCCAAAGAGCGGGGAGACGCATGAAAGGTGATGATGATGGTGATTGTGATTATAATTATGATTGTGTCGGCGACCCCGGCCTTGCCCGTGCCCGGATGATAGTCAGGGCGCTGCCTGCCATGGAGCATGCGACCACGCGGGAAAGGTTCCGCGCCGCGTCAGGCGTCGCCGGCAGCGGCAGCAGCAGGTCGGCGGCCGATTCGCTCCTGGACTATGTGCTTTCAAAGGGGATAGGCACGGAGGGAAAAGGCGGTGGCAACGATAATAGTGATGGTGACGACACATCCCTGTCGTTTTCAGGCCGCGACAGGCTGCGCGCCGCGGCCCTTGCGCTTGAAGCCGGCTGCGACATCGAGCAGGTGTCGCAGGGCCTTTCCTGGAAGGACTTTGAGGGGCTTGCTACGGAGGTGCTCTCGTCGCTTGGATTTGCGACCCGGGCCAACGTCCGCTTTACAAAGCCGAGGATGGAGATCGACGTGCTCGGCATCCAGGCCGGCTTTGCCCTCGCCGTCGACTGCAAGCACTGGAAGCGCGGCAACCTGTCGTCCATTTCGCGCTTTTGCGAAAAGCAGGCGGTGCGGGCGGAGCGGCTGGTCGGCGGCGACTCTTCGATATCGGTTGCCGTGCCTGCCATACTCACGCTCCACGCAGAGAGCACGCGCTTTGTAGGCGGGATACCCGTGGTCCCTGTCTGGCAGTTCCGCTCGTTTGCAATGGACGCAAGGGGCTATCTCGGCGAGATGCGCGCAATCGTCAGGCAAGGATCTGCAGCGCGATAAAAGCCGCGCAGGTAACGCCCACAAACGCCTTCGTTATGCCCATCGACCTGTCAAGTGCCGACGAGTAGTCGCCAAACTGCGACCCCATGACCTTTACCTCCGTCGTGACGGCTGCCAGCTCGAACCTGCACCGCTGGGCCCTCTGCATGGCAAGCCGGGCAAGCCTGGAAAACGCCACCGCCACTTTTTCGCGGCTGTCCTGGGTGCTCCCAAGCGGGAAATAGCCGCCGGCTGCGCCCTTTTTGCCCGATGTCGCGTGCGTGTCAGACGAGCACGCCTCTGCTACCATGGTGGTGGCAGTAGTCGTAGCCGTGCCTGATGCCGCTGAATCAGTAACAGCAGTAGTAGTAGCCGCCGCAGCGGCAACAATCCTGTCGCGCACGCTGTTTTCCATGTTGTTCGAGTCGGCCCACGCTATCGCAAAATCCCTGCCTGTGGCCGTGCGCAGGGCAAGCACCACAAGGCCGGCCTTGCCAAGCTCGACCGAGCCTGCAAGGTTGCTGCGCGAAACGTCGTCGTCGTCCTGCATGACTGCCATGCCGGCAAGAAACTCGCCCTGATCCGCGTCCTTTAGGCCGTCAAGGCATGCTTTTGCTGCGGCCAGAAGGTCGGCCCTGTCGCCGTCGCCTATGTGGTCGCCCATGGCGTTGTGGCAGTCTACCAGCATCAGGTTCCCAAACCCGAGGCGCGCGGCGTGCGACTCGAGCTCGTCCCTGACAGAGTCGGGCACGTCTTCCATGCCCTTTGGCGCAAGCGACAGCATCAAAAGGGCGCTCCTGCCAAACGCTATCCCTGTCGCAGTGGCGCTCCCCTGCCTGCGCTGCACCGGCTCGCTGCACGTGCTGCCCGATTCTCTGGCTTGCAGCCTGTCCAGGCCGGCGACGTACCTGCTCACTTCTTTCCCCGAGGGGATGTTGAGCGAGTGGTCAGAGACGCTGTGCATCACAAGGGCGCGCCGCGAAAACCGCTCGTGCAGGACGTGCGGCAGGTTGCTGCCGCCGACGTTGCCAAACGGCCCGGGGTGGACATCTGGCAGGACTATGGCCGCAGTCATTGCTCCAGCCGCCGCCCCTGCCTGCGCACTTTCCACCGGCACCATCGTGAGCACCTTGGTCGACACGCTCTCGCTCCTCGCTTTTGACTCGAAATATTCCTCCATCCCGTCTGTCTTGTTCTCTGTCCAGGCCGACAGGAACGCCTGCAACAACCTGAACGTGCTTTCGACCTGCGGCCTCCCGGCCCTGTCTGCGATGATCGCCCACGTGATGGCAAGGGCCACAAACAGGGCGCCAAACGCAAGGCCGACCACCGGCTCTACCAGCACAGCGGCATAGTACTGGGGCGGGATGAACGATAGCGCGAAAAGCACCGGGGCGACAAGGCATATTGCAACGGCCCTGAGAACCCCTGCCCCGAACACGGACGTGAATATGCCGACCCTCAGGCCGGCTGCCAGGAACATGCCTGCCACGATATAGCCCTCGCCCTGCTTTGCAAAGACGGCGTTTGCAAGCGCCCCTGCCAGGACGGTGAGCGCCCACAGCAGGTTTGCAAACGACGAGACATGGACCACTTTGGACAGCTTGTTGACCGGCGTGCCGCGCAGCATGGCAAAGTCCAGAAACGCCAGACCTGCCGTGGCCGCAAGCCCTGCCGGCAGGTGCACCGCAAGCCCCGCCAATCCTGTACCAAGGTGAAAGATGTGCGATGCTGCTATTATTGCGCCTGCGCACGCAAGCGTCATGGCAAAGGACGCCCTCAGGGTGGTCGGGGTCAGCCTTGCAAAAGACCAGCGCCTGTGGATGTTAGAGACGTCGTCGTCACCATTGCCGCCTGCTTCTCTTCCTCCGCCACCCTGTCTTGTTGCCGTCAACATATCTCGTCGGCTCAGCCAGCCGGGAAGATTATCCTGATTGCTATGGACACGCCTATCATGGCGCCGGCGCCGGCCAGCACGTACTCTGGCTTGACCTTGATGCCCTTTGTCTCATCCTCGAAAAAGCGCAGCAGCCCTGCACTGGAGGCCGGCAACGGGGCATTCTTTTTCTTGCTGCTCAACGGGACTAGTCTGGTTTCATTCTTTTAAATACATTCCGTTTCCCTGCTTCTGCCCTGCTAGCCGAGCTGGAGCGCCCGCATCTTTTCCAGTATCCGAAGGTACGTCTCGAGCAGGCTTGCTTTCTCCTTCTGCACGGCGGTGTCCCTCTCGTCCTTCAGCTCCTGCGCTAAAGCGGTTATCTTGGCCTCTATGGCTGCCGCTGCGGCTGAAGATGGCAATGCCGATGGTGGGGATACTTCTGGCTGCTTCGCCACCGTCGCAGCGGGTGCGCCGGCCGCAGGCGTTTCTTTCTTGCCTGACTCGTTGCCGCAGTTTATGCAGGACACCTTGTCTGCAAACCTGACCTGCACCCCTCCGCATTTTTCGCACGGCTCGCTGACAAGCGTCCCTCCCTTTAGCAGGATCGACGCCGCGCTCTTGATTCTGGCACCGTTGTCTTCTTTGGCCGCCATGTATCTATACTGCGACTTTACTGTGCAGCCGCATGCAAATATCTGTTGTGTGCGAGGGCCACAACAAGGCTTAATAATAGGAATCGTGGAAACCGAGTTAGTTACTCGATGGCGCTTATCTGCAAAAAATGCGGTCTCCCCGACGATCTATGCGCCTGCGGGGAGCTCGACAAGGAGGACGCCCGGATTGTCGTCCGCCTGGAAACGCGCCGCTTCTCCAAGACGACGACCCTCATAGAGGGTATCAACCCCAAGATTTCGGACATGCAAAAGATAGTCAAGGAGCTAAAGAGCACGTTTGCCTGCGGCGGGACGGCCAAGGACGGCTTTATCATGCTGCAGGGCGATCACCGAGACGACGTCAAGAACTACCTTGTGAAAAAGGGCTTTAACGAAGCCGCGATTGAAGTACAGTAGGAGACTCGGTAAGGCATTTAAGCCGGCCGGACAGGATTTTCTCCATTGCCCAGGCATCGTCGTATCAATAACAACAACAATAACAACGTCCGGGGGCGCAAACTGGAGGGCAACGCCGGCGAGACCGTCAGGATAGCATCCATAGTGCAAAAGGGCGTGTCTGCGGGCAGGTCCAGCTACGTCGAGATGCGCGCCCTTGCACGCCAGACGGGCCAGAACATCCGGACGAGGGTGCGCGCCATCCTGCCACGGCTGTCGCATGACCGCGGGCTGGACGCGCTGCTCCGCGGCCTTGCGCAGGAGATGCCTGAAGGCTATACAGACGTTCTCACGCCAAACGGCGCCGTCATGCAGGAAAAGCTGGACGCGCTGCTTTCGATAGATGCCGACATCGCCACCTGCCTCGGCATCCTGGAATCTGAATTAAAACAGGGCAACGGGAAAAAGGCCGAAGCGGCAGAGACGCTTGAAGAGCTGGTGCAGGAAAGGAAAAAGTTTGTGGCCGCCCTCAGAGCTTGAGGTGCGTCTTTAGGCCCTTGTAGCGGTTGCGTATCGTGACTTCTGTCACGCCTGCCGCCTCTGCCACGTCTTTCTGCGTCTTGTTCTCGCCGTTCATCACGCACGCCACGTAAAGCGCCGCAGCTGCGAGGCCCATCGGATCCTTGCCGGCCGAGATCTTGCCCTCTTCTGCCTTTTTCAGGATTTCCAGGGCCTTGCGCTTGGTCTTTTCAGACAGGCCGGCCTTGCTTGCAATCCTTGCGACACATTTCACAGGATCGACGACAGGCATCTTCAGGTCAAGCTCGCGTATCAGAAGGCGGTAGCACCGGGCCACGTCCTTTTTCTTGATGTTGCTTGCGTTTGCAATGTCTTTGAGCGTCCTTGGCGTCTCGGTGTCGCGGCACGCCGCGTAAAGAGCAGCCGCTACCAGAGCAGAAATAGAGCGTCCCCTCACGAGGCCCTTTTCAAGCGCCTTGCGGTAAACGTACGCCGCCTTTTCAATCACCGCGTCGCCGACTGCCAGCTTGTCCTTGAGCCTGTCAAGCTCTGAGAACGCCTGGCGGAAGTTGCGGTCGACCGGCTCGTGGACCTGGCTCCTGCTGTCCCACGTCCTGAGACGCTCGATGGTGCTCTTCATCGAGGCGGACAGCGGCTTGCCCGACGCGTCCTTGTCCACGGGGCCTATGATGGTGGCAA
>NZ_JBBIHK010000002.1:23272-125929 GCF_037447015.1 Nitrososphaera sp. | reverse complement strand
GTCGAGGTAGGAAGGGTCATTATTGCTTACAGCTTTTGCAACGGCGACGACGCGCTTTACGTCTACTTTACGGTAGGAAAAATACGATCCTGCAAAGAACGGGAAAACGTATCTGGCGTGGTGCGCCGACGGCGGCCCGCCGTCAAGAAACTGCCGGTAAGCCTGCATGGCCTGCTGCAGGTCGGAAAGCTTGAACGGCACGGCATATGCACATCACACACCGTCCCTATATTTTGCTTGGCGAGCCGGGAAACCAACTATAACACCGTTTACAAAATCCCATAACGCTTATTAAGTTCCATTCGCAACACTTGGCTTATGGTTAGGAAATTCGAAGACTGGTGGAAGACTGTTCCAGCTGACTTGAAGGATAAGGCTCGCAAGGGCGACGAGGCTAACAAGCCGTTGCTCAACCAGGTTAACTATGTTCTTTTGCATCTTCACCTGGCCGGCAAGCACGACGCCAAGCCGAGCCACGAAGAGCTCAAGGACTGGCTGCACAGCGGCCAAGTTGACGTTCTGAGACAGGGCGGCAAGTAAAAAACAGCTCTTTCTCTTCTTTTCTCTTTATTTCATTTTCTTTTGTTTGTTATATAGCAGGCGCTGGGCGCTTGTAAAACTCTTCTGTAAAAGAGATATTAGTGACCGCAAATATCCAAGCTTGGTTGAAAAAGGCCGGCCTGCTGCTGGTGGCGCTTGCCGCAGCAGCAGCCCTCTTCTTTGCATCGGTCCTTGCCTCTGCCAGAGTGGCCCCAGCCGCATTTGCGACTTCCTGCTGGCCAGAAGCAGACGTAAAGATCCTGTCCAGAGATGGGAATACTATTATCAAAGAGGCAGAGGCAGGCAGGCCCGTCGTCATCTCGGCGGAATTTGATCCTCGCGTGGAATGCCCGCCGGGTTTTGCCCCTAACATGTGGATAATCGAGGCAAAAAACTCTGACAGGGTAGAGTTCATACGCTGGCAGTCAATCCTGCCGGAAAAAGAAGACTATCCTTACAGGATTAGCACGGAATGGGTGCCCGCTCAAGGAGACAATTATGAAATAACGGCGCGGATCGTAGTCGACAGGATGTCGTACTGTTCTCGCATAGAGCCTTCGCATGCGAATTACGGATATTGCAAAAACAACGGCTCTGCAGTTTTCCGGTGGGAATTGGGCAGCGGGAAAGCGGACCTTGTGGTGCTCGGCGACATGAAAGGGATCATGCGCGACCTGCGGGCGGTAGACAGGTTTGACACAGATAACAAGCTAACCAAGATCCCGGTAGGCACGGACTCTGTCCTCCAGGTCACCCTGAGACCTATGCGCTGGCCGGCAGCGTCCCCTTCTTTCCTGACCTTTGAGATCTTTGACTCCAAAGGCAGGCTCGTCTACACAAAGGTCGTTTACGAGCCCATCAAGCAGAGCATCCCCATGTTTATCCATTCTCCCCCAGGCGTCTTTGACGCCTTTTCTAGCGCCGACTGGGTTCCTTCCAAGGCCGACAGATACACCATCAAGGCGACTTTGACGGACAGCCTGACAGAGCCCAAACTGTCGACCCATATTTCAAAAGCCGTCAGAGTGGTCAACAGGTAAAAGTCGCTCAGCAGCCGACTGATTGAGATGGTTATAACAGCGTTTTGGCAATGCCACACAGTTTAAATACTTTCACGCACTGTCAACGTTCAGTGAATTAATAGATGCCAATTGCTATACTTCCAGATGTGGATGAGCAAAGATGCATCGGCTGCGCACTCTGCGTAGAGATCTGCACCGCCCTCGGTCCAGATGTGCTCAGGGTCAAGCCGGTGGAAGGATGGAAGAGGGGTAAGGCATTCGTGTTCTATCCAGAGAGATGCATCTCCGATGGTGCATGCGTTGGTGTGTGCCCGACACACGCTATATTCTGGATGAGGCCGATGCAGTACACTCCAGGACAGCCAGTCCCGCTGCACAAGAACGGTGTGTTCAGCAAGGGCTGGGAAGAAGGTTAAAAGGGTCTCTCCCACCTTTTCTCTTTTCTTTTCAAAATTTTAATAGTCGTTTGACGATCAATTCATCACACAAAAATGTGCGACTATTACATGCACGAATATAATGAGGCGCCGCGCAGGCTGGCAAGGGCCAGAAAGCGCGAGGCAGAGGAAGAAAAGCCAGTGACGACGGCGGCGGCAGCGCCGGCTGTGGCAGCGATCACCGCCTAGAGAGCGCGTCCGCGATTTTCAGGGGCTCTGGCACCCCGTCCCTAGTGAATTTTTTGGCAATCTGGACGGCAGTCTCGAGGCTCACCCTGTGGCCGACGCTCACGTACTGCCTGTCGTTCACCATCTGCCCAAGCTTTTCCCCTCCGATCTCGATGCTGCCGTCTTCGTCCCTGACTGTGCCGCACAGCAGGCTCTTGGCCACCCCTATCGCCGGCCTGTCAAGAGTAACTCCGACAAAGCAGGCCAGGCCGCACCAGCGCGGGTGGAGCTGGCCGTGGCCGTCCACCATCAAAACATCGTATTGCCTTTTGAGCAGTTTAAGTGTGCGCAGGACGGGTCCTGCCTCCCGCAGCATGAAAAGCCCGGGTATGTACGGCTGCGTGACTTTGCTTTTCGTCACGGCCTGCTCCAGGACGTTAAAGCTGGAATCCATCACGACGGCGGCGCACTGCGCCACCATGCCGTCCCGCCTGTACGAGACATCGACGCCGCACACAGTCTCTACCTCTTCTTTTGCAAAATCGTCCCGTGCGATCACCTTTCCGGCAAGCTCTTTCTGGAGCTTTACTGCGCCCGCAGGCGTCCTCGGCAGCAGCGGCAGCCTCTTATAGCCGGTCAATCACGTGGTCAGAATAGTCTTCGACCCTGCCGGCTTTCAGTTTTTTCTTCTCTGTGTATTGTTTCATAAAGCCGTCTGCCACTATTATCACCTGTTCAAAGCTGTTGTTTTCCAAAAACGCGTCCAGCGATTCTACAAATGCCGGATAGTCCTCTATCTTGCGGTCCAGCCTGCCTGCGAGGTTGTGCGCCGCCGGAAACACGTCGGACACCTCTGCAGGTATCACTCCGAGAAACGGGTTGTATGTGGCGATCTGCGCGCCGGGGAATTTCTTGGCAAGCTCTTTGAACGCCCTTGTGGCGTAAAAGGGGCGCACCTCGCCTTCGGGGAACAGAATCAGCATGTCGGTCTTTTTCGGCCTGAACGTCGTTGTGGCCACCATCTGCCTGAAACGCCGCGCCTCCGGCCTGTGCTGGTCTATTGCGTCAAAGAGCAGGATCGCCTTTTCCTTGAAAGCCGGCGTGTTGTCCGCCAGGAACCGGAATTCCTCGCCGCCGAAAAGCTGGACCGCCTCCATGAGCCGGGGATGCGCCCTCGCCTTTTGCATCACGTACTCCCACATCCTGCCGTCCATCACCGCCTGCTTGCACGCGTCCACCTCTGCTTTCAGCACGTGCAGGTTGTGCTTGGCGACCTCGATGGTCTTTTGGTCTTTTGGCAGCGACCTTCTTAATTCGTCTACCTTGTAGGAAGAGCAGACTGGGCACTGGCATGGCAGGTACGTCAGGTCTGCGAGCCGGACTGTGCCCTGCGGCGTCATGTACCGGTCGTCCTTGGCGTACAGCATGTACGACGCCGAGTCAAACATGTCGCAGCCAAGCGCGATTGCAAGCGGTATCGTGAGCGGGTGGCCTGCGCCAAAGAGGTGTATGGGCTTGGCCGGTATCGCCTTTTTGTAGCGGGCTATCATGCGGGCAAGCGTCGCAAACTCGTACGCCTCCATCACCTCGACCGGGCTTCCAAGCGCCATGAGCTGAAAGCCCATCTGGTCGAGCGCCCTTGCGGAATGCTCCACCAGGTCATAGTGCTCTGCGCCCTGCACCGGCCCGACCCAGACTGCGCCCGTGTCTCCTGCGACCTGCAGGGTCTCCTTGCAGTTTTCAAGCGTGATCCTGACGTACTCCTTGGCTTTCTCGTAGGGCAGGCCGTAGCCGGTCGGCTTGTCCAGCGGGATCGGCACGTCGCTTTTGATGTCTTTTTCAAACTGGGCCATCTCTGCCGGCTCGACTTCGACAGAGCCGTATTCCAGGACCTGGTAACCGCCCGAGTCGGTCATCACCGCGCCGTCAAAGCCGATGATGTCGTGGATGCCGCGCCTCCGCGCCTCGTCGCCGTAATGGCGGAAAGTGATGTACGCGTTTGTTATCACTATCTGAAAGCCCATCTTTTTCAGAAAAGAGGGGCTGATGGTCTGCCTCACGGGGTGGACGACAGGCACGAACGCCGGCGTCTCCACGGTGCCGTGGGGCGTCTCGAGCCTGCCTATGCGCGCCGCAAGATCCGTGTAGCGGACCTCAAAGACCACTCTACTTCTTTGTCTCCTTCATGAAGGAATCGTAGATGGACCTGACCCTGTCTGCTGCCAGGCCAGACCCCTCCTCGACTCCCGCCTGCGTCACCTTGATCTTGTCCATCACGATTATCGCGCCCACGTCCTCGCGTATCTTGACAAGGCCGGGGAACGCCCGCTCGAGCCTCTCTGCGAGCGCCCTGAAATCAAACGGCTTTTCCATGAGGCGTATCTCCTTTACAAAAGCGCCGTTCAGCATCAGCTTCAGGATCCCGTGGCCCTCCACGTTGTCAAGCACGAGGTCGAGCTTGTCGTCGATGCCGGCCAGGGTGCCGTTGTAAATCTTGTTATCCGAAGTTTCCACAGCCACCTTTTTTCCGACGAATTGAAGCGTCTCTTCGCCAAATCTCCTTGTTACGACCGCTGCCATGCCTTTCTCAATTGCCCGCTAGTATATATACGAATTATCTTTTGTGCCGGCCCGCCGCCAAGATAGCAACATGGAAGGCGCCGCCGAGGCGATAAAAAGCGAGCTGCTCACCCGGGACGGCGCCACCGTCCACGAACACCAGTTTGGCAGCGTCGTCTTCCGGGCGGCCGGCGAGGAGACAGGGCACCTGCACTTGGGCGGCGCGATGGCCGACATACATATACGCCTGCCTGCCTGCCTGCCCGCCAAGACCATCAAAAAGCTGCTCTCGGAAGGCAGGGTGTCGTGTGCGCCCCCCCTCCCCACTACCACTACCGCCACTGCCACTGCCACGTCGCCCCACAGTCAGGCTGGGCAAGCTACGAGATCGGGGGCGCCGGCGACATCGCGCAGGTTATTGGGCTTTTGCGGACGCAGTACGAGAGGCCGTCAGGAAAAAGGCATAGAGCTGCGTGCTGCCGGCGCCAGCTCTATGATGAGGCCCCGGCTCCACCTGTATTTGGCATCCATCAGCCTTGAAACTGCCCCGCCGCCAGCTCTGATGCAGGTTTGAGCGTGCGCGCCGTCCCGCCAAACTCTTGCCCGCCCACTTTGAACTACACACGGGGGTTGCGCAGTAAGCGTGTTCTGGACCCAGTGCGAGCGCCCACGGTGCTCTGACACGACATAGTATTTCCCGGAACGCTCGACAAACCAGATCTCTATCCGGTGCGGCCTGCCGGTCTTCCATCCAGTCGTGGTCAGGTAAAGGAACTGCAGCGGCCGCTGCTGCTCCTTGCTCACACTACGTGTACGATGCGCCTGCCGGTCTCTTGAACAAGCCGCCTTGCTGACACGCCCTAGTATGCAAAGAACTTTTGCACTTCCTCTTCCGACAGGACGGCGAGCCAGTCCACCATACCTGTCCTCCTTGGCGCCTTTTTCTGCAATGCCGCGATAATCTCGCCTGCGGTCTCGTCAGGCGTCCTGTTGCTCGTGTCAAACTCGGCCACCCTGCGCCTGCCAAACGCCTTGATCGAGTCGTAAAGCAGCACGCCGAGGATCTCGGCAGACACGTTCTCGTTTATTTTCTCACGCGCGTATTTCCTGGCAGCCAGGTTCGATTCCAGCTTGGAAGGCGACCTGCGCAGCACTGCGACCATGTCGATTTTTGCAGCACTCGCCTTCAGGACGTACGGGGCAAGGTGGCCCACCACCACAAAGCTCCCCTTCTTTTTCAGCGCCGCGGCAAGCAGCCTCCCCAGCTTTTTGGTGTCAACGTCCAGCCCGCGGTCTGTCCTTGCCACCACTACCGCTGCTGCTGCATTGCCGCTGTCCAGCGCGACCTTGTTTATGTCGATCACCTGCGCGCCCAGCTTTTCGGCCACGATGCGCGCGCTCGTGTGCTTGCCCGTGCCGGGGCTGCCCGTGATTACCAGCCTAAAAGAATCTTTCACGCCGCTGTCAGGCTGGTGATAGAACGGGTCAGCTATTCTGCCTTTCGCTAGGGATTTATCGGCGTCTGTGAATAATTTCTCGCATCATGCAGGCGTGCCAGTCGTGCGGCAGGGTCAGGTTCTACTCGCTCAACTTTTTGTTCTCAAAGACCGTCTGCAACGAGTGCTACCTTGCAGCCAAAGAAGAGCGGGAGAAAAAGAAGGACCGCGCCTATGCCGGCGGCTAACTAGCCCTGGGCGCTGCCGCACTTTGTGCAAAACTTGGCGTTTGCCTTGAGCTTTTGCCCGCAGTTGATGCAAAAGCGGGGCTCGGGCTCGAGCGTCTCCCTGTCGAGGGGCGTCAGCTTTGGAGGCGTCATCTGGTCGGAAGGAGCCGCTGCCGCCGCCACTGCAATGCCGCCGTACATGTCTGCGACCGCCCCTGTCGGCCTGAAAGAGTCGTCGGTGTCCGGCGCCAGCTGGGCGTCGCTCTTGGCCCCCTTTTCCTCGATGAACGTCATGAGGCGGGGCACCGGCCCGGAAGGCGAGCTGACCGTCTCGCCGAGCCACAGGGCAAACTTTCGCAGCGTCATTTCAGGAGTGGAAAAAGTGAGCGAGTGCGTCGACATGTACTCCTCGGTCGCGGCCCTGCCGTTGAACACCTTTGCCATGCCACTTGATTGCCTCATGCTGATAATTAAATGGTTATTTTGGTGCAGGCAAGATGCAGTCAGACCGCGAGTATAGTGGTTTGGCTCTTCATGATAGTTTTTCCATCAATCCCATAAAGTTGTACCATACCATTAGTATCATTGATACAATGGACGCTGTTAAGTTGGCGGCTGATTTCACATTTTCTCCGTCGTAAAATCGCTAGCGACCAGCCGCGAATTTAACAGCGTTAAAACATATTGTAATGAGCGAAAAGGTTCCCAAGCATCCGGGCCATTACTGGTGGACTGGCTGGGAAGAATATCGAAAACGCATGGGAATCCGTAAAGCAGGCGAAGAATCCAAGTAGTGTTACTTCTGATACTGGCAAATTCATGGAAAAAGCACAATCAGGCGCTTTTACTCTTTTTTAGCTACTGACAAAAAGAAAATTTCGTGTTTTGCTTAGCACATTAGAAGATAAAGCCATGCAGGCATCATCACAGTTGAGCCTTGAATAGAAATCCTGTCTTTTGTGATTACCAAATATAGTGGAGGTCTGAATTTTCTACCGAATGTTCTTAGACCCTGCAAATCAGTTGATTCGTCTATGCTATGCCTGTACTTTACTTCAATTGGGAGTATCTTGTTGAAGGGATCTATTACGAAATCCACCTCAAAATTCTCTCGCCAGTAAAAGAGGGAAGGAAATGCCGTTGCTTCCAAATTGAAGCGAAGTCTCCTTGTATGATCTGCTATTACTGTTTCAACTATTCTTCCCATTTCGCTGTCGTTTGCTACAGTCTGTTCGTCAAAGACTGCCGCAGAAACATTCCTTATGCCTGCATCATTTATCAAGATCTTTTTCTCCCTACGTGCTCTTTTCACCCTGCTTTCAGAGTAGAACTCTACTTCTGAGATCAGGAAAGCTGTCTTTAGCAGATAGATGTACATATTCAGAGTGTCCCGTTTCAAACCAAGATTTTTGCCAAGTTCCTCGCGGTTCACTATTAGAGAAGAGCCCTTGGCCAGTATGGCAAAGAGGTTTTCCAATGCAACCGGATCTCTGACTTTTTTTGTCCTTACAATATCCTTGTAGATGGTAAGATGGATGTAATCTTTTAGATACTGAGCGGCAACTGTCATGTCACTGGTACTTGCAATCTCTGGATAGCCGCCTTTGATCAGATACTGGTTGAGGTGGACAAGTATTCTATCCCTGTATGGCAGCAATGCTTTGAACTCTTCATTTACAACCCTGTAAAATTCCTCGGGCTTGTTCTCTGTTAATGTTGTTTTGAGCGCAGTACGCATTCTCTTGTTGTTTGATCTGACAAGCTCTGCAATGTCGCCTTCCTTGAATCTAATGTACTCCAGAAATTTCATTGGCAAGACTATCTGCGGGTGTATGCGACCTACCAAGGCTTCAGAGGCTCCATCCACTATGCTGACGCTAGACGAGCCGGTTATTACAAATTTCATTTTGTAGCCAAGGTCGTACCATCGCTTCAATATGACCTCCCAGTTGTCCACAGATTGTATTTCGTCGAGAAAGATGTAGATTCGCTCTGCTCCTTTCTCTTTGAGTTCATCGAGGGGTCGTTTCAAAATGTTGGTGGCATACAGCTCGAATATCCTTTCAAGGTTCTTGGTTGATACATTAAGATAGGGATCATCAAGTGAAAGGAAGAAAATATTTTGTGCGTTTATTCCATCTTCGCTAAGCAACTTTTCAATTAGCTGGTAAACGATTGTTGTTTTGCCAACCTGCCTCGGACCTATCAGGGCTAGAATCTTGTCATCAGCTAATCTATTTACAATTTTATAATAATCGCGCCTTTTGAAGGGCTTGACCTTGGCTTCAGCTATTGGTTTTTTTACCCACCAAGGATTATGCTGATAGAGGAATCGGAGGATCTCATCATCCCGGGCCTCTACAGTAAAATCAGAGCTGTTAGGTGTTCTGGCCATTTGCTGATATATCACATATGCTATTATTAAAGGTCACCATTATAATGGTGACATGCTTATATAATACAGGCCAACGTAATGGTTACTACTTATATAGTAGTTTTGGAATTATACGCTGTTCAAAAATCGGAGTTTTCCCCACCCCTGCTCAATTCGGGTCGCGGGCTGATGGTTGGCTGTTCAATTAGGGACATGGGCAGCGAGAATGTTTGATTTCTACACACTAGCGGGATTCTCCGTCGCAATCATGAAGAATGAAAATATAGGGAGGAAGAGAGGGGAGATATTGCCCGACTGGTTACGGGGTTGGTGCATCACCGCACGACGCACAAATGATGATGCAAGTGTGTGACCTGCACCATCAAACGCCGCCCATGATGCTTGCTTGGAATTTCTCGCGCAAGTCAGTTATTAGCCGACAAGCGCGGGCCTCTAGAAAGCCCTACCCTCTCTAAGATACCCTAAAGCAAGAGGAAATAGATTAACTTTGCATTCCAAAAAGAAGGCGACGATAGCCGACAACGTTTCATGGCCGTTTCCCCCTGCCATTTAGCCAGAACGTCAGCCAAGCGTCGCCGCAGGGCCCATCTCCTTACGTAATCAACTCCCTGAACGGCAGGGCGCGAAGATGCGTTTTACATTCGTGGCACGGCCAGGATTCTGCTCACGCAGTATCCTTTTCCCCGCTTACACAGGGTTCATGGCAGGACTAGCCAATCCCCGTTGTTCCACCGGCTATCAGGCATAGATAGCCCGTCTTGCTTTTAACTTTGCATCCTTATCCAGCAGCTGTCCTTTCCATTGTATAGCCAGCTAAAGCCATTAACCCTCAAAATGTCGTTTATCTCCCTCCACTCTGGCTTTTCTATCCAGCATTTCTGCTTGAACTTGATGCAGTCCTTTTCATTTACGACCATCAGCTTTTCGTACCGCTTGCCAAGCTGGTTAATGACGTACCTCTCAAAGAAAACGTGCTTGTCCTGCTCGTTTATGGCCTTGGCTATCAGGTCTTTCATGGGATTGCGCTTGTCAAGTCCAAGGTCAAGCCCCGCAGCCTCGGCAGGTGTAATGTTGTTTGGCAACCCCGTATGGGGGCGGACAAAGTTGTGGTTTATTCTGACTCCATTTAGGAACGTCTCTGCCGACCTGTCGTTGCCAAAGCCACGGCGAGCCTTGATGACCTCCCTTACCTCGTTGTGATAGCGTTCTACCGGTCGATTCTCAAAGCCTCCTTCAAACGATTTTACACTGTTAACTCTGCGGCTGATTTGCCACATTTTCCCTCGTAATATCACTAGCGATCCGACGAAGAATTACCAGTGTATTCTTTCTATTCTACAAAGCCACAAGCCCCCATAAAAGAACTAAAAACTACAATTACGCTTGTATTTGTAGAAGGCTGGAAACGCGCACGCACGCACGCACGCGCTATTGCGACCTGCCGCACTTGCTGCAGAACTTGGCCTGCGCCGGGATCGTCGCGCCGCAGATGATGCAGCTCTTGGTCGCCTTTTTCGGCGGCAACTCGATGTCAACAGGCTTGAACGTCGGCTCCTGCTGCTGCAGTTGCTGGGGCGACGGCAGCGTGTAACCCGCCTGGCCGCCGGTGTCTGTAAAGCCTCCGATCCCAAAGCCGGCCTGATGCTGGGGCGGCGCAGCAGGGGCGGCAATCCCGCCGGTCGGGTTCTTTATCGACGACCCCTTCTCCATCGCGCCCTTTATTTCAAAGATCACGCGGATGGCAAGGAAGGTCATGGCAGACTGAGCCACCAGGTATTCGCCCATCTTGGCAAAATACTCTTTGTCGCCCATCTTGCCCTGCTTGAACAGCTGCGTGGCGTCAAGGAAAGATTCGTACATGCTCTGGTTGTCGTTTGACAGCTGCTTTAATTTCTCAGACAGCCCGCCAAGGGTGTCGACGCCAAAAGACATTATGAAAAAAGAGAGAGGCTGCGGGACTTATAACGATTCCCGCTTACTCTAGTAGTAGTAGCCGTCGTTTCTGCGGCCGTAGCCGCCGCGCCTGCCGCCGTGGCCGCCTCCGCGGTGACTGCCGCCGCCGTAGCTGCTGCCGCGCCTTCCTCCGCTGCTGCTGCCGCGCCGGCCTCCGTAGCTGCTGCCGCCTCCGCCATAGCTGCCGCCGTAGCCGCGGTGGCCGCCGCCATAGCTGCTGCCGCCGTAGCCATAAGACGGCCTGCCGCCGCCGTAGCCTCCGCCGCCCCCTCTGCCGCCGAATGCAGGGCGCGGCCGTGCCACTGGCACTGCGATGCCCATCTCGTCATTCAGCTTGCGTATCGGGAGGTTGGTCTGCTGCAGGATGCGCTCAAAGTCGGGTATCCTGTCCGGGGACACGAGCGATATCGCCCTGCCCTGCGCGCCGGCCCTCGCCGTCCTGCCGATGCGGTGGAAGTAGACGTTCGGGTCGTCAGGCACGTCATAGTTGATGACGTTCCCGACGGTTGGGACGTCGATGCCCCTTGCCGCAATGTCGGTAGCCACGAGCACGTCCTCGCTGCCCTTCCTGAACTTGTGCATCGCGTTGTCGCGCTGCCTCTGGGTCAGGTCGCCGTGTATCGGCGACGCGTTGAACCCTTCGTCGCGGAGCTGGCGCGCTATCCTGTCGGCGCGCATCTTGGTGGCCGCAAACACGATCGTCTGCTGCGACCTGTCGCCCTTTCTGATAAAGTCGCAGAGGTGCTTGAATTTCTCGCGTTCCTCCACCACCAGGTACGACTGGTCTATTGTTTCGAGGGTCACCTCCTCCTCGTTGAGGCGTATGTGCTCCATGTTGCTCTTCATGTACTCGTCTGCCAGCCTGAGGATCTCTGGCGGCATCGTGGCCGAGAAGAGGCACGTCTGCCTGCTGTCGTTCACGTAGAACAGGATGAACTTGATGTCGTCGATAAAGCCCATGTCGAGCATCCTGTCCGCCTCGTCCATCACCACGAACCTTACGTCGTCGAGCACTATCGAGCCCTGCTTTATGTGGTCGATGAGCCTGCCCGGCGTGGCGACGATTATCTGCGCGCCCCTGCTCAGCTTCTCATGCTGGAGGTTTATGCTCTGGCCGCCGTATATGGCGACCGTCCTGATCCCTGTGTACTTTGCCAGCCGGCTGATCTCGTTTGTAACCTGCACCGCAAGTTCCCTTGTCGGCACAAGCACCAGCGCCTGGACGGGGCCATCGTTGCTCACTTTGGCCAATATTGGCAGTCCAAATGCTGCAGTCTTGCCGGTCCCAGTGTGCGCCTGCCCAATGACATCTCTGCCTTCCAAGATGAGCGGGATCGCTGCTTCCTGGATGGGAAAAGGCGCCTCAAATCCGTTTTCGCTGAGCGCTTTTCTCAACTCTGCGCTCAGGCCCAATTCTTCAAACGTTTTCGTCATTTCTTATTCACTTTGTTGTAGTTGCTTTCTTACAAAAGTCACACGACTTTATTTCTCTGCCGTAAAACCTTTGTCAGATGTTGCTACATTTTACATGCTTATAAGGGTAGCTAAGCTCGTGATAGAAAAGACAACTGGCAGGCACCCCTGCCTGCTCTACACGGCAGTTAAATCTTTGCGCTGCCGACATATTATAATACATCCTAGTGCGCCTGCAGGCTCCTCCTCCTCTTCTCTCTCCTTTCGATGTCTGTCTTTTCAGCCGGGTTTTTGCTTTCGTCCTTGAACCCCCTGATGTGCGTCAGGTCCCTGTCAAAGAACACGTTGATTGTCCAGTCAAACGTCACCCTCAGCCTCTTCTTGAGCATCGGGAGCTTGTGCAGGTAGACCGCCCTCCACAGCAGCCATGCGGCAAACCCGTGGATCTTTACCCCCGATATCCTTGCGATGGCCTTCCTGTCGCCTATGACGGCCATCTGGCCCTTTGCCGCGTAGGAGAACTCTTTGAGGGGCCTGCCTGCGGCCGCCCTTGCAATGTTCTCTGCCGCAAGCTCGGCCTCCCTGATCGCGTGCTGGGCCGTGGGCGGGCAGCGGCCGTCTGCGACGTGGGCGCAGTCGCCTATCGCCCACACGTCGCTGTATCCTTCCACGCGCAGGTTGCCGTCTACGGGCAGCCTGCCGGATTCCGGCCTGCTGTGGCAAAAAATGTCGGCCACAGTCGGGCTAGGCGACACTCCAGTCGTCCATACCACCGTGCCAGCCGGCATGGAAAACTCGGGCCCGTCTTCAGCCTTGATCCGGACATGGCCTGCTGCAGCCGCGCCTGTCACCCGGGAGTTCAGGTGCACCACGACGCCGCCCTTTTCAAGCTCGCGGCGGGTGAACTCGGCAAGGTCAGAATCAAGCTCGGGCAGCAGCCTGTCCCGAGAGTGTACGAGCACAAGGCTGATCCCGTGCCCCGTGCCGCCGCCATCTCTGATATTTGGATAGTATTTTGCCGCCTCTCTGAAAAAGCTGCACAGCTCGCCTGCCGTCTCTGACCCTGACAGGCCGCCTCCCACTACCACAAAGGTGAGCATCTGCCTCTTTTTTGCAGGGTCTGGCTCGATGTCGGCCCGCTCCAGCATGTCTATCACGTGGTTGCGCAGGACGAGCGCGTCTTTCAGGCTCTTGAGCGCAAACACGGGCGGCGTCCCCTGCTCGACGCCTGATGGCGTCCGGGCGAGGCTGGCGGCGTCCGAGCCGAGCGCCACAACAAGCTGGTCGTATTCTGCCACCACCTTGCCGCCGTCAGGCAGGCCAAGGATTGCCCTCCTGTTCCAGGCGTCTATGGACTCTACATCCGCCTCGTAAAACTTGGTTCTTTTGAGCACCTGCCTTATGGGCACCACGACGTGGTTGCTCTCTATGGCCCCCGACACGACCTGCGGCAGCATCGGTGTAAAGACGATAAAGTTCTCCCTGCTGACCAGGCTCACCTCCATTGCCGCGCCGGCGCTGCGCGCCGCCAGCTTTTCCAGCTTTCTGGCGCAGTAGACGCCTGCAAACCCTCCGCCCAGTATCAGCACTCTGATCTTTCTTTTTTTCACTCTATGACGCCGGCTCCTGCTCTTTTCTTTCTGCCGCTGCCATACAGCAGAGCATTGCCTGTGTTGTCTGAGGAAGGTAAAGTGCAGCGGCGTGTAAACGGCCAGACGTGCAGCTTTTTTTATCGCCGGCGTGCGCGTCTCTTGCCGCGATAGATATGCCGGCAACGACAACAACAACGATGGCGACAACAGCTGCTGAAGTGCAGATCATTGCTGCAAAAAAGCAGACTGCGAGGAACCTATACGTCGGGGGCATGTCAGAGGAGTTTATCGCGATGCAGCTCGACCTTGACATCCCTGCGGTGATAGAGATCCTCAAGGAAATGCGGGTGTACGGACCCGGTGCCACCGAAGAAGCCAACTAGAAGAAGAAGAACCTGCAAGAAATACTCTATTTTATCGCCTGTCTGAGGAAAGAGGAGTCACCTTATCAAGAAAGACTCTCCCTGCGATGTATGTATGTACGTCCCAAAAGCTACACATGCTGCCTTTTTGCCCGGGCTGCCTATACCGATTGTATGATGCGCTTCAAGGTGCCGTGGCTAGAAGCAGAGCCGTGCAGGTTTGCCAAATGCTGCAAGTTCTACAGGAGCGACAACCATACGTGCAACGACGACGACGAAGCCATGAGCTACTGCGGCTGTACAATATACCGGAACTAGGGAGAAAGAGACAACCCGCAGCCGGCAGAAATGGCTGGCCGGCCTAGTTGCAACCATGTATGCTGTTCTTTCAGATATTGTGGCTTGCTGTGGTGGCGGTGTGCCGAGCTACCATCACTCACATTATCATCATCACTCTCTCTCGCTCAGCTAATGGTAACAGCAGCCGCATTAGCAAGCTTTAAAACGCCTAAAAACTCACTTTATGATGTAAGCAAGATTGAAAGTTAAGGTAATGGGGGCCGCAAAAGAAGTCGGCCGTTCCGCTTTTCTCGCAAGCTGCAACAACACCAACATCCTGCTGGACTATGGCGTGCTGCTAAAGAGGGAGCCCGTGTTCCCTATGCACATCAAGCCCAAGGAAGTTGACGCAGTGGTGATAACCCACGCGCACCTGGACCACTCTGGATTCGTCCCGTCGCTATACCTCTCAGGCTCGACAGACATACCGGCGCTGGCGACCCTGCCGACGTTTGAGCTGTCCGAGCTACTGATAGAGGACATGATCAAGATCTCTGGCTTTTACCTGCCGTTTGAATACATTGACGTCATGACCATGCTCAAGGCGTCCAAGAAGCTGCGCTACCGCGAACCGTACATGGTGGGCGACGCCAAGGTGACGCTGCACGAGTCCGGCCACGTGGTTGGAGGCTCTACGGTGATAGTGGAGCACGAGGGCAAAAAGCTGTTCTACACCGGCGACATCAACACGCGCGGGTCAAAGCTCCTGCGCGCTGCCGACCTGGACTTTGGGCCCATAGACATGATGATAATCGAGAGCACTTACTCGCAGAACGAGCAAACTCCAAGAGAACAGTCCGAAAAGGCGCTCGTCGAGTTCTGCTACGAGGTGATCGAGCGCGGCGGAACGATGTTCATACCGTCGTTCTCTGTCGAGCGGGCGCAAGAGATAGCCTGCGTGCTGGAGGCGTACAACTTCAAGCACAAGGTGGTCATGGACGGCATGGCTCTCAAGGCAAACGAGATCATGAGCCGCCACCCCGACTATCTGCGCGACCCCGAGATGTTCAAGCGGGCAATCGGCGGCGCCGAATGGATAACGGGGTGGAGCCGCAGGCGCAAGGTGGCAAACGAGCCGTGCGTCATCATCTCGCCGGCAGGCATGCTCGTCGGAGGCTCGGCGATATTTTACACACAGCAGATAATGAACAGCGAAAAGAACGGCATCGCGCTCGTCTCTTACCAGGGCGAGGGCACGCCGGGCAAGATGCTCCTTGAAAAGCGTGTGGCCAACTTTGACGGCAGGATGCACAAGTGCTATGCCGACGTCAAGCGCTTCGAGTTCTCCGGCCACAACAGCCGTCACGAGCTGTTCGAGATACTCGACAGGGTCAAGGGCAACCCCAAGGTGCTGTGCGTCCACGGTGACGGGCCGTCGTGCACGAGGTTTGCCGAGGAGATCCGCGAAAAGTACGGCTACGAGGCCCAGGCTCCGGAGCAGGGCCAGGTGGTCGAGGTCTAGCGCTCTCGATGATAACCAAGAACACCGACCCGTACAAGCTGAAAAAGTGCGTCGCGTGCAAAAAGGACATTGCGCTTGGCGACCGGTACTTTGCGTACCCGCTGTCGCTCCAGCAGATGTGCCTTCCCTGCGCGCAAAAAGAGATACCCAAGATAATCGAGTCGCTGCAAAAGGATCTGGACAAGATAATAAAAGAGCAGCAACAACAGCAACAGGCCGGCTAGGCTAGATCTTGCCGGCCAGCCCTTCTTCCTTCTTTATGTAGGCGTGCTCTATGCCACCGCCCACCCTGCTCCCGGGGTTGACGTACGTGTATCCGATCTTGGTTATCACCTTGCCGTGCACGGTGCCAAACACCTCGAGGTCGCCCTTCTCGTTGACGGCGTTGCCCTTGACTATGCCGGTGAGCCTGCATGAGCCGCCCCTGACAAGCACGTTGCCGAGCACCTTGCCCTTGAGCTCAAGGTAGCCCTTGTTAACAATGACGTCGCCAGCCACCTCGCCAAGCAGCATGCCGTCCTCGTCAAACGTGACAGAGCCCATGCGCTTGCCGTCCAGTATCTTCATCTTGGCTGTAACACAGTATGTAGCCGCAAGCTACGACATTAGCCCTACAGTGCAACAACATGCACAATTTGCTCAACAACTGCTACTGCTCTGCTACCATTATTGTTGCCGCTCCGGCCGTTCCACTTTTTTCCAGACAGTCCTGCCCCCCTTGTGGTCCATCAGCTCTACAGAGCGGGCAAGGAGTCTGCCTCGCACCTCGTCGGCCTCCTTGAACTTTTTCTCTGCGCGCAGCCTGTTGCGCAGGGCCACCATCTCTTCTATCTCTTTGCGCTCCTGCTCGTCCGGCTCGGCAGCCGCAAGGCCAAGCACATTCATCATCCTGCCAAACGCAGGCAGGGCGGCAAGTGCCATCTCGCCGGTAAGCCTGTCAGCCGCCGCGTACTGGTTCAGCCTCGTCACGAACTTTAGAAACTCTGTCAGGGCAAGCGACGTGTTCATGTCGTCGTCCATCGCCGCGTCAAACGCCCTGGAAGCGTCGGCTGCAAGCCGGGCCACCGCGTCTGCCTCCCCGCCGGGCCCCGCCGCTGCCAAAAGCTCAAAAGAGCAGGTCTCTATCTGCCGCCACCTCTGCGCCGACTCTTTCAGCAGCTCGTCTGTGTAATCGAGCGGCTTGGCATAATGGACTGACAGGCAGTACAGCCTGAGCGTGTTCATGCCCCACTCGTTGAGTGCCTGCTCGATGGTGACTATGTTGCCAAGCGACTTGCTCATCTTTTGGGAGTTTATGGTGACCATGCCAGAGTGCATCCAGATCTTGGCAAACTGCCTGCCCGTGTACGACTCTGACTGGGCGATCTCGTTTTCGTGGTGGGGAAAGACGAGGTCGTGCCCGCCGCCGTGGATCTCAAACGTCTCGCCCAGGTATTTCAGGGCCATCGCCGAGCACTCGATGTGCCACCCCGGCCTGCCCTTCCCCCAGGGGCTGTCCCACACGGGCGGCTCTGAGGAGAACTTCCAGAGCGCAAAGTCCATCGGGTCCTCCTTCGACGAGTCGACTTCGACCCTTGCGCCGGCCTCAAGCTCCTCGACCGGCTTTTTTGACAGCTTGCCATAGCCGGGAAACGACTTGACTCTGAAATAGACGCCGTTTAGCGTCAGGTAGGCGTGTTTCTTTTCAATCAGGCCCCCTATCAGCCCTATCATGTCGGCTATGTGGTCTGTCGCCTTGGGGTGCATGTCTGCCTCAAGAACGTTCAGCCTCTTGAAATCGCGGAAATATGCGTCGATGTAGGTGGACGATATCTCTTGCGCGCTCTTGCCCTCCTTTTTTGCCCGGTTGATTATCTTGTCGTCCACGTCGGTAAAGTTCTGCACAAATTTCACCCTGTAGCCCCTGGAGAGCAGGTACCTGCGCAGCACGTCAAACACGATGACCGTGCGGGCGTGGCCTATGTGCGAGCTGTCGTACACGGTGACGCCGCAGACGTACATCCTGATGGTGTTATTATCATTATTGCTGCTGCTACCACCACCGCTGCTGCAAGGCTTCAGCTCCTCAACAGAGCGCGACAGTGTGTTGTATAGCTTCACTTGCAAGAGCCCCTAGGCAGCACAGCGCATTTTACCTTTGCCTTTTTCCCCTTTTCCTGTCTTGCTCAGAGGTCGATGTAGATGTCGCTGCCCCTGACGTCCACCTTGTAGGTCGTCAGCCTGACCCCTTCGAGAAAATCGAGCAGCTCGCCTGTGCGGATGTTGTAGTGCCACGAGTGCCACGGGCATTCCACCACCTCGCCGTCCACCTTGCCCGGCGCAATGGGCTTGTCCTGGTGCCTGCACAACGCCTCGAGCGCAAAGTACTTGCCGCCAGAGTGAAATAGCGCGATCCTCGTCCCGTTGACGTTCACTTCCTTGCCTCCGTTCTCCCGGAGCTCGCTGGTGCTTGCCACCTTGACCAGTGCCAATACGAAATATCCCTGCAATTTGGTTATAAATGTCATCGGGTGGCGGTGATGATGGTGATGATGACGACGGTGGTGGCGTACTGCTGGTGCTGGAATGTAGAGGCATCTGCCGCCACACCTAAATACGCCACGGCCAGAATCATTGGTTGCAAGCGAGATAATAAATTGTCTTCTTCGTTCAAGCTGCTGGCAGTAGGCGTGCTGTCGTTACTTGCCTTTGGCATGGGGATCGCGTACTATGGCTATGCCACGTACATCTACCCGGTGGACGAGGCGCTTGGCAACCTGGCGCGGGCCGAGTCGGCGCAGTCGCCGATGGAGCTGGCAGACTATGTCTATGCCGCAAAAAGGACGCTTCCAAAGGAGGGCAACCCAGTCTGGTCCTTCCCGACTGCCAGGACGGATTTTGGGCTGATCCAGCTCGAGCTTGACAACATCATATCCAGGGCAAACTCGGTGGCTTCAGTCGAGCCGCACAGCAGCGCGTACAACACCGGCATGAACGACATGCACGTGTCGCTTGACGCGATACAGGAGAACATCATCGAGGCGCTGCCGTACATGTACGTCAGCACTACCAACATGGCCGTGAGCGCGGTCTGGATCGCAGTGATCCTCGGCCTCTTTGCGCTCATGAGGCGCGGAAAGGCGCGCTACAAGGAATTTGGGAGCAGTACTAGTAGTAGCAGTAGCAGCCAGTAATTTTTATAGGCTTGCAGCCGACTTGATCTTGAGCGCTGATAGTTTTTGCCCGGCAAGATAGCAGACGCCAAGCTGGCAGGAAAGGGCAGGCTCGCCTACGAGTGGGCAGCCGGCAGGATGGGCATCATAGAAAGGCTTGCCGCAGACGCTATTTCTGCAGCAGCCGGCAGCAGAAGGCCGCCGCCGCTTGACGGGCTCAGGCTCGGCTTTTGCCTGCACGTCACGAAAGAGACGTCGGTCCTTGTCATGGCCGCAAAAAAGCTTGGCGCGCAGGTGGCGCTGTGCTCGGCAAACCCGCTTTCCGTCCAGGACGACGTTGCCGCCTTTCTGCACAAGGAGGGCGTGCACGTGTACGCGTGGAGGGGCGAGACGGAGGCAGAGTACCGCCAGTGCATCGCAGACGTGCTTGCCTTCCACCCGCAGATAATCACCGACGACGGCGGGGACCTCCACACGGCCGCCCACAGGGCAAGGGTCAAGGGCGTCACGGGCGGCACCGAGGAGACGACGTCGGGCGTCAAGAGGCTGCTTGCGCTGGAGAGGTCCGGCAAGCTCCGCTACCCTGTCATCGCGGTGAACAACGCCCGCACCAAATACCTCTTTGACAACCGGCACGGCACTGGGCAGAGCACGCTTGACGGGATACTGCGGGCGACAGACATGTTCCTCCCCGGCTCGCGCGTGGTGGTGTGCGGCTACGGCTGGGTCGGCAGGGGCGTTGCGTCGCGGGCGAGGGGCCTTGGCGCCATCGTGACCGTGACCGAGGTCGACCCGGTCAGGGCGCTTGAGGCCAAGATGGACGGCTTTGAGGTCATGCCGCTTTTGCAGGCGGCGCCGGAAGGCGACCTCTTTATCACCTGCACAGGCCAGACCCACGTGATAAGGAAGGAGCATTTTTCAAAGATGAAGGACGGCGCAATCTTGGCAAACACTGGCCATTTCGACGTCGAGATAGACGTTTCTTACCTTTACAAAAGGGCAAGGCCGGTGCAGGTCAGGCCGGAGGTCGAGCGCTTTGACATCGGTGGTGGGCGCACCAACAAAAAGCTGTACCTGCTCTCAAAAGGCAGGGTGGTGAACCTGGTCGCAGGGTCTGGCCACCCGCCGGAGGTCATGGCGCTGTCGTTTGCAAACCAGCTTTTATCGATACTGCACGTGGCGCAAAACAGGCTCGAGCCGAGGGTGCACAACGTGCCGGAGGAAATAGACGTCAAGGTCGCAAGGAGCGCCCTTGCGTCGATGGGCGTCTCCATAGACTCGCTTACCCCGCAGCAGGCGCGGTATGGCCGCGAAGAATAAAGAAAAAAGAAAGACAAATGATAGGTTAAAATCCAGAGCGCGCCTGAACAGAGAGGAAAGATGCCGGAAGAAAGCATCATCGTGACAAGCGCGCTGCCGTACGCAAACGGCGAGATACACCTGGGCCACATAGCCTCGACCTACCTGCCGGCAGACATCTTTACCCGCTTTATGCGCCTCTGCGGCCGCGAAGCTTACCACATTTGCGCAAGCGACGACTTTGGCACGCCCATCCTGATCAAGGCGGAAAAGGAGGGCAAGACTCCCGCGGATTACGTCGCCTACTGGAACCAGCGCGACCGGGAGGACTTTGCTTCAATAGGCATCTCGTTTGACCTGTTTTACCGCACGAGCTCGCCAGAGAATGTCAGTTTCGTGCAGTACGTCTTTGCCAAGCTGCAAAAGAACGGCCACATCTACGAGCAGGACGTGGTCCAGTTCTACTGCGAGTTTGACGACAAGTTCCTGCCCGACCGCTACGTGGTGGGCAGGTGCCCGTTCTGCGGCGCAGACAACCAGTATTCCGACCTGTGCGAGAAATGCGGCAGGGTGCCGGACGAGATACTGGAGCCAAAATGCGCCATATGCGGCCGGCCCCCCGTAAAAAAGACGAGCAAGCACTACTTTTTCAAGCTCTCCAATTTCTCTGAAAAATTAAAGGCGTGGCTGTCTTCAAACCCACGCCTCCAGCCCGATGTCAGAAATTACGTCATAAACTGGATAGACGAGGGGCTGCAGGACTGGGACATCACCCGCGACCTCTCGTGGGGGGTGCCGATACCGGGAGCCGAGGGCAAGGTCTTTTACGGCTGGTTCGACAACCACCTGTGCTACATCTCGACGATGGTCAAGCTGATCGAGGAAAAGAAGAAGGGTGTCAGCGGCAAAGAGTTCTGGAACAGCTCGCAGATATACCACTACATCGGCAAGGACATCGTCTACCACCACTACCTGTTTTTGCCGGCGATGAGGATGGGCATCGATGAGGAATACAAGCTGCCAGACTACATACCTACGAGGGGGCACCTCATGCTCCAGAACCAGAAAATATCAAAGAGCAGGAACTGGTACATCGGCCTCAGGGATTTCACGTCGGCGTTCAACCCCGATTACCTGCGGTTCTACATGGCCTCTATTGTGACATATTCGCAGGACGACCTGAACTTTGACTTTGCCGGCTTTGCAGACAAGATAAACAACGAGCTCATCGCAAGCGTCGGCAACTTTGTCAACAGGGCGCTTTCCTTCACGCAAAGGGCGTTTGAGGGCAGGGTGCCGGAGGCCGGCGAGCTTGGCCCCGACGACGCGGCAGTAGTCGACGAGATCGGCAAAACTGTTGAGGAGGCCGGCCAGCTCCTTGCGGCAAACGAGACGGACAGGGCGCTCAAGAGGATACTGGCCCTTTCCAACCATTTCAACCAGTATTTCCAAAAGAAAAAGCCCTGGAGCGAAAGCCAGACTTCTTCTTCCGCCGCGACCACGCTCTACGTCTCTGCAAACGCGGCCCGGTCGCTTGCCATCCTGCTGGAGCCGTTCATCCCCTTCTCGTCTGAAAAGATGTGGGCCCAGCTCGGCCTCGAAGGGAGCGTGCACGCCCAGAGCTGGCAGTCTGCCTCCGAGCTGAGGGTGCAGCCTGGGCATCGCCTGGGCAAGGTCGGGCCGATATTCAAAAAGGTAGAGGCAAAGGAAATAGAGGAGCAAAAGGCAAAGCTGGGTACCAGGAAATGACGAAGAAGAGGATGAGGATGAGGTTCAGGCGCGGCCTCATGACCGGCCGGTTCCAGCCGTTCCACAACGGCCACCTTGCCCTTGCCAGACAGGCGCTGGCAGAGTGCGAGGAGCTTGTAATAGTGATCGGAAGCGCCCAGTTCAACTTTATCGAGAAAGACCCGTTCACGGCCGGAGAGCGCGTATCCATGATACACGCTGCGCTGAAAGAAGCCGGCGTTGACCTGGCCCGGTGCTACATAGTGCCTGTGGCAAACGACGAGAACAACGCACGCTGGCTGGCTGGCCTGCGCTCGCAGGTGCCGCCGTTTGACGCGCTGTATTCCGGCAACGAGTTCGTGGACTACCTTGCACGCTCGCAGGACCCGTCAGTCGCTGTCAGAAAGCCCGAGTTTGCCAACAGGGAGGAGTACAACGGCACGCACATCCGGGCACTGATTGCGTCCGGAGGCGACAATAAAAAAGAAGAGTGGGAGCGCCTCGTGCCGCCTGCCGTCGCAAAGGCCATAGTGGAGGCCGGCGGCGTTGAGAGGATAAAGATGCTGACCAGATCGGACACGGATCCAAACAGATGGTAAGGATAAAAGGTCTGAGGGCGTGCCCCGTCTGCCCCGGCTGCGGCGGCAAAAAGTTCAGCATCGTGCGCAGGGACGACGACGACAACAGAAAATCAGTTACAGTCGAATGCCTCTCGTGCGGCAGGCAGATAACGGTCTAACACTTTTGAACCAGTTGTTTAAAGTTTGCAAGTCGATGCCTTAACCTGATTTCGGAGGTTGGCACTGTCAGAGAGATGGCCACTGCGGACATTATGGCCTACGTCCCGCTCCTGAGCATAGTCTTTAGCTCGATGGGCATAGGCATAGTCTTCAAGGATTACATCGCCGCGCTCGTGTCTACGGTGGTCATCAAAAAGACGAGGGACATCAAGCCCGGCAACAGGATCAAGATATCGGCCGCCGGCCTGCCGGTGACAAAGGGCGACGTGATGCACATCGGGCTCTTGAGGACGACCGTCATGGAGGTGGGCGACGGCGAGCGCCTGCCTTCAGTCAGAACGGGCAGGCTCATCAAGGTGCCAAACCACATGCTGATTAGTAACCCGGTCATGATATACGGAGACACGATAATCGACGAAGTCGTGTCGTACATACCCCGGCCCTACCCAGACTCGCAGCTGCTGGTGGAGAGCATGAAGGAGGCCATCACGGGCAACGGCCACGGCCTCATCGAGGTGGGGCTGTACCAGAAGGAGGACCGGCTGGTCATACACGGCGTCTTTGAGGTAAAGACAAGCGAGATGGCCGACGAGCGCAGCAAGATCCTGAAGGACTTTCTTGTCAAGAGCCGGCAGATAGACGCAAGGGGCGCGTCTCCTGCCGCTGCCGCAGAGCCGGTGATTACCGAAAGCGCGGTTGTTGGTGGTCCTGCTACTGCGCCTAGGCCCGGGGTGACGGCAGCAGCCCAGAAGGAAAAGGTCGTCGCCATACCGCTGCAGAACGCCGAGACAGACGACTAACGTAGAGATGCGCATACGCATACATCTCAAACGAAATCTTATTCGGGGTCATCCAACAGGTTGTCCAGCATCCTAAATCAACTCGAATATGGTATCATACAAGAATATCTTGGAAAAACCTGCGTAGTCAATGTCGCAGATCTCATCGTTGTTTGATTTTATTATCGCATTGTCTGGCAGTTTCACTTCAGTTTCGTAGAACGATGCAAACTTTAGGCGATATTCTTTTTCGTTGTCAGGGGTTATCATGCCCAGATTGTATCTGATAAGTATATCTCCTTGGACTCCCTTCTTTAGAGGTGCGATATAGGGAGATCCAAACTCCACGGTTCGGATATTCTTGTCAGAAGGGCAAATAACTTCTGCGGTTCCCATTATTGCAGGATTCACTATAAATTGTGACGGATCAGTTACATCAATAATACCTTTATTATCAGTTATACGGAGGGAGCTTTCGGCAGAACCGTCCTTTTTCCAATCTGAAAAAATCTCCCAAAAAGCTATGTGTGACACAGATTCCTTTAGGTAAACAGACTGTGTCGCATTTACCGATAGTGCTAGTCCGGGCAGAGACCGTCCTTTTCCAACCTCCATCAAGATCTTTCCGGTAACTTTGAAGGGGTTTTTGCTGTTCGTATCATTCAAACCATCATCACCACCACTATCATTACCGTCTTGGTTAGCAAGTAGCTGATATCCAAGTATGACAATTGCTGCCGCCCCAATTCCGATGAACAAAAAAGAAAGGGGTTTTGGCATCTGCTATGATACTCCTAACTCGCTGGATATACCCTCCCATGGGCTGTATATGGATACGTGAATCCATTAATTACTGTGGTTCCGACAACGATCCCGTAAAAGTATACTTGGTTAGAGGCATTGGGCACCGAGAAAACCGGGCCTCCACTATCGCCCTGTTGAGTTGTTGAGATAGTAGCACATAAAGTTACCCTATATCGAGGCATAACGAAATGCATTCCTTTTATCTTTCATGTAAACCCTCCGGCTCGGAATAAGGCAACTATGTTGATGTGACATACTCGTGGCAAGAAATTTAGACGTAACTAGCTGTGGTCGCCTGGCAGATAGACGCCGACAACAGTGGCAATAAAGAAGCAACCTGCCAAAGTGGTTGCCATCCTGCGCAGAACGCCGAGCGGGACGACTGATTGGCTCTGACCGCTAGCGCGTTTCCAGTGGAAAATGGCAGAAATAATTGTTCTTTTATATTTCCTCTCTATTGGATGCGCAAAAGTGCGGCGGGAGAGAAAGAAAAGCGCTGCTGCTTTTTCAATACGCCACGCATGGGCGCCTGCGTATATTATTATGGGGCGTGGGGGGGGGCGCTGATAAAATAGCGCATGGAAATAAGATGTGCCGACTGCGGCTGCCTCCCTTCCGAATGCCGCGCCAGCCAGTCTCCAAGAGACTGCCCAAACTGCACGCAAAAGGAGAACTGTTGCTGCTGGGCAGCCATCCACGGAAATTAACGCAGCAGCACGCCTTTCATCAATCTTCCAGTCCATGTTGCAGAGCCCTGTGATGCTCTGCCGGGCAGCGACGGGCAAGAAGGAGGAGAGGGGAGGGGTGGGAGAAGAAAGAAAGAGAGGAGGACGGGGGCGCACTCCCTCTAATCCCGCGCCGCCGCCAACGCAGCAGAGCACGCCAGATCAGTCAGTTCTCGATGAACAGATCTGAGCTGAACCTCACCGCCCGCAGGGAATCTCTGGTGGGCGACAGGTCCTCGGCCAGCTTTCTGACCTGTTCTATCTCCTGCCTGCCCGCCCTGCTCTTTACAAAGTACTTTGCCCTTATCTCCTGAAAGCCCGGCCTTACGGCACCCGGCTGGGGAAGCATGAGCATGCCCTGGAGGTCCATGTCCCCGTCCACCTGTACCCGCAGCTCCTGTATGGGCACGCCCATCACCGCCCCGTATGTGGACCAGCCTGACGCAAGGCAGTGCCCCAGCGCGGCGAGGAGGAGCTCCACCGAGGTCGGCCCCCTGTTTGTCCCGAGCAGCTCTGGCGGGTGGTCGCCTGCGACCCTGAAAGCCTGCGGCCTTGCCACCCTGTTCTTTCCCAGCTCGAAATCCTTGATGGCAGTCTCGTTGTCAAAGCCGCTCGCCCATGCGGTGGTGGTGGAGAAGGTGGCCTGCGCCACAGCCGGGTTGCCCTTCACTGCGTCGATTATCTGCTGGACCTGCTTTGTGTCTATGCCGTTAACCACTGACTCTATCTTTTGAGATGATGTTGTTGTCATGACTGTAACAGTGCATAAAACACGATTAAGTTCCGGGTTTAACAAAAAATTGAAACTCCGCAAGATTATTTGCTAACCGTCGCCCTGAATGGATCAGTGCCTCATGGACAGCAAAGAGGAAGAGGAAGAGGAAGAAGAAAGAGCAGCAGGCGAGTCTGAAGTCCTCCTGAAACTGATGGGGAACAAGGTCAACGCCAGGATCATCACGCTGCTCAGAAGGCAGCCCCTGAGTCCCCGGGACCTTTCCCGGTACCTGGACAAGAAGGAGGGGGACGTGGTGCGCCGGCTCAAGGCCATGGAGAGGCACGGCCTGGTCAAAGGCTCCTGGGGCACAAGGCTGGGCCAGAACGTCAAGCTGTATTCGCTCACCACGCACGACATCTCGGTCAAGCTGGCCCGGGACGGGCTGCAGGTCCGGTACAGCGGGAAAGGCAGGGCCGAAGGCCGAAAGGTTTCTGCCGCCAAGGCCGACGCGGAATCAGGCGTTGGCGAGCCGTCAGCCGCGCCTTACGACGCTTCTCCGATAGTAGGGAGGGGAGCCGAGCTGAAACTGCTGTCAGACAGCAGGGCGAGCTTTTTCTTTATAAGCGGAATCGCGGGCATAGGGAAAACGTCCCTTGCTAGAAAGTTCGTCCAGCAGCAACAGCAGCAACAGCAGCAAGAGGCGGGGGCCAGCCGGGTTTTCTGGCACACCTTCAAGGAGATAGACACCCTCGCCTACCTTGTCGGCAGGCTGGCGCTCTTTCTTTCAAAGAACGGCGCCGGCGGCCTGCTCAGCCATCTTGATGACGATGATGAATCCGCCGGCAGGGGCGGCAGCAACAACAACGGCGTGGCGGCAGCGACCGGCCCGGAGAGCCTGGAGATACTGACTGCCGACCTCAACAGGCTGCGAAATTGTATCCTTGTGTTTGACGACTACCACAGGGTAAGGGACGAAAAGATCTCTGTCCTTCTCAGGCACCTGCAGCTAAAGCTGGAGCCGGGCAACAAGGCGCTGGTGCTGTCCCGGTCAAAGCCACCCTTCTTTCTGGACAATGCCCGCAGCAAAGAGCTGACTCTGTCCGGGCTGCCGCTGGACGAGTCTGAAGAGATGCTGTCAAGCTTTAGAATAGGCGATTCTGCTGATGTTGTTGCTGCTGCCGGCAAGTCATCGTCTGCCGTGAACGGCATCTGGAAGAGGTTCGCAGGTCACCCGATGGCCATGAAAATGTTTTGCATGCTCGCAAGGGAGAGGGAAGTAGGAGGAGGAGGCGCCGGCGAGACGAAAAAACCGCCTGAAAACATTTCAGCCGGAGAACTGCTTGCGTATTTCAGGAAGGAAATCCTGGAGCTTTTGAGCCAGGACGAGTTGAGCGTCCTGATGTCGCTGTCCGTTTTCCGGACTCCGGTGAGGATTGGAGCCCTCCGCCCCGGCGTCCAGGGAAAAAGGAACCTGAACCACCTGATATACTCGCTGGAAAAGAAAATGCTGGTCAGCAGGACGGCGGCCGGGCAGGAATTCTTTCTCCACGACATGCTCAGGGAGGCCCTCTACTCGATGCTGGCGTACCCTGAAGAGGCACACGAGCCTGCCGCACTGTACTACCTTTCACAAAACACGGCTGAAGGCGTGGTCGAATCGCTTTACCACCTTGTGAGGTGCCAGAACATCGCCAGGATTGCAGCCATACTGGCAGAAGAGGTGGCCGAAGAAAAATACAGGTTCCTCGAGGAGGGGTACGCGGCGCCCCTCGTTGAAACGCTCGGGCAGATCAGCGCCTCGCGCATAGCCAGCGGCAGCAACAAAAAGGACTGGCTCGTTTACCTCTACAACATCGAGGGCAAGGCGCTGTCGATGCTGGAGAGGTGGCAGGAAGGCCGGGAGCGGCTTGACGCCGCCCTGGGGATTGCGCGCGAGCTTGGCGACGAGCTCCTGATCGCGTACTCGCAAAAGACGCTGAGCGAGGCCCTGTACCTGCGAGGCGACTTTCAGGCCGCCGAGAGGCACCTGGTTGAAGCAGCGGCTGCCTTCCAGAGGCACGGGATGCAAAAGCCGCTGAAAAACGCCTACATGAAGCTGGCCCGGCTGTGTTTTGCTACCGGCAGGCTGGAAGAATCCAAATCCTACTCGGACATGGCCAAGTAAATAAGAAGTAGCAATCCATCACACACATTTTTATCCGCCGGCCTCGTCGCCGCCCTTGAGCGGGAAACTGGGCCACCTTATCATGGGCCGGACATCAATGCGCATGGGCGCAAACAGCTGCTCCAGGTTTGAAGAGCTCTCGGCTTCCACGACGAACAGGCAGTAGTGGTCCCTGTTGGTCTGCTGGAGCATGCACGACTGGTCCACAAACACGTCAAGCATCTTGACGTTTTTCTCAGAAAGGCTTTCTCTGGAAAATTTTGATGCCAGCTCCTTCATCATGTTCGGGTCCTTCCCGGGGCAGTCGGCGCCCCTGTGAGTGTGGTACAGGACGTACATCATTGTTCTTTTTGCAGCCAGGTATGGCCGGCAAAAGATATAACGATTATGCTTCCTTTCTTGCAGGCGCAAAAGAAAGAGGAAGAAAGGAAGGCACATTCACATTTTCTGTTAATCCCGATGCTTAATCGATCCGCGCCCGCACCATATACCGAGATGACGGTGAACAGCGAAAGATCGTTTAACGGCGTCAACGTGCAGGTGCTCGGCTCGGTCTTTGATTCAATAAAGAGCCGGCCGGAGGCGGCAAAGGCGACATTCTCCGTGAGGACGGAATGGAGCGGCAGCGGCTTTGCGGCCAGGTCCACGTGCAAGGACCCGCTAATCGGCGGCATGACCGTACCCAGGGGGAAAGAGTATGCCATGGTCTGCGACTTTCCAGAGCAGTTGTCAGGAGAGGCAAAGGGCCCCACCGTATGCGAAAGCTGCATGGCCAGCCTCGGCAGCTGCATCGCCCAGACAATCGTTGCGCATGCAACGGCGATGGGCATAAAGCTGGACGGGATCAGGATCGACACAGAAGGCGACGTCGATTTGAGAGGGTTCTCCGGGCTGGCAGCAGACGTCAGGCCCGGGGCGCAGCAGTTCAGGGTCAACGTACACATCGACAGCAGGTCTGCCACAAAAGAGCAGTTAAAACAGCTGTACGAGATCGGAAAGAAACTGTCGCCTGCCATGGACACGCTGACAAACGGCACGTCCGTAATAGTGGTAGTAGCGCAATGAATTATTCATAAGTCAGCAGAGAAGAAATAGGCATGGGCGACAATAATGGTAGCAGCAACGGCGGCGCAAGCCCTCCCCCTCCTTCCTCTTCACAGCCGTCACCTCCAGCACCGTTCAATCCGGAGCAGTACAAAGCCATGCAGAGGCAGAGCTGGGACGGCGTTGCTCAGGGCTGGCTTGCGTGGTGGCAGACGTTTGAAAAGGGCGCGCAAAAAGTCAGCGACAGACTGGTCGAGCTTGCAGAGGTCAAGCCCGGCCACCGTGTCCTTGACGTGGCAACAGGGATAGGGGAGCCGGCGATTACGGCGGCAAAGCGCGTCAGGCCTTCCGGGCGCGTGACGGCCATCGACATCTCGCCGCAGATGCTCGAAATTGCCCGGCAGAGGGCCATGACGAACGGCCTCGAGCAAGTCGTTGAATTTAAAGAGGGCGACGCGGAAGCAGTCGGCCTGCACGATTCCAGGTTTGACGCAGTCCTTTCGCGGTGGGGCCTCATGTTCTTTCCAAACCTCGACGCCACCCTGGACAAGATGCATCGGGCCCTGGTGCCCGGCGGGATCCTCTCTGCAGCCGTCTGGTCTGCACCGCCCAGAGTCCCGCTGCTCGATCTGGCTTTTAGCACCGCAAGGAAGCAGATAAGCGCCCCTCCTCCGCCCCCGGGCGCCCTTGGCCCTTTCCGCCTCGCCGACGAGGCTGCCCTCCGGCGCTCGCTTGCCCGTGCAGGGTTTGGCAACGTAAGGACCGAAAAGATGACTGTCACCTTTTCGTTCAGTTCCGCAGAAGACTTTATGCGCTTCCACCGGTCGATAGCCGCGCCTATCCACACCATGATAGCCGGCCAGACAGATGAAAGGAAAGAAGAGTTATGGAAGTCGATAGCCGATGCTGCCAGGCCGTACGCCGGCCCCGGCGGCAGGATCGATCTGGACAATGAGGTGATATGTGCGACCGGCCAGCGCCAGCGGCGGTGGTCATGAGCGCCGCCATGTCGTAGTTTTTGCTAGTCATTGCGTCTTTGCACCCCGGCGGAGCGGAAATTTGCAGGAGAGATCGATTTTCAAGCGAGTCAGCCGGCGCTTACCTGCTCTGCGCAGGGTTGCTGCCATCCTTAAATCCCGTCGCCTGCAAATGAAAGGCAGTGTCCAGAGAAGACGATTTCGATTTTAACGTGCTTGGGGTCGCAGGCAGCCCCCGCGCAAACTCGTACAGCACAAAGGCGCTAAAGATCGCGCTTGAAAACGCGCAAAAGCGCGGCGCGCAGGTCAGGCTGCTGGAGCTTGCCAAGGCCGACGTGCCCTTTTACTCTCCGAGCAAAGCCATGCCTGAAAGGATTGCAAGGGAGGTGGAATGGGCCAACGCCTTCATACTGGCCTCGCCGGACTACCACGGCTCGATGTCCGGCACGCTGAAAAATTTCCTCGACTTTTTCTACGAAGAGCTTGCCGGCAAGCTGTTCGGCTACGTGGTGGCATCGCACGAAAAGGGGCTGACCGTCATGGAGCAGATGCGCACTGCCGTGCGCCAGTGCTACGGGTGGAGCATGCCGTACGGGGTCTCGATAAACGGCGAGCAGGATTTCACAGGCGGCAGGCCCGGGCCAAGGGTGGAGCACAGGATAGGGATGATGGCCCGCGACCTGGTCGTGTACGGCCGGCTGATAAAGGCCCAGTTTGCGCAGGACCTGGCGGGCAGGGACGACGACACGTTTGCGGCCCGCTACAGGCGGTCGTGACCGGGTTCTGCCGTAGCCGGTCGCTATACCCGCCGGCCCCGTATATGGGAGCAATGATACCGGTGGACGAAAACGTGCTTGTGAACGCGGTGGAAAAGGCGGGCAAGAGCGTGGTCAACATTGCCAGCGTGCGCATGATGCAGGACCAGCTGTACAGGGTGTTCCCTGTCGAGGGCGTCGGCTCGGGCGTCGTCATCGACGGGCAAAAGGGCTACATACTGACCAACAACCACGTCATCGACGACGCCGAGAGGCTCAAGGTCACAACGGCAGACGGCAGGGTGCTCAGGGGCAGGGTGGTGGGTAGCGACGAGGCGACCGACCTGGCCGTGATAAAGGTCGAGTCCGGCGACGATGAGGGGCCGCTGCCTGCGGCAGAGCTTGGCGACTCGTCGGCGCTCAGGGCGGGCCAGATAGTGATAGCCATAGGCAACCCGTTCGGGCTGACAGGCGGGCCGACTGTTACGGCCGGCATCGTGAGCTCGCTTAACAGGAGCATACAGGCAAGGTCGGGGAGCGTGCTGGAGCTTGTGCAGACCGACGCGGCGATAAACCCGGGCAACTCGGGCGGGCCGCTTGTGAACACCAAAGGCGAAGTGGTGGCGATAAACACGGCAAACATGCCCTACGCGCAGGGGATCGGCTTTGCAGTCCCGATAAACACGGCCAAGGAGATCCTCGACGAGCTGGTGGAGAAGGGCAAGGTGAGCAGGCCGTGGATAGGCATCGCATCCATCAAGGTGACTCCCGGAGTAGCCAGGTACTATGGCCTTGGTGGCGGTGGTGGTGGTGGCAGCGGCGGAAGGCAGGAAGGCGTGCTGGTGGCAGGCGTCGAGCCGTACAGCCCCGCCGACGACGCCGGCCTGCGCAGGGGTGACATCATCGAGGAGATAGACGGCAGCAGGGTGGACGACCCGTCGCAGATTGCGTCGTACGTGAGGAAAAAGCGCGTCGATGACAGGGTGAACCTGACCGTGAACCGCTACGGGCGGCAGTTCCAGGTGGCAGTGCAGGTGGACGAGCGCCCGTAGTAGCAGTAATCTTTTTTTCTTTTTTTCCTCCTCATTCTGGTTTCCAAAAGGCTTTTCTGCAATGACAGCCAATAGTAGGATCGATAGTGTCTGACGATTTCTCGATGGACGAGCTGGTGCGGGAGCTAGACAAGGAGCGAGCCCGCATAATAATTTCCAAGGACATACGCAGGTACAACAAGCCAACGACGGTCATATCCGGGCTGCAGGACCGCAAGGACGCGCCCGAAATCACGAAAAAGATGAAGACCAAGATCGGCACGGGCGGCACCTTCAAGGACGGCAAGATAATCCTGCAGGGCGACCACCGCGACACGGTCAAGGCCATGCTCATCGCGATGGGCTTTGGCGAGGACGCGATAGAAGTCATGTGAGAAAAGAAGGGCCAAGCTGGTCGTGTGCAGAATGTGACAGTCTCCCTCTATACTATGCGGTAGCAAAATGCTTACCTGCTAGCGGGCAGGCTACTTTACGATTTATATCCTGAAACCGCCTCTTGGGATATGTAGAGAGAGAGCAAAGCCAGGGTGGAAGAGAAAAAGGACGACGCAATTGCAGCAGTGGCGGCAGCAGATGATGGCGCCCCCCAGAGCCGCGCTGCTGCCTCAGCAAGCGACGGCGATAATGGCAGCAAGCTTGGCGTCGTCTCTGGCAACATTGCCGGCGCCAGCGGCCAGCAGCAGGTTCTCGTCCACAAAAAAGAAGAGGAGGAGGGGGAGGAGGAAGCTTATTCTCCTGACGACCTGCACGCCAACGACGGCAGGATCCTTGCGCTCCTCCATGAGCAGGAGGGCGCCAGCTTTACCTTCAAGGGCATCCAGCGCCGGCTAGGCATGCACCAGCAGAGCCTTTCTCGCGCATTGCACAGGCTGGCCGAAATGAGGCTTGTGGAAAAGTCTGGAATCGGCTACCACCTCAGCCGCAGCGGCGCAGAGGCCGTCTCAAAGGTAGGAGCCGGGCTCCCAGCGCAGCAACGGCAGCAGGCGCGGGGCGGAAGGGAATATTTCCAGCTCTTGCAGACATACATACCGGTCAACAACGTCAAGGCTTTTGAGCTTGTGCGCCCGCTTGCCGGCAAGTGGTTCAGGAACCTCCGCTGGGTCGGGCTCATCGAAAGCGGCACGGGCTTTACGCTCCAGTGGTCAAGCGACGACGGCTCGTTCCAGATAAACCTGCGCATGATCTCCGACTATGTGGTCGTGGAGACGAACGCCCGCACAGACAGGGAAAAGCTGCAGGCGATGGCCGGCTCGTACGCCATCTTTGAGCACATAACGAGGGCGCTGCAGGACCGGCTGCAAAGGCCGGCCAGCAACTCGCTTGTTTTGAACAACAATTATTATTTCATAAACAACTAGTAGTAATAGTAGCAGGCATGTGTGACCGGCTTTTGAAATACGCGGTCAATTCATTCCCACCCCTCCATTATAGATCCAGCATATGACTACCATAGTCGGCATCAAGACCCAGGAAGGAGTCGTGCTCGGCTCTGACAAGAGGGCCAGCAAGGGCTTTTTCATCGGGTCCAAGATAACGCAAAAGATAGCACGGGTGGACGACACGCTTGCAATCGCAATAGCAGGCCAGCTGTCAGACGCCGAGTACCTGATCAAGGTCGCCAAGGCCGAGCGCAAGCTGATGGAGCTGCGCAGGGGCTTTCCGCTCACGGTCAGGGAGTCGGCCAGGCTGATAGCCAACCTGGCGTACTCGGGCCTGCGCAACTACCAGCCCTACTACGTCGAGCTGCTGGTGGCAGGGGTCGGCGAAGAGGGCGGCCACGTCTACACGGCAGACATGTCCGGCGCCATCATAGGGGAGGACTTTGCGTCGTCCGGCTCGGGCTCGCCGATAGCGTACGGCGTGCTGGAGAGCCTGTACCGCAAGGACCTGACAAACGCCGAAGCGCAAGAAATAGCTGCAAAGGCAGTCGCAGCCGCGATGGAGCGCGACCCGGGCTCTGGCAACGGAATCGACACGATGGTGATACCGAACCTGATCAGGGTAAAGGAGGCGGCTTCCTGAGATGGCCGAGTCTGCGACAGGCTTTGGAGCTTCAGCAGCAGGCCGCTACCCGTCGTTCTACGGGCCGGAAGGCCGGCTGGTGCTGGTGGACAGCGCGCTGGAGGCAGTCAGCAGAGGGTCAACTACGATAGGCATCAAGACCCCGCAGTTTGCCCTGCTTGCAAGCCACATCAAGCCGGCCAGGCCGCTGATGGAGCCGACTGAAAAAGTGTTTGCAATCGACGCCCACGTAGGGGCCACCGGCTCAGGCTACATCGGCGACATACTGTCGCTGATAGACGAGCTGAGGCTTGAAGCGCAAAAGCACAGGCTGTCGTTTGAGAGCCCGATAGACGTGGGCTCGCTTGCCAAGCACCTAGGAGGCTATTTGCACAACTATACGATATACGCGGTGAGGCCGCAGGCCGCGTCGGTCATCGTTGCAGGGGCAGACCAGACGGGCGTGCACATGTACCAGGTGGACCCGAGCGGCACCTTTTTCAGGGGCGCCGGGTTTGCCATCGGGCAGTCGGCCGACTCGGCGCTTGACGCCATCCAGAGGGGGTACAGCGCCGACATGACAGTCGAGCAGGCCGCGCAGCTGGCAAACAAGGCGATAGAGACGGCCCTTGGCGAGCGCCCCGTCGTCGAGGTGGGGGTGGTGACTGCAAAGGAGAAGCAGTTCAGGAGGCTTTAGCAGCGCCGGCTTCCTTTTTTTCTTCCTTTGACGACGCCGGCGGCGCAGCGGCCGCCACGGGCCGCTTCCAGCGGCTGACCCACCGCGCCAGCTCTTTTATCACCACTTCAAGCTCTTTGGCCTGCGGCGTCAGGCTGTACTCTACCCTTGGCGGCACTTCAGGATAGATCTTTTTTGACACCAGCCCCTCCCTTTCAAGCTCCAGCAGGCGCTCTGAAAGCACGGTGCTGCTGATGCCGGCAAGCGCTCTTTTCAATTCGTTAAAACGTATCGTCTCTTTTGTGCTGAGGTTCTTCAATATGAGGAGCGACCACCGGCGGCCGAGCACCTCCCAGATGTCGATCACGGGGCAGGAGGCAGACGCCTGCGCGGGGGCATAGCCTTCCCTGTTCAGTGGTGTTTCTGACATACCAGGTAAGAAAAGCGTACTTGCTAATAAAACTTTACGGCGGGCCTGTGATTGCAGACTGTTTGCCCGTCTCAAACGCTGCCGCGACAGCTTCTCTGAAGAACCGCTCGGCGCTTTTATCGTTTGAAGAAGAGTCTTTTGCCTGCTGCGCCCGCCTCCCGAGGTAGAAAGAAGCAGTTACCGCAGCTGCAAGGGCTGCACAGTCTTTTTCCTGGCCGCCGCCCTGCCAGATCTCTTGCAGCACGGCGACAAGCCCTGCTTGATCTGATGGCGATGATGAAAGGATCGATTGCTCATTTTCTTCCAGATATTTTACAAGGCGCCACACAGCTTACCATGATTTCAGCTCGTAAAAAAAGCTGTCCTGTCGCGTCAGATCCTGTGTATCTCGATATAGTACATCATTATCTCGTCCTGCTGGAACCTCTTTTTCAGCACGCCTTTTAGCCGGGAAAAGAACTGGACGTTTGATTTCGTATTCTTGCAGACTATCCAGTATGTCACGTTCTCATCCTGGATTTCTTTGCCGGTGGCGGGGTTCAGCCAGCCGCCAAGCAGCGGGGAATTGTCTATTGTGCAGCCGCCAAACCTGTCGATGATTTCGTTGTACGTCTGGGTGTACTTGCCGCCCTCGATGCTGGCGCGGTTGCCGGAATGGTTAGCGGCGTTGTAGTACAGCGGCAGCAAAATCTCTACTTTGAGGTCTGACAACTTTTCTTCTTTCTTTTTCAATCCAGCTCGTAGAATGCGATGTCCTTCTCCTTGAGAACCTGGCAGTCCTTCTTTGAGACGACAAAGGCATTCTTGCCTATGCCCTTGAACCGTGCGCGTGAATGCACCAGCTCGTAGAATGCCCTGGATTTTTCTTCTTCGTTCTTGAAGGCTATTTTGCGTGTATCGCGTTCGGAAGCCAACATATATGCCGCATCTGTTAGAGAGCAGAGAGTGATAATTAAGCGTTGTCTGCCCGTCAGTCTGCGCGCCGCCATCCAGCGACAGAGCAGCTTTTAAGCAGCGCGCAAGGAAGGAAGGAGCAGTAATTCTTCCGGATTCTCTTTCGGCCAAGACTTTTAATGCTTTTTAGCACAGAAACCCGGTGCTCAAAGCCGCGCTCGACTACGACAGGGGCACGATCGTGATACGGGGGATCGCCCACATGCCCTTTGCAGTCTTGGACCCGAGGACGGGCGTGCTGCGAGCGCAGGCCATGCACTACCAGAGCATCGTTGATTATTTGAAGCGCAGCGGCATAGCCTGCGAGGACAATGTCGCGCCGGGCGTCCTGCCCCGCCCGAACCTTGGAGAACCGTCGACATTGCAGCAGTTGCGCGACTACCAGCAAAAGGCGCTGGACAGCTGGGCGGCAGCGGGCATGAAGGGGTGCGTCGTGCTCCCAACCGGCTCGGGCAAGACGCTCGTCGGCGTCGAGGCGATAAGGCGCGCAGGCGCTGCCGCCCTCGTGGTGGTGCCCACGCTCGACCTGATGGACCAGTGGACTGGAGTGCTTGCCCGCCATTTTCCAAACGCAAAAATAGGCAACCTGGGCGGGGGCGCAGACAGCATCGGGCCGGTCACGGTGTCGACGTACGACTCGGCGTACCTTCGCGTCTCTTCGCTTGGCAACATGTTTGCCCTCGTCGTCTTTGACGAGGTGCACCACCTGGCCGCGCCCGGCTACAGGACGATTGCAGAGCAGATGACGGCCCCCTTCCGCCTGGGACTCACAGCCACGATAGAGCGGGAAGACGAGCTCCACCGCGACCTGCCAGCACTCGTCGGCGGCGTGGTGTTCCAGGCAAGCCCGGACGCCCTGGCAAGGGAAAAGCACCTGGCCCCCTACGAGATAGAGAGGAGAAAGATAGAGATGCTGCCGGAAGAGCTTGTACAGTACAGGCAGGTCATGCAAAGATACCACGAGTGCATCAACTCGCTCTTTGGCGCCAACTATTCTGCCATATCCATCGAAAAGCTGGTCATGATGTCCGGCAGGAGCCCCCTTGCGAGGGAGGCGCTGCTGGCAAGGAACAGGGCCGCAAACATTGCTCTGAACAGCAGGGCCAAGCTGGACGAGCTGCAGGAGATACTGGCCGAGAACAGCGGGACAAAGACGATAATATTCACCCAGCACAACAGCATGGTCTACGACATTTCAGGCAGGTTCCTAATCCCGTTCATAACGCACAAGACCGGCAAGGAGGAGAGGCAGGACGTCCTGCAGGGCTTCAAGGAGGGGCGCTACACCGCCATCGTGACTTCCAAGGTGCTCGACGAGGGGGTCGACGTGCCGGACGCAGAGCTCGGGATAATCGTGAGCGGGACGGGGAGCGCCAGGGAGTTCATACAGCGGCTCGGCAGGCTCTTGCGCCCCGGCAAGGGAGGCCAGAAAAAAGCGCGGCTTATAGAGCTGGTCTCTGCCGAAACGAGGGAAGAGACGGTGACAAGCGCCAAGAGAAAGAGGGCGCTCCAGAAAGCGCGGCGGCAGACTGAAAAAGAGCAGCAGCAACAGCAGCAGGAGGCGCGAACCTGACCCGTGCTTGCAGAGCCGCTGCTCAGGGCAAGGTCGAGGAACAGAACCGTGACGCCGCTCTTTATCACGACAGAAGAGGAGGTCGAGCTTGCAGGCAGGATAATAGACGAGTTCAGAGAAGCTTGGAAGAGCAGGGAGAAAAAGTCCGAGCTTGAGGCCAAGATAGAGGCAGTCATCGAGTCTGGGCATGAGGGCGGCAGCGGCGTGGGAGGAGTAGCAAGCAGCGACCGCGCCAAGCTGGTGAGGGGGCTTTATGCGCTGCTTGAAAGGAGGTGCGTGTTTTTGCCGGCTACTACCAGCTCTACTACGGCGGGCGCTTTTTCCCCTGCGCTGCTCAACCCCGCAGCGGTAAGAAGGGCCGTCTTTGAGGAGTCGTCCCGGCGCGGCCTGGCGCTGACGCCGTCAGAGCGCGCAGAGATAGCGGGCGCCGTGGCGGCCAAGTTGCAGGCCCCGTCTGCCGACGCCGTGCTGGAGGCGATGTGGGGCGACCTTGAAGACAACCTCGTGCTTGACAGGTTCGACGACCATGACAGGATCGACGCCCGGGCGCTTGCAGGCTGGTACAACCTGGCCCTGATGCAGACGCTTCTGTTCCGCAGCACCCGGCTCGATTTTTTGGTTTCAGGAGGCCGGGGCTGGAAGCACGTCCTGCGGCAGGTAAAGCGGCTTGGGTTGATGTACTACCTGCATGCAGCCGACGAAGAAGAAGAAGGTAACGGCGGCAATGCGAAAAAAAGCAAAGAAAAAAAGATCGTCTGCTCGCTCGAAGGCCCGCCTGGGCTGTTCAAGCTGACCGACAGGTACGGGACTGCCCTTGCCAAGCTGCTGCCCCATATCGTGTTTTCCGGAGGCAGGTGGGAGGTCCGCGCATGGGTTCTCAGAAAAACGATGGATGGTAACAGGGCAGAATACGAGTTCAGGATGTCCGATTCTACCGCGCCCGCCCTCCTGGCAGACCCTTTCTATCAGATGGGAAGGGAGTCTCAACCCGACGAGCGACAGCAACAGCATTATTCCTTTGACAGCGCGGTGGAGGAAAAATTTGCGCAGAGGTTTGCAAGCGTGGCCGGCGGCAGCAATAACGAATATGCAGGATGGAAGCTCGTCAGGGAGCCGGACCCGCTCGTCGTGTCAGGCGGCAGGGCGTTCATACCCGACTTTCTCTTTGCCAAGCCCGGCAGGAAAAAAGTGTACCTGGAAATAGTGGGGTTCTGGACGCCCGAGTACCTTGAGCGCAAGTTCCAAAAGCTGGCAGACATATTCGGCTCGGCGTATTCTGCCCGGCTCGACGGCGGGCAGCAAAAAGAGGAAATGATAGAGCTTTTCATCGCGCTCGACGAAGACCTGGCCTGCTCCTCCATGCCGTCTTTTTCCCATATGCAGAGGGTGATGCCAAGGGGGAGGCTCATCTTTTACCGTAAAGGCAGCGTGCCGGTCAGCCCGATACTTGAATGCCTGAAAGCGATAGACAGGGAGGCCGTGGAAAGGAGTGCAGGCGACCCGGGCCTCAAGGCAGAGCTCGACCCTGCAAAGGACGCCGTCGTCGCAGTCGGCGAGGTCGCGCGCAGGATGGGGGACGGGAGCCTGCCTGCCGAAGCCGTCCTAAAGATAGTGAAAAGGGATTACGGAGACAGGTATGTCGAAGTCGCAGGCACCCACCTAGTGTCAAGGGAAAAGGCCGGCAGGATAGGCTCGGCGCTTGCAGGCGTGGAAAGGTTCACGGAGGCGTGCGCGCTTTTGGCGCAGGAAGGGATTCCAGAGTCCTGCCAGGCGGCGCTCATATCAAAGCTGGGGTACGACGTGGTGTGGGAGAGCCTCGACCCGGGCTCTGCAACTCTGGTAAAGAGAACACAGTGAGGAGTCGCAGTCGACCAAAAGATTTTAGCATTTCTTCTAGCTCTCAGTTTCTTGTATAAATGTAGACACAGCGGCCCGATACATTCGTTGGTCCCTATGCCGCATGGCTAGCGGCATATCAGAAGGCAACGTTTTCAGACGTTGTGGAAATATGTTATATAAGCCTAGGAAGATCTTTTACGAGAATGGTCTTTCTGAATAGCCTCAGTTGCAAGGGCCTTTACTCCTATGGCGACGAAACTAAAATGGAATTCTCGCGTCAAACTGTTATTGTGGGTCCTAACAATTCTGGCAAATCTAACCTTTTTAGGATGATAAAATTGCTGATTGAATCTCTTGCCACCCACAGATACCTTAAGGATTGGGAGATTACAGCTGGAGCTACGGACTATTTTCTCGAGATCGAAGTTCAACTCTCAAAGGAGGAAGTAGGAATTCTAGTAGACTTTCTTGGCTTTTTCTCTGAAGGCTCTAACCGTTCAACACAATATTACAAGTTCTCAAATAGAGACACCTTATGCAAGGTCTTAGATGTTCTTAGAATCAAACTTACTTGGGAACCAAATATGCAGGAAGCAGGAGATACTCCTAGCTTCGAGATAGAATTCAAGAAGATAGGGTTACGGATGTATTCACAACATTTCAATGGTTCAGTAGTCATAGCAAGAGAAGGCAAGAAAAATGGATATTCTATAATGGAAAAGCCTAAGTTACATGAATTCCTCGGGAGCCTTTCAGATGTTTCTGAAGCAAAGAATCAGGTTGATGCAATCATGAATGAGGCCAACGACAAGGGGTTCGTTGTACATGATATAACTCCGAACATCGCTCAAAATATGTCACCAGAAGGAAAACAGCTGATTAAGAATTTGCTCCTTTTCCAAGATAAGGAACTAGGCATGAACAATTATGTCATGTTCCTTCCATTGCTTGGAACACTATTAAAAAAGAGGACGTTCTCGACAACCGAAAGAAGAAATTTTCGCAATGGAACAGAGTTTGCGGACCACTTGAGAACTGGAGATGAAGACTTTGAGAAAAAGCTCAAATCATTTGCCAATGCTCACTCTTTGGATTATGTAGCAGGCTTGGAGCCAGATGGCAGGAACGTCGCTCAGTTTCTTTTTACCCTCAAGAACTCGCAAAAGCTGGAGGACAGAAAGAAATTTGCGACCATAAAATCTGCCTTTGAGGCGATCCTTGGCTCCAATAAACTGAGCTTTGACGTGCACTTGCAATATCAAAAAGAAGGCAAAGGAAACTTCGTTGGAGAAGATGAAATACGTAGACCCACATCTTCATCCATTGTAATAATCGATAATGAATTAAACAAACAATATCCTCTGGATCAAGTAGGGTCGGGGCTTGGCGAAATTTTGTATCTTCTTGCATTGTCTTATGGCACTAGCAGTTCTCTGATTCTGTTGGATGAACCTTCAGTGAATTTACACCTACCCCTGATGAAATCAGTCATGGGATTCTTGGAGAAGACCAACTACGATAACCAGTTCTTAATCATCACTCATTCTCCAGAACTGGTTCGTCACGAGCTTTTCGATGGCGATGCCAGCATTATCTACATTCGAAAGAGTGAGCACGTCAGTAAGGTCTCTAGATTGAACAAAGAATTGGAAGAATGGTTTAGAGAAAAGAAGAGCAACCTACGACATCAGATCGACACTAGGTTATTTTTTGGCAGGTGTGTGGTTCTAGTAGAGGGGGAATCAGAGCATAATCTTCTTGGATTGGCAGGCTATTTGGGTTCAACTGACGATTCTCTAGATTTCGAAAGAAACGATGTAGTAGTAACTAGTGTGGGAGGGAAGAACAACTTTATCAAATACAGAAGGTACCTGGACGGATTTGAGATCCCGTATATTATTTTGGCAGACGCTGATGCAGGCAACCTCTTTGATACTTACGGCTCTATTAGGAAGGATAGCATAATAGAAAATGGCCCGGTATTCGTCATAGAGGACGGAAACTTGGAGGATCTTATGCGTAACATTGATTTGAATTTGTATAGGGAAGCAGAGAGGGAATTCAAGGGCTCAAAACCAGCAATTGCTTCTGAGTTCGCAAGATTACTTGCGCGCATTAACCCAGATTGCCTAGAAACCATAAGGTCATTCTTGCGGATAGTAGTCAGTAAATCAAGAAGTTAGGAGTCCGGCAGTGCATTTCATCAGAGTAGGTGGTAGGCATTTTGCCGATACATATTTTGCAGGTCATTATCTAATGACGGGCGCTAAGGGGATTTACTTTATAAGGAAAAGCGCTAAAAGAGCAATACGACTCGAAAGAGGTCTTCTTTTTATTTCTGCTTTAAACTAAAATCAAAACATTTTAATTGCTTCCTCCAAGAGTTGCGTTACGTGCGCCCGGGTAGTATAGAGAAGCCTGGCTGATGCGCTCAGCTGGCCTCGTACAGTCCGGTCCAGTATGGGGGACTGTCACTCCTCCGACCCGGGTTCGAATCCCGGCCCGGGCGCTTACACATCTTTTCTTTCATTTCCGGCCGCCAAAAACTGCCAGCAGCATATATGCTGCTACAGGTATCCAAACGGGCCCTCGCGGAACACTATCTCCTCCTTGCCGCCGCCGCTGCCGCTCTCCTCTATCGAGATTCCAACATGCATATCCTCATTCACCCTGTACTCTTTGGAGCCTTCCAGGTTCCTCGTCTTTACTATCACGTGCAGCTTTACCGGCCGCCCCGAGTCATTTACCTCTGTTGAAAACGCTGCCGCCGGGCCCCTCAGCAGCTGCGTGGTCACGCCGTCCTTGCTGAACGCCACCTTGCCGTCGACCTTGACCACCACAGAGTCGCCCCTGAAGCCTTCCTGGATGTCTACAGTCAGTTTCGCCATTTTTCCAAGCCCTTTATTGTAATGACATATACATACTGCATCTGCTCTTAAGCAGTTCTCGCTTGCATTCTATAAGATAAAAAGGAAGAGAAAGGGGGAGGAGAGGACGGCCTCATCTCATGCCGCCGAGCACGCTCTTTGCCTGCAGCTCTATCGTCTGCATGACGTGCGGCCTCAGGTTCTTGCCTGTGAACAGCTTTAGCATGCGCTCTATGGTGTTCTCGGCCTGCTTCTCCCTGCCTGCCGCCTTCTGGCCCACTGCCAGCTGGCGCATCGTCTGGTTCAGCGTGATGTTGTCCACGCCGGCGCCCCTTGCCGAGTCCTCTATCACGGGGGTCAGCAGCTCTGCCGCCCTTTCGGGGTTTGGCTTGCGCACGCTCAGCCTGTTGTCAGACAGCACGGTCTTGAAGTTGCGCGCCTCGTTGTACCCCTGCACAAGCTTTGCATACACCGCAAGCGGGTGCTTGCCGTGCTCCTTCACTACCGTGGCAAGCGCCTCGTTCCCGCTCTTTAGCATCTGCGAGTCGGAGCCGAGCAGCGACAGCAGGATCCCCTGCTCCTGGCCCATGAGGAGCTCTGCCACTTGGTCGTCCTCGGCAGACTGGCTGCTGCGCACCCTGACCGTCAGGATGTTGGACGTGACCTGCGAGCCGTCGAGTGCGCTGTACACCGCCCTTATCAGGTAGGTGCCCTGCTGGTCAAAGTAAAAGCCGTCCTTGCCGTACCCGATGTAGGAGCTGTCGTATATCGAAGGGTACTTTTCGTTCAGCGTCACGACCTGCGGGATGGCGCAGTGCTGCGCAAGCGGCTTAAAGATCTGCACGTGTCCGCTCGGCTTGCGTATCGCCACCTGGACCGAGCCCGAGTTTGGATGCAGGAGCGTGTGCGCCCTCTTGCCCCGGGTATCGGTGGCGCTCAGCTTGAGCTCCACCACCACCGGCTCGCCCATGGCAAAGCTCTGCCGCGAGTCCTGCGTCCTCAGCTCCAGCTGCAGGCCCGATTCGTCGCTCACCGGCGTGGAGAACGCCGCGGGGTCTTCAAGCGCGGTGAGTGCCGAGCCCACGACAAAGTCGTTTCCGCCCATTATCACGCTGTTCCTGAACGCGTGGCGCAGGTGCACCACCTCCTCGTCGTCGAACTGGAAAGCAAACGCGCTCCAGAATCCCGACGCGCCCCCGGAGGGATAGCGCCACGGGTAGTTCATGAACGAGAGCGCGTTTGGCCTGTTGGGCACAGGCGGGTTTGCGTAGGATTTCTGCCACGAGTGGAGCAGGTTGAAGCAGTGGCCCAGCTCGTGCACGTAGGTGTACAGCTGCAGGCGCAGCTTGTCGGCGGTGTTGCCCCCGATCCCGTTGTGGAATGTCGCGCAGCCCTGGCGCTGCCTGCCAAAGTTGGGGTAGTCGAACATTATGCCGTACAGCCCCGGCCCTTCCTCGTGCTCGTTGGCCGCCAGCAGCCAGACCTTCCACTGCGGCTCCTCCTTCCACTGGCTAAAGTGGGCCGCCATCGACGCGTGGAGCTCGCTGTCGCTCCACTTGGCGTTCCCCTGCGCCTCGCCAAGCGGGATCACGTTTGCGCTGCCCGACACCTGGAATTCAAGCCCCGCCTCGGCGTAGCTGCTGACCACGGACAGGTTGCGTGCCGGGCCTCCCGAGGGGAGGGAGCCCGTGTTGTACGAGGAAAACGGAGTGACGTTTTCCACGCAGTCCGTCTCGATGAGAACCGTGCGGAAGTAGACGGACTCGAACGAGCACGTGTAGCTTGCGCCCGGCGTGTCGTCGAGCCTGTAGAACTGCAGGACGGCGTCTGCCCGCGGCCTGAAAATGGGGGTGCGCGGTATCGTGATCTTGACCTTGGGCGCGCCGGCGCTCCAAGTGTAGGTGCCCGTGCCTTCTATCGTCACGGTCGAGATCGTCCTCCTCACCGCGATCGGGTGCACCACGAACGACCCGAAATACAGGGTGGTGCTGCCGCTGATCTGGTAAAAGTCGCCGCTCACCCTCATCGTCGGCCTCCTGCCGTCGACATCTATCCTCAGCTCCAGCTCAAACGGGCCGGTCCTGCCCCTGTACCGCCCGCTCACCCTGTTGCGGAGGAGGATTGGCTTTTTGGGGATAGGTATCGGTTTTGGAGGTATCGGGACCGGCACAGGCTTGGCGGGGATCGGGATTGGCTGCGGGGTCGGAAGCGACGGCGGTGCTGCTGCCGCCACCTGCGCAGCCATCTCTGGCATGCTCATCGCCATTGCAACCGTGCCAGCAGCAGCGGTGGTGGTGGTGGCCTCTTCCCCTCCTTCACTATTGCCTTGCGCGGCGATTGCTTCCTCATATGTTTCCATCATAGAATATTCTTCTGGTATTTCCTCCTCATAAAAGGTAGTTTCTGGTATCGTTTCTGTAATAGGTGATGTCGGATCAGTAATGCTGTTTTTCTGCATGGCAGTCGTGAGGTCGCCTTTTATAAAACTATATATGATACGATATTTATTGACTGCAACGCCAAATTCGTTCACTTGCCATAGAACTGTTCTGTTAGTGTTCATTTTTTTCAAAAAATAAGAATATCTATCAACTTTATGCAGGATACCCTTTGCGCATTCTGTGACCAAAAAAGGTAAAAATCAGACAGAAGATTGTCGTGATGCGGCGGGCTTGGTGGCAGTCGCAGCTTTATGGCTGTGCGCCATAGTGTTTGGTGCTGCCGCCACGCTTGGCAGGCCACAGCCGCCGGAATATCTTTTTGCTCCCGGCGGCTATGAGCGAGACTCGCGTTTTGATATCCAGGTCGGCGTCGAGAGCGGAGCCGTCGTCGTCACCGGCGCTTGGAGAGCAGACCACGCCGCCGGCCTCCTCCACTATCAGGCAGGCGGCGGCAATATCGGTTATCCTTGCCTTGCCCCTCACGTCGATAAACGCGTCGAGCCGCCCTGACGCCACGTAGCACATCTCCAGAGCTGTTGCGCCCAGCTGCCGGGTGTGCTCTGAGCGGGCTATGACAGGGGCAAGGCGCCTTGCCGCCCGTTCGTCGATCTTGGAGAGGTTGATCCCCATCACCATGCTCTCCGTGCTCTTTCTGGTCCTGATCCTCCTGCCGTTACAGAACGCGCCCCTGCGCCTGGACGCGTGGTAGAGGTCGCCTGTTACAAGGTCTATTATCGCGGCGTCAGTTACTGCGCTCAGCCTGGGCCCGGTGGCGTACGCCAGCGAGCAGCAGTAAAAGGGTACCCTGCGCACCGCGTTCGTGGTGCCGTCGATGCCGTCCACGACTACAAAGCCGCTGCCTTCATTGCTGATAACGCCGCACTCTTCGCCGATCACCGTTGCGCCGACCTTGTGCTTTCTCAGCACCTCCATGACCGCCTTTTCTGCCGCAAGGTCGATCTTCCTCGAAACGTCGCCGCCGGCGCCCGTCCTGCCCATCTCCTTGCTCCCGCGAGCAGTCCCGGCCATGCCTTTTGTGCGGGCGCGCACCAGCAGGCACGCCTCTTTGAGGATGCCTGCCATCGCATCGTCGTCATCATCATCATGATCGCCGGCAGCAGTAGCAGTAGTAGTAGCAACAGTCATTGCCGGAGCACCTGTGCGCCCCTGCCTGTTAAATATTATTTTATATCATCGAAGCGCCAAGTGTACCTGTTGGCAGAGCCTGCTTCCAACGCTACTGCTTCTTCTTCTGATGCTGATGCCGCCCCTGCGGCGACGGCAGGCCACCACAACCAACAGCAACAGCAACAACATCACCATCATCCCCATTCTCCAAGCTATGATTCCAGCCTGACGGAGCGGCTGCTGTTCAGGGTGGCAAAAAAGTGGGTCGCCGGCTACAGCGCGCAGGACGCCATCTCGGCGGCCCTTGGCGCCAACAGCCGGGGCATGTCTGCCATCCTCAACTACCTCGGCGAGGACGCTGTAGAGGAGGCGCAGGTGCAGGCCGCAGTCGACGAATATCTTTCCCTTATGGATCTGATAAAGGCGAAAAACGTGAGGGGCTGCGTGTCTGTCAAGCCGACGCAGCTTGGCCTTGCCATCGGCTATGAAGCGTGCCTGAAGAACTTTCAGAGGCTTGCTGCAAGGGCGCACGAGCTGGGCCAGTTCATGTGGATAGACATGGAGTCGGTCAGGTTCACCGAGGACACGATAACAATCTACCTGCGCCTGCTTGGAGAAGAAGAAGACGCCAAGAACAAAGACATAGGGATCGCAATACAGGCGTACCTGAGGCGCAGCGGCGCCGACCTGCTGCACATAATCGAGCACGGCGGCAAGGTGCGCCTGGTCAAAGGGGCGTACCACGAGCTGCAAGAGCACGCTTTTTCCTCCCGGGAGGAAGTCGACCAGAACTACCTGCGCCTGCTTGACATGCTCGCCAAGAGCGGCAACTTTTTTGCAGTCGCCACGCACGACGACAGGCTGGCCGAATACGCCGCCAGCCTCCGCCCATCCGGCAACATCGAGTTCCAGCTGCTGATGGGCATAAGGGACGAGCTAAAGTCCCACCTCGTTTCCAGGGGCCTGCAGGTCGCAGAATACATCCCCTACGGCAGCCAGTGGCTCCCCTATTCCGTCAGGAGGATAAGGGAGCGCAAAAGAAACCTGCTGTTGCTTGCGCGCTCGCTGGTGCAGCAATAGATCTTGCTGTCACCCGGAAATTGTCTGGCTCTGCTCGCGCATGAATTGCGTGAGATAGTGCGGCCCGCCAGTCCCCTTGCCGGTGGTGCCCGAGTCCTTCCAGCCTCCAAACGGCTGGCACCCGACCATCGCGCCGGTGGTCGCGCTCGCCTGCCGGTTCACGTACACCACGCCGGCCTCTATGTGGTCGAGGAACTTTTTGACCTCCTTTTCGTCCCTGCTAAAGATGCCCGCAGTCAGCCCATAGTCGGCGTCGTTGCACATCTTTAGCGCGTCGTCGAATTTCTCGTATTCTGCGACGCACAGTATGGGCACGAACAGCTCTTCCCGGAAAAGCCTGTGGTTCTTTGGCAGGCCGGCTACCACCGTCGGCTCGACGTAATAGCCGTGTTTCAGCTCGCCGTCCTTCCTTACATAGCCGCCCACCAGCACCTTGCCGTCCCTGTCTGCGAGCCGGGCGTACTGCTGGTACTTCTTGTAGGCGTCCTCGTTTATCAGCGGCCCCATGAAGGTGTTCTGCTCAAGCGGGTTCCCAACAGGCAGGCGCCCGGCCTTTTCTGCAAGGCGGCGCAGGAACTCGTCCTTTACTTTTTTGTGGACGTATACTCTGGAACAGGCGCTGCATTTCTGGCCGGAAAAGCCAAACGCCGCCTTTAGCACGCCGTCCACCGCTTTATCGAGGTCGGCGTGCTCTGACACGAGAGCGGGGTTCTTGCCGCCAAGCTCGGCTATCAGCGGCCTTGGCCTGCCGCCCTTGCCGAACTCTTGCGACATCTTGAAGCCCACTTCGCGCGAGCCTGTGAAAACGATGCCCGAGACGTCCTTGCTCTGCACGAGCTCGTTGCCGACGGTCGCGCCAGAGCCAAAGACGACGTTGAGCGCGCCGGCGCTCACGCCGGCCTCTTCAAATATCCCTGCTATCTTGCTTGCAATTATCGGCGCGTCGCTCGACGGCTTTAAAACGACGGTGTTGCCCGTTATCAGCGCGGCTGTAGTCATCCCGGTCAGTATGGCCGCCGGAAAGTTGAACGGGGCAATCACGCCCCAGACGCCGTACGGCTTTAACACGCTCCTGCTCTTTTCGCCGGGCTGCGCGCTCTTCATCTCTGTCACAAAGCCGGCGTTGCGCTCCATCTCCTCGGCGTAATAGCGCACGAAATCTATGGCCTCGTCGACGTCGCCTATCGCCTCGTACCTGTTCTTGCCGTTCTCGTACGACACCCAGGCGGCAAGCTCGAACTTGCGCTCGCTCATGATGTCTGCCGCCTTTCTGAAAACCTGCACTCGCTCCTGCCAGCCCTTCTCCCTGCCCCACCCCTCAAACGCCTTTTTCGCAGAACCGATGGCGAGCCTGACGTGGCGGGCGGTGCCTACCGGCGTGTACCCGAGCACTATCCTGGTGTCGATGGGCGACGTGTGCGGCGCATGGCTTGCCGCCTTGACGTGCTTGCCGCCTATCACCATCGGGTACTTCCTGCCAAACTCGGACCTTGCCTGCTCCAGCGCCTGCGCGTACCTGTCGTGGAACTGGCCTTCCGCCTTTTCCACCATGTAGTGGCGGAGCGTGTGCTCGTTTTCAAACATCGCGTCTTTCCTCCGTCAAGGAACCTTAAAAATCCATCAGAAAAGGTTAGTAACGGCTCCTGCATCCAGTACTGTGTAAGAGCGATCATATGAGCGCCACAAGCAACAAGTCGCGTCTGCTGATATTCCTCATGATTGCCATCTCGCTCGTGTTCTTTGTGGCAAGCTTTCTGGCCGCGGCAGTTTCAAGCGGCCCCGGCGCCGCCACGACTACTACTACCACCACCGGCGGAGCTGCGAGCCAGAGCGCGGCCGAGAGGGAGGGGACGGTGGTGGTGGGGGCGGCAGCAGGAGATTGCATAGTGGTGCGCACCGGCGAGCGCACGTTTGCTGACTGCTCGCCGTCGTGATTTTATTTTTTTATTTAACTAGGAAGAAAGGCAGGACTTGCACACAAGCTCGCGCCTTATGAGCCCCTTCTTCTGCGAGCAGTCGCTGCACGCCCTGCGGCTGCACACCGAGCACACGCCGCCGTGGCCCGTGCATGCGCTCTTGCCGCACAGCTCGCACTTGATGCTGTGCCGGGCACAAAAGGTCGAGTTGCATACGTGGCAGAGCGCCCGGTGCAGGCCGCAGGCCGGCTCAAGGCACGACCTGCAGTAGGCAAGGTGATGGTTGCACATCAGGTTGCCGCAGCTGCACGCCGAGCCTGACTGGAGCGCGACAGAGCAGGCAGAGCACCTGCCCCACGTCCCCTCCCCGGTATAGGCGCTCCACCTCACGTCGCCGTAGTGCTCCCTGCCACCGTTGATCACGACCCTTGCCCTGTATATCGTCTCGACGAGCCAGCCCTGGACCGAAAAGCTGGACTCTGATTTTATCCTGGCAAGCGCTTCATGGAGCCTTTCGTCTTCCTCCTTCTCTATCTGGCGCAGCTTTTCCTCCAGCGCCTTTCTGTCAATGTGCAGCTGCTCTATCCTGCGCCGGGTCGCCAGCACCTTTTGCTTTTTTGCCTCGACCCTGTTTTCGACAGACATCATCCGGGCCTTTTTCTTTTCCTTCTTCAGCTCTTTGTACAGCTTTTCGCCGGCCTTGACGGCGTCGATGTCGGCGTTGAGCGCGGCCTGCAGCCTGGCTGCGCTGGCGTCGATGGCCGCGATTTTTGACCGGGGCTTTTCAGACTTGGCCTCGACGTTTTCCTTGCGCTTTTCCTCCATTATCACGTCGAACCTGGCTCGCAGCTTCTGCTGCAGGTCAGCTGCGCGCCTTTCGATCTCGCCGTGCCAGCCTTCTGCCTCCTCCCTTGCCTTTGCAGGCACGGGGCGCTGCGGCGCCGGCTCCCCGCCCCCTCCTTCCCCGACGCCTGCCAGCAGCTCGCCTGCCGGCACCAGCCGGCCGCCAAAAGCGGCCAGCTCTTCCAGCTTCTCAAGCGACTGCTTTGCGTACGCTTTTTCGTGCACCGACGCGGCAAGCCCAAAGACGGGGTGGAACTCCTCTTCCTGCTCCACTGACAGCACCTGCACGGACTTGACGTTGTTGCCAAGCTTTATGAAAGACGCCAGCTTCTCTGGCGCAAACCTCTTTTCCAGAAGCGTAAAGGTCTCGTCGCCGCTGCTGCTGTCATAGTTGTGGTAATCGCTCCCCCTGTAGCTTTTTGGCTCTGCTGCGCCGGCGACGACATTTCGCCCCTCTGCTGCGGCAGGCATACTCGCCGCCGCTGGCTCTCCCCCTTTGCCAGTTTTTTCCTCTTCTTCTTCCCCTCCTTCCCTTGCTTCAGGAGCCGCCCCCTGCCGCTCTTCCTTGAAGGGTTCCATAAGCTCGGCTATCTCGCTGTTTTCAAGCGGCCCCCTGTGGTAGGTCAGCGTCCACCTCGACTTGACCACGCCCCGGAATTTCGGGTCAAAGATGTTGCAAAAGAACTCGCCTGCCTTCAGCCTTGCGATCTCTTTCTCGGCAAACGAGTCGAGCTCGAGCCCGACGCTGACGCGCTGTATGTCGCGCTGCGCGCCCAGTCTGCCTATAAAGCGGACGTTGGCGTTTGAAATGACCTTGTAGTCGAGGTCGACCGCGTTCTGGCTGGCAAGCACCAGCCCAAGGCCAAAGGCCCTGGCCTGCTTGATCAGGAGCAAAAGCAGCTTTTTCGACGGGGGCTCCCTGACAGGCGGGCAGTAGCCGGCTATCTCGTCAAAATACAGGAGGTAGCGGAGCGTCTGGGCGCTCCCCTGCTTGATGAGCCACTGGAACAGCTGCTGGAGCACGAGCTCTACGAACAGGTGCTTTTCCTGCTCCGACTGGATGTTGCGCAGGTCCAGCACGTTGATCGACGGCCGCCCGTCTTTGCTGGAAAAAATCTCTGCAAAGTCTAGCGGCGGGGCTGCAGACCACGACCTCATCTTGGGATCCGATATTAGCAGGTTTATCCGGGTTGCGAGCCTGCGCCTGTCCCTGTCGGATATCACGTCAGACACGTGGAGCGAGCCCACCGCGCTTATCGGCGGGTTCTCGACGCGCCTGATTATGTCGCTGATGGTGAGGCTCTGGCCTGCCTTCCAGGCGTCTTCCAGCAGCGCCGAGATGAACGTCACCTCGTCCCTGTCGCCTTCAGAGTAGCCGGCGAGCCTGAGCAGGCCGTACGATGTCAGGTCTAGCAAGTCGGCCGCGGCAGACATTGTGTCTGGCTCCTTCATCAGCCCTGCAAAGTCTCTTGGCGCCGAGAGGTCCGGCGATATGCCCACCGGCAGGCCGGCCGCCGACTTGGGCGTGTATATCCTGACCTGGATCCCTGCGAGCCTGGCCGCTGCAGCCTCCGGCTTTGCCAGAAACTCTTTTGCCTTTTCAAGGTACGTCTTTTGCAGCTGTTTGGCGTACTGCGCCCTGTCCTGGCCAAGCGCGTCGGCCTCCTTTGCAGACCACCTTGAAAAGTCGAAATCCGGCGACCGGAACGCCATGTTGCCGATGTCGCCCTTGGGGTCGATGGCAAACGTCGGGACGCCCTGCAGCGCGGCCTCCTCCACCATCACCTTTGAGAGCACGGTCTTGCCCGAGCCGGTGGCGCCAAGGATTACCGCGTGTTTTGTCAGCGACAGCCTGTCTATCTCAAATGGGCGGCCGCCTTCCGACTGGCCGATGCGCAGGAGGGAAGAGGAAGGAGGAGGAGGTGAAGAGTGGGATGAGGAGGAGGGTGAGGACATCTCTCTATCGACTTTCTGTCCCGCGGCAGGCGTTAAAAAGTCCTCCTCCATCTCCCCCTCTCCCCCGCCTATTGCGGGCCACCCTGTAATGGAGCACGACCTCGCCCGTCTCTTCCAAGCAGTCGGCCTCTATCAGTTTCAATTTTATCCCCTCTGACATGGCGTCAAAGCCGTCGCCTTCCACAAGCGTCGTGGCAAGCCGGCCGCCTGCTATGCGGGGCGCGACCGTCACTACCAGCTCGTCTGCCAGGCCGAGGCGCAGAAGCGACCAGTTCAGCTCCCCGCCCCCCTCCACCAGGATTTTCCGAAACCCCGTTTCTTTTTCCAGCCGGGCAAACAGCGCGTTGAGGTCGACCTGGCCCTTGCCGCCCGAATTTATCGTCACCACCTGCGCGCCGGCACGCTCTGCCGCCACAATGTTTGCAGCCGGCGCCTTCTCTGTGACTGCGATTATCGTCCTTATCTTTCTGGCAGTCCTCAGTATCCGGGATTGCGGCGGCGTCCTGCACGTGCTGTCGACTATTATCCGGGCAGGGTTCCTGCCTTTTGCAAGCCGCACAGTCAGCCGCGGGTCGTCTGCAAGCACGGTGGAGATGCCGACCATGACCGCGTCGGAGGCTGCGCGCAGGGCGTGGACGCGCCGCAGGTCCTGCCTTGACGAGAGGGCCGAGTCGCTGGCCGCAGTCGATATCTTGCCGTCGACGGTCATTGCCGCGCTTATCGTCACTTTCATCATCGGCATTGCGCGGTCAAAGCCCCCCTCCGCCGCCCGGCGGCATGGCGACGAACCAGTGGCCGCCTGCCATAACGGCCGCAACAGAGGCGGCGCTGGCCCTGTGCACTATTGCCGCGTACGGGTCGTGCACCGGATAGAGGTCTGCGTGCCTCTTGCTGATGAACACGAGGTCGGCCGCCCTGCCTGCCTCTATAAAACCCGAGTTGAGCCCAAGCATCCTGGCCGCGTTTGCGGTCGCCATCCTGACAAGCTCCTGTGGCTCTATGAACCGGCCCTGCGCGTGCGACACCTTCCAGATGTAATCGAGCTCGCGGAACACGTCTGGCGAGTTGAGCATCACGTTGTCCGTGCCTATCGCTATTTGGCAGCCTTTCTCCAGCATGTCTGCGACCCTTGGCACGCCGGCGCCCAGCACGCCGTTTGCGCGGGGGCAGACCACCACTCCTGCATTCCTGCCGGCCACGAGGGCGATGTCGCTGTCGGAGGCGTTTGTCATGTGCACCACCACGTCGGGCTTCAGGTGCTCCATCACCCTCTCGACCTCGCTCCTTCCAGTGCGCGCAAGCGAGAGCTCGACCGTCTCTTTCGACTCGGCCGCATGGATTGCCACCAGCTTGGCAGCTGCAAGCTCGCCGTACTGTACGAGCGCGGCATCCGTGTTCTCGTTTGCGCCGCTGATGCCCAGACCGTCTGCAAGCTTTAGCACCTCCTCTGCCTGCGCGACGGCCTGCTGCGGCAGAGGATCGTTGTCGCCCTGCCGATCCGCCTGAGAAGAGTGATAATAATAATAGTGCTCGGCGCGCCCGAGCGCGACGCATTTTATCGGCAGGCCGGCTACCGCCCTGCGCAGCATCCTGATGCCCTCCGGCCCGCCTTCCCGAAAGTCGCAAAAGGTGGTGATGCCCTTTTGCAGCATCGAAAGGGCGGAGCTGCGCATGAGCGCCTCCAGATGCTCCGGCCGGCTCTTTTCAAGTATCGCCTTTTTGGCCCCAACGACGGGGTGCACCCGCGCGTCGAGCCTCCTGCCTGCGCCGATGTCCTTGCCCATCGAGTCGGCGATGTGGGTGTGTGCGTTGATCAAACCCGGCATAACAAGAAAGCCGCCGGCATCAAGGCGCCTTGCTTCTTCTCTTCTGCTGCCGCCGATGCCGCCTGCGCCTGCGCTCTTTATCAGCCCGCCTTCTATCTCGATAAAGCCGCGCTCGACGTATTCCAGGTCAGGGCCGAGGAGGATGCTTGCGTTTTCTATTATTGTCGTTTTGGTCGTGGTCGTTTTTCTTGTCGCCATCGGGCCATCATCAGGCTTGTATCTCATAGATCGTCTGGACCTTGCCCTCGTCTCGCAGGTCGCGGATGGTGTCAAGGGCCTCGGTCGCCGCCGCTGCCGCCTTTTTGCCCGTCGCGCCTATGCCTATTCCGCAGTTGAGCTTGATGTCGATGCCGGCAGTCGCGGCTTTGATGGCCGCGTCGGCCTGCTCCTTTGTCACGCCGTTGGCGATCACCATGAAATTGTCGCCTCCAAGGAAAAAGGTCAGCGAGCCCAGCTTGACGAACTCGTCAGCAAGCCTGCTGTACAGCTTCATCACGAGCGCAGTTATCTCGTAGGGCGACACCCTGCCGCTCAGCTTGGTCGAGCTGTCAACGTCGATGTGCATTATCTGCACCGCCGTCTGCCCCGGGCTGCTGCTATTATTGTTGGCAGCCGCTCCGAATATCCGTGCTCTCTCGTCGGCAAACTTTTCCTGCTTTCTTGCCTCGTACGCGGCCAGGCTTGCTTCGAGCGCGCTCTTGCCCGACCCTATAGCCATCGACATTTTCAGGTCCTTGTACGAACGGGCAAGCTCCTGCTGTATCCTGGCGTGGCCTTCCACCGACAACCCCGTCGTTATCGCAAAATACTCGTCAAAGCGGTTGAAGTAGACGATGCAGCCTGCCGCGTCGAACAGGCGCTGCACGTCGTGGTATATGCGCGCCTGCAGCATCTGCAGCTGCGCCTCCCTGTCGTAGCCAAGCGTCAGCGTCCACGGCCCGTAGCCTTCTATCCTAATTATTGTCAGCTGTATCATTGTTGATCACTATTGTATTGCTGGCAGTAGCAGCAGTAGCAGTAGCAGCAGTAGCAGTAGCAGCAGTAGCAGTAGCAGCAGTTGCCGCTTTTCTTCCCCTGGCCGCTGGCTTTTCTAGCTTTCTCAGCCTCGCCACCATGCTCACCGCCGCGTCTACTGCGCGGACAGGCACCTCCTCCTGGCGGGCTATTGCCTGCTCTTCTGTCATGCCCGGGCCGGTGATGCCAAGTGCCACCGGCTTGCCGTACTTTAGAGACAGGTCGGAGATAAGCCGGGACGCGTTCTCGGCCACAATGTCGTCGTGGCGCGTGTCGCCCTTTATCACCGCGCCCAGGGTCACGACGGCGTCCACGTCCCGCTTTTTCAGCAGACGCTCGACTGCAAGGGGCATGTCAAACGCGCCGGGCACGTAAAAGATGTAGGTTGCCTGCGCGCCCCTTTTCTTTTCCACGTGCTCCCTTGCTTTTTCCAGCATCCTGTACGTGACCTCTTGGTTGAACTCGGAAACCACCAGCGCTAGCCTGATCATCATCTCTCTATCCCTCTTCTTGCTATGCCGCCTTGGCCTTTTTCTCGTACGCCTGTACAAGCTCGGCTGCCTCGACGAGCGGGATGCGCTCTCTCTGCGCGTACTCTTGCGCCCTGGCTATCGAGAGCGCCCTGTGGGTGGCCGAGTCCATCATCTCGCACATTGCGACCGCAGGCACCATGCCTGCCAGCCTTAGAAGGCAGACGCAAAGCTCGGTGTGGCCCCTGCGCTCTGCAAGCAGGCCTTTTGCCGCTATCAGGAGCGGCACGTGGCCGGGAGCCCGGAAATTATTCGCAAAATAATCTACGCCGTCCCTGTCGATGGATTTGCAGACCCTGGCCATCTCTGATATCGTCAGTGCCCTATCCGTGTCGGTGATGCCGGTAAAGGTCGACCTGTGGTTGACCGGTATTGAAAACGACGGCCGGTCGCCGTAGGCGGCCCTGCCCTCCGTCAGTTTTGTAAAGACGGGGTTGACCTTGCCCATGCTGGCAATCATGTCGTGCATGTAGGCAAGCCCGAGCTTGCCTGCGACCTCGCCCGGTATCGCAAGGCAGAGCAGCCCGCCGGCGTCCATCCTCATCGCCGCGACGTGCTCTGGCCTGACGTGCTCGGCTGCAATCACCATGTCTATCTCGTCTTCGCGCCCCCTGTCGTCGTGGACCAGCACAAACCTGCCGGCCTTGAGCGCCTCTATGGCCTGTTCAAGCAACATGCTGCCTTTGCCGCCTGGTTATTAAAAGATTACTAAAAAGATGGTATTTACCTGTTTTGTGGTGGTGTTGCCTTTATCGGGTGCTCTCTTTGGTTGTTGAATTTTGGTTGGCGGACTGTGCGCAGATAGGCGAGATATTTGTTCGATTAGGTGTTGGCTCTTTTGGCGGCGTCTTGTAGCTGTTCAGTATTTGGCAATTGAATGCCATTTTTGTTTGAGTATCGAATCAGCCGGTCTATGGAGCAGGATAGGTGCTTCAATAGCTGTGTTTAGCCTTTTAATTTTGACCGCTTCTCTAAGCTCTTCTAGTTCTTGCATCTTTAGGTGGTAGTCATCCATACATGACATACCCCTTGGCTTTTTTCTCCCTCTCTGCTGCACTAGCACGTAATTGTCGTTCTTGTTCTAGCTCATGATCCGCTATTTCGCGCAGAGGTCTATATGACGCTGTTAACTTGGCTGCTGATTTCGCCCCGGCCAGCCGGGGGCGTTAACTTGCGGATCATGTGACGATTGACTACTTTGGGCTGCCTAGATGCAGCAGGGGCCCTTTTCCTCCCCCCCTCTTTTACCTGCGCGAAAGACAGCCGCAAGTTAACATCCTGCTGGAAACATGAAAATGCGCAGCCAACTTGACAGCGTCGATGAAATGCCAAGCTGTTTATAAAGAGCTTGTCAATACATTGACAGCTAATTTATAAAGACCTTATAGATACCTAACCTGTGGCAACTGCCATCGAACTTGTAAGTCAAAATCCGTGGTGGAAAAATAAAGACGGAATCAAACAGGATAAACATTTACTCACACTTGAAACTTCGCAGATACGTTGGCTGCCTAGAATTTATTATAAATTCAATTTCGACAAAGACACTGTTTATACTCTTAGAGGTCCAAGACAGGTTGGCAAGACCACTTTCTTAAAGATGTTAATTAGAGAACTTTTAAAAAAACAAATCGACCCGCGCAGGATATTCTATTACACTTGTGATCTGGTTGATACCCCGGCAGGATTGGTAAATATTGTCAATGCTTATTTAGATACATACAGACCAAGAAAAAAAGATAGGGCGTATCTTTTCTTGGATGAAGTTTCATCCATTAGAGATTGGCAAAGAGGCATAAAACATCTCTTTGATACTGGCAGGCTCACCAATACGAGCATCATTTTGACAGGTTCCCATTCATTAGATATCAAGAAAGCATACGAAAAACTTCCGGGTAGGAGAGGCGTATTAGATGATGTTCCTGATAAGATATTGGTACCGATGAAATTTGTTGAGTATGTAGAAACTAGGAATGGTGATTTGGCCAAAATGATAGACGAGATAGGCTTACTTCATACAATTGATAGGAAAAAAGCCATAAACGAGATACTCAACGGTGAAATTCCAGAGAAAATAAAGGGACTTTCATTATACAGCAAAGAGCTGACCAAGTTATTCAACGAGTATCTGATCACTGGAGGTGTTCCAAGAGTGATAGACGAGTATGTTAAAACAGGAAACCTGACGGAGGGAGTTTACCGTACTTATGTTGACATCGTCTTAGGAGATTTGACTAGGTGGAACAAGAAGGAAACCTATCTACGGCAAATTCTGAGGAGAATTATTGAAGCATATGGCAATTCTGTCGGATGGAATACTCTCAAACAAGGAACCGATATTGCGAGCCATAATACCATCGCCGATTATGCAGACAGCCTCAAGGACAGCTTTGTATTATATTATTTGAATTTCTATGATGTTGGAAGAAATGGTCCATTATATCAGAAAGACAAAAAAATCCACTTTTATGATCCATTCTTTTTCCATGCGTTACGTGGTTGGATAAGCGGTACCGATCCATTCACAGCCAGTCAAGAGTTTTTGAACAATGAGCAGAATGCCGGTTTATTATGCGAAAGTATCGTTGGGAACCATTTGGTAAGGTTGGCATTTAATTATAGTTCTCAGCAACAGCTCTTTGATTATGAAAATTACCTATTTTATTGGAGGAGTGGAAAAGGCAGAGAGGTTGACTTTATTACCAAACTTGGTAAAGAACATCTAATGGCATGTGAAGTCAAGTACACAGGGGATATTACTAGAAATGACCTGCACGGCATAATTGACTTCAAGAAGACTACAAATAAAGCTAAAGGAATGATTCTTTCAAAGAATACATTGCAAGTAAGAGGAGGAATACCCATTTTACCAATATGGCTATTCTTGATGCTGGTATAGCAAATTGCTTAGAATATGCAAGTTGTATTAGAAGAAAGCGAAACAGATTCGGTTACTGTGCCGTAACCAGACACGCTCCTCGATCATGAATGGCTAGCACCCAAAATCAATAACGGATTCCAACAACCGAAAATTCAATACGGCCTGTTCTATTGCGCGTTTCTTTTTGCCACGTACTTGCTGAGCACGTCCGTCTCGATGTTTACTTTATCTCCTTTGCCCTTTATCCCAAGCGACGTTATCGCAAGGGTGTGGGGTATCAGCGACACCGAAAATTTCGGCCCGTCCACGTCCACCACCGTGAGGCTGATGCCGTCGACTGCCACCGAGCCCTTTTCCACAAGCGCCTGCGCAAGGTCGTTTGCGTCGTCGAGCTGGAACCACATCTTGGTCTCTGTCGGGCCCTCCTGCTTTTCCAGGATCGTGGCCGTGCCGTCCACGTGGCCCAGGACGAAGTGCCCTTCCAGCCTGTCGCCCACCTTCATGCTGCGCTCGACGTTCACCTTGTCGCCGGGCCGGACCGAGCCAAGCGACGTCCTGCGCACGGTCTCTGCCACCATCTCAAACTGCGCCGTGTCCTTTGACAGAGCTGCAACGGTGAGGCAGGCGCCGTTTATGCAGACGCTGTCGCCCTTCTTCAGCCCCCTGGCCATCTTGCTGCCAAGCTTTATCCGCATAACGGTGTCGGCGCCTTTCTTCTTGGCCTTGCCTACTGACACCACCTGTGCAAGCCCCTCTATGATGCCGGTGAACATTCCTTGTAAATGACAGGCGCAACCCTTGGAATAAAAAGATTGATTTGCCGTCCCTGCCAAGCAAATTATGGCGTGTGCTGCTGCAACACTGCCGTCATGTACGGCGACGAGCTGGCCCGGTACGGCTTTGGCAGCTCGCACCCGTGGAACAACAGGCGCATCCACGCATTCTGGTCGCGCCTCCAGTCAGAGCGCCGCGATGCCAATTTCCTGATAGAGCAGCCCGAGCTGGCAAGCGAGCAGGACATCCTGTCTTTCCACGACAAGGATTACGTCGAGTTTGTCAAGATGGCGTCGCGGCAGTGCAGGAGCATACCTCTTGACAGGGGCGACACGCCGTCGTTCCGGGGGGTGTTTGAAGCCGCGCTGTATGTCGTCGGCTCGACCCTCGCCGCGCTCGACATGGTGATTGAGGGAAAAGACAGGCTCGGCAGGAAGGTGGAGCACGCGTTCAACCCGATAGCTGGGCTGCACCACGCCCGGCGCGACTCTGCAGGCGGGTTCTGCGTCTTTAACGACATCGGGGCCGCGGTAATGCGGGCACGCCAGAAACACCGGATAAGGAGGATAGCGTACGTCGACATCGACGCGCACCACGGCGACGGCGTCTTTTACGAGTTTGAAAGCGACCCCGAGCTGTTCTTTGCAGACGTGCACCAGCAGGGGATCTACCCCGGCACGGGCTTTTCCACAGAGACGGGCGCCGGCGCAGCAAAGGGGACGAAACTGAACGTGCCCCTCCGCGCTGGGGCCGGCGACGCCGAGTTTTTGGAAGCTTTTGCAGAGATGGAGCGGTTTGTCGACGGCTGCAGGCCGGAGCTGATAATACTGCAGTGCGGCGCCGACGGGCTTGCCGGCGACCCGATAACAGACCTGCGGTACAGCGCGCAGGCTCATGCGCATGCGGCAGGCGCGCTGCACAGGCTTGCCCACAGGCACTGCGCAGGCAGGATAATCGCGCTGGGCGGCGGGGGCTACAACCCGTTCAACATCGGCAGCGCGTGGACAGAGGTGGTAAAGGCGTTTGCCTCTCCCTTTCCTTCTTCGCCCCATTGAAAAAAGCGATATACTATTAAGGTCTGGCCGGCAGAGTGGAACCAGAGAGATAACACATCATGACGACCGGCAGCAGCACTCCAAGGCAAGCTTATAACGACGTCCTCAGGCTGATGAAGGAGCACCACGAGTGGTTCAACCGCTCGATACCTCTCATCGCAAGCGAGAACATACCGAGCCCCGCAGTAAGGGAGGCCATCATGTCCGACTTTGGGAACCGCTACGCGGAGGGCTGGCCGGGCGAGCGCGTTTACGCCGGCTGCATCTACATCGACCAGGTGGAGCTCATCTGCAACGACCTTGCCCGCAGGGTGTTCCGGTCCGAGTTTGCAGACTGCCGGGCCACGTCGGGCGTCGTGGCAAACCTCGCCATCTATGCAGCGTTTTCAAACCCGGGCGACTGGATGATGGCCGCCTCCATCCCGTCAGGCGGACACATCTCGCACGGCAAAAAAGAGCACGCAGGCACCGCCGGCCTCGTGCACGGGCTCAACATAGAGCACTACCCCTTTACCAAGGAGGAGATGACCATCGACGTGGACGCGACCAAGAAAAAGATAGAGGACATGGCCCGGGAGGGCAGGGCGCCCAGGATGGGCATGTTTGGCGGGTCGCTGTTCCTGTTCCCGCACCCGGTCAAGGAGCTGGCCGGCTTTATGCACGACCACGGCATGTACGTCAACTATGACGGCGCGCACGTGGCCGGCCTGATAGCAGGGGGCGAGTTTCAGGACCCGCTGCGCGAGGGGGCAGACTCGATGACCATGAGCAGCCACAAGACGCTGTGGGGGCCGCAGGGGGGCATAATAGTGTCGTACGAAAAGCACGCCGAAGCCATCAAGAAGGGCATATTCCCCGGCAACACGTCCAGCCACCACCTGCACCACGTGGCAGGCAAGGCGATAGCTCTTGCAGAGTCGCTTGAATTCGGCAGAGAATACGCAAGGCAGGTCATCAAAAACGCCAGGGCGCTTGCAGAGGCTCTGGCAGGGTACGGGTTTGGCGTGCTTGGCGAAAAGAGGGGGTACACGATGTCGCACCAGATTGCAGTCGACGTGACGAAATTCGGCGACGGCGGCACCATCGAAAAAGAGCTGGAGAAAGCCGGCATCATACTCAACAGGCAGCTGCTGCCGGGCGACATCAAGGCCGGCAGGCACTACATGCACCCCGGAGGCGTCAGGATAGGCGTGCCCGAGATAACGCGGCTTGGCATGAAGGAGAGCGAGATGAAAGAGGTCGCAGATTTCATCAAGCGCGTCGTGGTGGACAGGCAGGACACTGCAAGGGTGGCAAGGGACGTGGCCGACTTTCGCAGGCAGTTCCAGAAGGTGCAGTACGCGTTTGACAACGCCGTGGGCGCGTACGAGTACATAAGCCTGGTCGGCGGCAACAACCGCTAGCGCGCGTTTCCAGTGGAAAACGCTGCAAATAATTGTTCTTTTATGCAACCTCCAGCCCCGGCAGGGCAAGGTGCGGCGGGAGAAGAGAAGCTTAGCGCCACCTGCTGCTGCGAAGCTCGTCCAGCTCCGCGATAATCCTGCGATGTTCTGCACGGCCGACGGGCTCGCCGGCTTTGATCCTGCTCTTGCAGGTTCCACCAGGCGGGCAGGGCTGGTTCGGCCGGATCTTCATGCTAGCCATCACCATCATCACTTTTGGAACCTGATTTTCTGTTGATGAGGGATTTCTGGGCCGCGCTCCACTTGACGTTGCCCGTCCTTTTTAGCCACTCACTCCACGTACATGTCCTGAAATTCAAGCCTCTCCCGAAAGTTCCTCTCCTTGAACTTGGCAAGCTCTTCCAGGTCTATATCGGGGAGTTCCTCTGTCACGCCAGGTACTTGTTAAAGCCGCCCTGCTTATCAAGTTTCTTCAGAAAACCTTGGAGCATGTCCTTATCGAGCTTTTCCTTGAACAGCTTGTAAAGGTGTCGGGCATCCTCCTCTATGTCTTTATCGGTGGAAAGAAAAAGCTTGTAGGCTATCTGCAGCTCGATAGGGGAGATCCGGATGGTTTTGCCATTCAGCAGGACCTGCCTGCTTTTGTCCAGTACCCAGCTATCTATCTCCCTGACCGCAGGGAACTTGATCTCTACGTTGGGCACGAACTCGCCTTTTCTGGCAAAGCGCAGCGGCGCGCCAGCTGCAAGGTAATTCCTGTAGGCGCTTTCAGGGTTGTCTGGAACCAGGCAGTCAAACTTCTTCTTTGATGCCTCTTCCCAAAGGGCCAGGAATCTGGCCTCCGGCATCTCCTCCACTATGATGTCGACATCTTCTGACGACCGGCTCCTCCCAAAGAGAATGGAAACGTAGGCCGAGACGATCGCATACTTTATCGAGTTTCTGTCCAGGATGCGTACGAAATCAAGGACGAGCCTGTCAAGGTCGTTCAGCTCCTTGTCCAGCCTTATCCGGTCGCCGGACACGTCGATTTCCATCACCTTGCTATCAGGAGCGTGTGCTGTATAACCTGATCGAAACCACTACTTTACTTCTTTTATCCTGTTGCGTGATTGTAATAAAAAGAAGAGCGCCGTGGTGAGCGGGAACGACATCGAGCGGATGGTGCAGGAGGCCGCGCGGGAAAACGCGCTGTTTGCAGACAAGAAAAAGCTGGACGGCTCGCTTCCCCAGGCTGCAGGCCAGCCGCCTGCCGGGAGGGAGGACAAGGCCGGCGAGCTTGTGAGGGCGCTTGCCGGCTGCAGGGGCTACGTCGCCCCCTTTGTCTTTGTCTACGGCCGTACCGGCTCGGGCAAGTCTACCGTCGTGAAATTCGTCTGCGAGCGCCTGCCAGTCGCGTACAGGATGGTCAACCTGCGAAAGGCGAGGACTGTTTTCGGGTGCGCTAGTCTCATCTTAGAAGAGCTTGGCGGAGGGGAGGCGGCAGGGAACGGGCAAAGCACTTCCATCGTGCTGCATAGGATAGTAGAGAGAATGGAAAAGCTGGCGTCCCATGGAGCCCCTTTCGTCCTCGTGCTCGACGAGTTTGACTCGCTCTTTTCCGACAGGCGGGGCAGGGCGTCGGACTTTGTCTACAGGCTCCTTGCAGAGCAGGAGCGGCTGCGGCAGGAGGGCAGGATGGTCTGCATCGTCGCCATCGCAAACAGCCCTTCAGAGCTGGACGAGAGGCTGAGGTCCAGGATAGGGTCGGCGCCAGAGATCTACTTTGGGGCGTACAGCAAGCAGGACATCCTTGCCATACTGAAGGACAGGGCGGCCGCGGCTTTTGCAGAGCCCGTGGACGACGGGGTGATGGAGTACTGCGCGCGCCTGTCCGCCGACGAGTTTGGCGACGCGCGCAGGGCCATCGACCTGCTGAAGGCGGCGGCAGAAATTGCGGGGCCGGCCGGCAATGGGGGGATTGATAAAAAGCACGTCGACATGGCGTCTGCCCGGCTGCAAAAGGACAGGGTGGAGGCCGCGCTTGCCGGCGCGTCGTTCCACCTGATGGCGGTGTGCAGGGAGCTTGTGCGGGCGACCATGCTTGGCGGCCCGGGCTGGTACTCCACGTCGGCTGTGTACAGGCACTATCACAGCTTTTTCCTGCAAAACGATGTGGACAGCGAGCGGCTCGGCTACAGGCGCGTGGCCGAGCTTTTGGGCGAGCTTGTCAGCCTCGGGCTTGCCGAGTCGCATGCAGGCTCGAAGGGCAGGGGAGGGTTTGGGCGCCAGTACAGGCTGGCGGCGGCGCCGGACGCTTTCATGCGCAGCTTTCCGGGGCTGTGGATGGAGGCGGAAAAGGAAAGGCAGGAGCACGGGGCGCGCATGAAGCGGTTCAAAGAAGAATCGGAGAACCAGTACGTCGGCGAGTACGAGCGCCGGCGCGCAAAGGAGATGCTCGAGAGTGAGAGGCGGTGGTGGGCGGATTTTGTCGGGGCATGATTTGCGTTTGGCAACGTCTCCAAAGCTGGCCCTCGGCGTCTTTTGCACCTATGGGAACCATTTTGTCCTGCTGCCGAGCTCCTTAAAGTGCGGGTCGTCGGTCAAGACATAGTCAGCCATTTTGCTGGACGTGAACGCGGCTACGAGCGAATCTGCAAACGGCACTCCCCTGTGCCGGACAAGCAGCCTGCCAGCCTCCACCGCCAACTTTTCGTCTATCGGCCGCACCTTCATGCCGCGCTCCTTCAGGGTGTTTACGGCCCTGACGGCCTCCAGGAAGCCTATCCTCGAGCCGGCCACCTTGATAAACTCGCCCATAACTATGCTTGGCAGCAAGATTCCGCGTGTGAGCTCTTTCTGCACAAACGCCCGCACCTTTTCGCCGGCTGCCTCGTCGAGAGGGAACTGGAGGGTCAGCAGAAGCCTGGTATCAGCTACCGATGCCGCCGCGGCAGTCATTACCGCCACTCATCGCTGCGGAGCCGGTCCAGCTCCCCAATTATCCGGTCGTACTCTTTTTTTCCTACGGGCTTGCCGCTCTTGAGCTCTGGCAAGGGCTTTAGCAGTATCCCCTCGGGGCGCTCCTCGACTTCAAGCAGTGTCCCTTCGTCGAGCTTCATCTTTTCCCTTATGCGCACAGGAACGGTGACCTGCCCCTTTTGTTTGACCCGGACTTTGTACAACTTGCAGCAGGTATAACTACAATAAAGTAGTATTAAACGGTTACCGGACCTGATGCCAGATTCACCCTCTACAATACGGTTTTGCATGAAAACGCCTCTCGCAGAGTAAAAGCAAGTGTGTGCCTAGCCAAGCTTGTTAGCTTTTGTGGGAGCAGCACCATTTTCATAATCTCTCGCAATCGCAGAGGGATTAATACTGAAACCAATAACGGTCATTCTATTATGCTGTAAGTTAAGAAGGGCATCTACATTATCAGATTTAGTCAGAATAAGCAGAGAGAGTGTGCTTGTCCTGTTGACCGAATCTTTCTATTAGTCTAGCAGTAATCGCATTCGTACATACACATCCATTGGACCATTTTGCTTCATGGAATTGGCAGCATAGGACACCTACAGGTTTCTTGCCCTCATCCCAAAATGCGGTGATGAATTGGGATTTTCTTGGTCGCACCTTTACCTGTTTGCTTTTTCTATTAATCTGAATTAGCTCTTCGATAGGATTATCCATCATACTAAATCATTAGTCCTTCGTGATGGTTCTGTGTGATATGCACGGTGGGCATGCCCATCTTCTCAGATGAGACTTTTTATAAAGAATAGAACTGTCTATCAACTTGTAAAAGTATTATTTTCTGTTTGCTAAAGTGCCGGACTCTCATTCAGCATCAGCGCCAGCAGCGCGGCCCTTAGCTCCTTGCCGTACGCCGCCTGCCTGAAGTACACCGCGTTCTTTGTGGCGTCCACCGAGTGCGCTATCTCGTCCAGCCTCGGCAGCGGGTGCATCACGGCCACGTCCTTTTTCGCCTTTTCCAGCGTCGACAGGTCGATTGTATAAGAGCCGCGCACCTTTTCATATTCCTGTATATCCGGAAAGCGCTCGCGCTGGATCCTGGTAACATAGAGCACGTCTGCCTGCGCAAGCACGTCGTCCAGCTCGCTGTGCTCCTTTATCTTCATCCTGCCCTGTATCTCATAGATGGACTCTTTGCGCACGGCAAGCGACGGCGGCGACACCAGGTGCACGTCGACCTTGTAATTGGCAAGCCCGTACAGCAGAGAATACACTGTCCTGCCGTACTTCAGGTCGCCCACTATTGCAATGGACAGCCCGTCGATCCTGCCCTTTTCCTTCAAAATAGTGTAGAGGTCGAGCAGGGCCTGCGTCGGGTGCTCCTCGCTCCCCGATCCTGCGTTCACGATGGGGTTTGTCGAAAGCTCGGCGGCAAACCTGCTCGACCCGTCCATCGGGTGGCGCAGCACTATCACGTCCGAGTAAAGGTCTATGATCCTGATGGTGTCGGCCAGGCTCTCTCCTTTCTCTACGGACGACGACTTTAGCTCCGAAATCCCTATGAAACTGCCGCCAAGCGACGCCATCGCTGCCTCAAAGCTCATCCTCGTCCTTGTACTGGGCTCGTAGAAAATATAGCCCAGCGTCCTGCCCTTGCCCAGCTCGCCCCTCTGCACCGGCTTCATGGCCGTTATCCTGTCCGTGGCAGAGAACACGTACTCCAGGTCCGACTTTGAAAAATCTTTGATCGAGACAATGTCGCGGTCGAAAAAGGGGTTGTTGTCAGGCATCTCTTTCCTCACTCGCTCTTACCTTTTCAAAAAGGAGGGGCCGTAATAAACTCTTAGCAGCAGCACCTACTTGTCAAAATGCCCTGCGGTGCGCTGGAACTCGGACAGGAACTTTTTGGCCTCGACCTCGTCCTTGAAGTAGAGGGCAAAGCTTGTCACGTACTTGCCTATCACGAGGCAGTACTCGCCATCATCGCTGTCCTTCTCAAACTCCAGGTAGTCGAGGTCGCGGGGCCCGCCCTGGTAGCCGTCGTCGTACAGCACCGCCTGCATGATGTTGACGATGTCATAGTACTCGCCGTACTTCATGGCAAAGTCGACTGCCATCCCAAAGTCGGACGACTCGATGTGGAGCGAGAACTCGCGGTTGCTCTTTATCAGGCCGAACGAGAAGTACGTCAGGTCCACCAGCTCTGGCAGGCCCGCTGCGTCGGCGGCTTCTTCTCCTTCCACGTTCCTGTAGTGGGCGTTAGCTTATTTTAACTGTCAGTCTCTCCTTTCTCAAAGAGCACCATATGCCGGCGTCGTTTGTCTACGGACAGGTCTCCCTAGATTTCGAGGTGGAAGGCAGGGTCGAGAAGGCGATTTTCAGGTACAAGTATTACGCCTCCGAGAAAAAGGTCGAGTACGTCTCGGCCGAGTACACCAGCCCCGCCCTGAAGGAAAAGGTGGAAGGCGACCCTGCCGCAAGAGAAAAAATAAACACCTACATCGCCAGGATGCTTGCCAGGCGGGACGAGGGCCTCTCATAATCATCGCTCAACTGACTACTTTAAATCGCACCGCGCTCTCTTCTTTCTCAAGAAAAAATGAAAGTAGGGATAATCGGCTCTGGCGACGTTGGGCAAAAGCTGGGCGACGGCTTTATAGAGCTTGGGCACCAAGTCATGATAGGAAGCCGCGACCCGGGCAAGCTGTCGGCATGGGCGGGCAAGCACCACGGCAGCAAGTCGGGCAGGGCATCAACCGGGACGTTTGAGCAGGCCGCAAAGTTCGGCGACGTTATCGTGATTGCAACGCTTTGGGCCGGCACCAAGAGCGCGATAGAGATGGCAGGCCCCCAGAACTTTGCAGGCAAGACGGTCATCGACGTAACAAACCCGCTCGACTTTTCGACTATGCCGCCCAAGCTGGCTATCGGCTGCACCGACTCGGCCGGCGAGACCGTCCAGCGCATGCTGCCCGACGCCAAGGTCGTCAAGGCGTTCAACACGGTGGGCAACCCGCACATGTTCCGGCCCGACTTTCCCGGCGGCAGGCCGACCATGTTCATCTGCGGAAACGACGAGCAGGCCAAAAAAATGGTGACAGACGTGCTGACAGCGTTCGGGTGGGAGAGCGTCGACATCGGCGGGATAGAGGGGTCGCGCCTGCTGGAGCCGCTAGCCATGCTGTGGATAACGTACTATTTCCGCACCAACACGGGCAACCACGCGTTCAAGCTGCTGAGGAAATAAAGATGGCCGCCTGCTGCCGGCAGACTCAGTGCGCCAGGCAGCAGATCTTTTTGATGTCGTCCTCGTTCTGGCTCTTGAACTCGATCCTTGCAACGTCGCCGGCAACTTCAAAGACATAGCTCGAGTTGCGGGGCGCCGGCGGCGGAGGGTTTGACACAAGCACGTTCCCTGCGCTGTCAAAAGCCTCCCACTTTAAGGTGGAATAGCTGGAGCCTTCCACCGTCACCTTTTTGCACGGAGGAGAGATCTCGACTGCGAGGTCGAACGGGATCCTGAGGCCGTTTGACGCGCTTGGAGGGTTTGGCTTCACCTCCAGCCCTGCGCTGTTGGTCGTGGAGAACACGAACCTGCGGGTGCCCACCATCGCAGAATACGGGTTTGGCAGGCTTGCCGCCTGCTGCGCCGTAAAGTCCAGGCACGAGGGGGCGCAGCACTCGTCGATCTTTTTTTCAATGCTGTCCAGCTTTTGCATAATGTATTTCAGCTGTCTGGAAATGGTGGGAGGGGTGCCCGCAACTGGTGCACGGGGCAGAGCTTTTACGGATTTGCGTGCAGTTTTCCGCATGCGGCCGCAGTGGCATTCTGGCAAAGATAAAGTTTCTGCAAGCCGGTACGCGCAGGTTGTTCCGGTGGCAGGTTTTTTCTTGTCAGGGCGCGTCGTCCCGGCGGCTCTTGAAAACCTGCTGCGGGCCACAACGGGTGCGCGCGAACGCACACAAGCACGCACGCACACAGGAGCAGATCGGCGGCCGGCGCGGCCGCGTATGTGCGCGCAGCACCGCGAACACTAGGTTCATATCCGATACCCTCCAAAAGGACTTGCGCTTGGCAATCTACCGCTATACGGTTTACAAGAGCCCCAACATCGGCATATTCGTGAAGGCGAACGACAGCGTGCTTGTCATGCCCCACGGGTTTGCAGACACCAAGGGCGACAAGCTGGCCGAGTACCTCGAGGTGGGGAAAATAGTGCAGGCGTCAGTCGCAGGCACGCGCCTGCTCGGGCCCATGACTGCCATGAACAACAACGGCATACTGCTCCCGCCCATAACAGAGGACGAGGAGGTGCGGTGGCTCCGCCAGAACACCAGCCTGAACGTCGAGCGCCTTGAAAACACCCGGATGACTGCCATAGGCAACCTGGTGGCGGCAAACGACAGGGGCGCGGTGCTGTCGTCTGCGATAAAGGACTCGGCGCAGCAGGTGCGCGACGTGCTGGGCGTCCCCGAGGCGCAGGTGATGGATGTGGGCGGCTACGTGCAGACGGGGGCGATGGTGGTGGCCACGAACTCTGGCGCAGGCGTGCACCCCGGCGCAAGCGAGGACGAGGTGAAGGCGGTTTCAGAGATACTGAAGGTGCCGTCAGAGCCGCTGACTGTGAACGGCGGCGTCCCCTTTCTGTCGTCCGGCATAGTGGCAAACACGAAAAACGTCGTGGTCGGCAGCCTAACTTCGGGCCCGGAGCTGATAATGCTGAGCAGGATATACCAGGCCTGACTGATGATAATAATAATGACAATGATGCTAGTAGAGATCCTGTGCGTCGGAAACGAGCTGCTGTCGGGGATAACCATGAACACGAACGCGCACTGGATAGCGGGGCGGGTGGCCGCTGCCGGCGGCACGGTCAGCAGGATCACAGTCGTGAGGGACGAGCTTGCGGCCATCTCGTCGGCGGTGAAAGAGTCGCTTGCAAGGAAGCCGGGCATACTGGTGATCACGGGCGGCCTTGGCGCCACCTACGACGACATGACCCTTGAAGGCGTGGCCGCGGCGCTTGGCAGGCCGCTTGTGCTCGACAAAAAGGCGGCAGGGATGCTGAAGAACAGCTACAAAAGGCGCGGCCTGAAGTACAGGATAAACAGGGTCAGGCTCAAGATGGCGACCATCCCGCAGGGCGCGACGCCGATAGAGAACATGGTCGGGAGCGCGCCCTCGGTGGCCATCGATTCCGGCAAGGGGACAAAGATATTCTGCACGCCCGGCGTGCCGTCAGAGATGAAGGACGTGTTCAAAAAGCACGTGCTCCCGCTCGTCAGGCGGCAGGTCGGCAGGTTTTCGGCGGAGGAGGCCAACTACATGGTGGCCGGCGTGTCGGAGGCCATGATAGCGCCGGCGCTGGCAAAAATAGTCGGCTCGAACCCTCCCCATTCGCTTTACCTGAAGACGCACCCACGGGGCTACCTGAAAAAGCCGGTGATGACGCCGCGCATCAGGGTACAGCTGATATGCAAGGGCGACGACAGGGAGGAAGTAAAAGAGAGGCACCGCAGGGTGTCGGCGCTCCTTTTGAAGGAGATACGCAGGCTGGGCGGCAGGCTGGAAGAGCGGCGGCGACGGCGATAACGATGATGACGACGACTGCGAAATGGGCACTTGCCGGCGTCGCGGCCGGCGCGGCAAGCGCGCTCTACCTGTTTTACAACTACCATCACCCTCTGCTGCTGCACGGCGCGGTGCACGCTGCGATATTTGCGTCCGGCCTCCTTCTTCCCGCCGCGTTTTTCATAAACGGGAAAAAATTGCTGGACGCAAAAAGGGCAGGCGCCTACGTGGCCGGCGCGCTGCCCGTCCACCTTGCCATCCACGCCCTGCTGATCAAAGACATCCTTCAGTTTACGGGCGTGAGCCACCTGTCGCTCAGCTTTTCGTCCTTGCCGTGAACCACGGCCTCAAACAGCGCCTTCAGCTCTTTGGTAAGCCTGCCGGGCCTGCCCCCGCCGATGCCGTCCCTGCCTATCGTGCGGTTGTCTATCTCGCCCACCGGCTTGACCTCTGCGGCCGTGCCGGTCAGGAACACCTCGTCTGCCGTGTATAATTCATCCCTTGAAATGTTGGCCTCCCTGCATGGTATGCCGTTCTCCTTTGCGATCACCATCAGGCTGTCGCGGGTGATGCCTGCAAGCGCGCCGGCAGAGGTGGGCGGCGTCACGAGCGCCCCGTCCTTTACTATGAAAATGTTCTCGGCAGAAGCCTCCACCACCATCCCGGACGTGTTGAGCATTATAGCCTCGTCAAAGCCGGCCTTGAGCGCCTCCACCCGGGCAAGCGCCGAGTTGGCATAGTTGGCAGTCGCCTTGGCGTGCATGGGCATCGTGCGCGGGTCGAGCCGGGCCCAAGACGAGGTCATGAGGCGCGCGCCCTTTTCCTCACCGGGGCTGCTGCTGCCGCTCTTGATGTACTCGTCCCACTTCCACACCGCGATTGCGACTGAAACTTTGTTTGGCATCGGGTTGACGCCCATCTTGCCGTAGCCATAGTACGCTATCGGCCTGATGTAGCACTCGTCCATCCCGTTTGCCTTTACCGTGTCCAGCACGGCCCGCTCAAGCTGCTGGCGCGAAAAGCCGATGTCCATGAAATAGATCCTGCCGCTGTCCATCAGCCGCTGCACGTGGTCCTGCAGGCGGAACACGGCGCTGCCCTTTGTGGCGGTTCTGTAGCAGCGTATGCCTTCAAACACGCCGGTGCCATAGTGCAGCCCGTGCGTCAGCACGTGGATCCTGGCGCCGTCGTGGTTAACGAGCGCGCCGTCGAGCCAGATCTTGCCTTCTTTGTTCACGGTCAATTTTTCGGCGCCCCCCCTCCTCCTCCTGCCCCACTACTGCTGCCGCCTTTGTTACCACCGGCCATCAGCCCCGCCCTCGTCGCGTGTATGGCCTTGACCGCCTCTGCAACGCTAGTTCCCTTGTCCTCGAGCACTATCAGTATCCTTGACGTTTCTTCCTGCGCGTCCAGGTTCAAAATGTTGATGTCATGCTCGCTCACCGTGCTTGACGCAGTCGAGGCTATCTTGGGCACGCGCCACATCTCGTCGCCTATCAGCGTCACCACCGCACGGCCGTACACCACCTCGGCCTTTGGGTAGTACGCCCGGAAGTGGCGCTCGTGCCTCCTTACATAGTCGGCGTCCAGGAACAGCAGCCGGGTCATCTCGGTGTCGTCCCTGAAATAGGGAGACAGCTTGACAAAGTCGTGGTACTGCTTGTCCCGCTCAAGGTTGGCTATGAGGTGCGACGCCGATATGGCCTCCATCCTGACGATGGCGCAGTTCTTTTTTCCGGTGACTATTTTTATCGGGTTTGACGACGCGTCCGTGGCTGGCAGCGAGCGCTTGATTATAGTGACGCTTTCCGGCCGGCCCATGTCCGTTATTGCAATCGGGATGTCCAGCTCGTTGTCGTCTATCTCCTTTATCGCTATCGGGTCGAGGATCTTCATGCCAAACATTCCCGCAATCCGTGCCTCGTTGTACGACAGATAGTGGACGAAATCGAGCCCCTCCTTCACTATCTTGGGGTCGGCGCTCAGGACCGCGCTGTCCTTTTCAAACGATATACGGGTCTCGTACCCTTTGTGCGACGAGAGGATTATGGCAATGTCTGCCGCGGTGCGGTCAGAGCCCCCCCGCTCGTAGGTGGTTTCAAGCCCGTCGGCCGTCTTGCCGATAAAGCCGCCCATCGACACCACGTCGTTCTTTTCTATCAGCTCTATCAGGTGGCCGGCGGCCTGCCTCGACTCGGCTGCCATAAAGTTGGCCGCTTCAAAGTTGTCGTCGGTGATAATCGGCCAGTGCTCGATTGGCACGTGCGCCGCCTTTATGCCGTATGCCCTCATCACGTACCCCATCAGGTAGCACATGGTCACCTCGCCGCTGTACGCAAGCGTCCTGCTGCGTATTACGTCCACGAACCGCCTGTTCTCTGCGGCGACTTTCAGTGAGATGATCACCTGCCTGTAGAACTTGTCGAGCTGGTCCAGGAACTCTTTTTTCTCTGCCTCATCCTTGACGTGGCGCGCCGCTATCCTCTCGTAGACCTCCCGCAGAACCTCGATGTCGACAGGGTTTGAAGCGGCATAGTTGCGGCCCACCTTGATGGCCACGTCGGTCATAGAGCTCACCTTGCCGTCGTACTCTATGAGCGGGGCCGAAAAGACGGCGACGACCTTGGACCCGGCCTGCAGCATCTGCTTGAGCCTGTCCATTATCTTGGGGATGAGCACGCCGTCGGCTCCAAGCGCGCTGCCGCCAAACTTGGCGACTGTTATCGGGGTCGTCGGGGTGGAGTGGGTCAAGTAGGGCTAGAGCGTCAGGCTCCATATATTAAAGATAGGACGGTGGCCACGGCGCGAGCTCTTCATGCACATACGCGTTTTGGATAAATAGGGTCTGCGCAGAGAGGAGGAGAAGGCACATGGGAAGAAAGGGCGACGATGATGGCGACGACGATGAATGCATCAGGTGCGGCGGCAGGATGGTGCACGTCGGCTTCAAGATATACCGCTGCCAGGTTTGCGGCCACGAGGAAAAGCCGGAAGACCTGATGTAGGCCGCCATTTTTGAGCCTGCAGGGAAATTTTTGGACGCTGTCAAGCTGGCTGCTGATTTCACGTTTCCTCTTTTTTGTAAAATCACTGGCGACCAGCCGCAAACTTGCAGCTACAAGAATGTAAGATTATTCTGCTAATCACAGAGGCAATCGATAAAACAATCCCAACTGTTTATACGAATATGGCCTCAGGTATGCAAAGGAAAAGCTTTGATTCTCCGGATGAAACACGAAAATTTGAGAACGGAAAGATGGACATTGCAAAGCTGGGAGACACCACGATTGGCCGAATAAACTTTGAACCTGGCTGGAAGTGGTCAACATCTGTCAAACCGCTAGTCAAGACGAACAGTTGCCAGCAACACCATACAATGTACGTGATATCAGGCAGGATGAGGGTAAGGATGGATGACGGAACCGAGCAGGAATTTGGTCCCGGAGATACGGGAGTAGTTCCACCCGGTCACGATGCTTGGGTAGTTGGAAATGAGCGATGCGTCGCAATAGACTTTACGGGAGCAAAGACATACGCCAAGCAATAGATTTTAGACGCTGTCGAGCTGGCTGCTGATTCTCCGACGTGCAAAAAGAGGGGTCAGATAGGGTTGATGGGGCGGACAATGTTAAATTAGGGCGCTATTTTAGAGGCCAAATAACTTTTCTAAAGATTTTCTTTGGATACAGTCTTTGCCATTTAAGAGCCACGCAAAGCCGTTTATCCTGAGAATGCTGTTTATCTCTCTCGTCAAGTCTGCTTCTCAATTCATTCTTTGCAATAGACCTTGACGCAGTCCTTTTTTGTTTGATACGTTGACCTTCTCTAGCCTCTTTCCAAGCTGGACTGCAAAATTGCTGCTGTTTGCTTCCGTACCCTTCACTATCAGATCTTTAATCCTGTCGTGACCAAGGCCGAGGCCTATTCTGCGGCTTCAGCAGGTCGTTCCATCGGGCAGCCAGCGTGCATAAGGAACGGGCGTCTGAAAATCCTTTATACCATATTGCAGCTCTCTCCACCAGAGAGATACACACATGAGCACGCAGATGAGCAGCGCAAGGCGGGGCATCGCAACGGAGGAGATGAAGCAGGTTGCAAAGGAGGAAGGCGTCAGCCTTGACTACATCGTCCGGCGCGTCGCCACCGGCTCTATAATCATCCCGAAAAACAATGCAAGGAAGCAAAAGATCGTCAGGGCGGTCGGCATCGGCAAGGGCCTGAAGACAAAGGTGAACGTCAACATCGGCACGTCCACCCTGTACCAGAACCTGGACGAGGAGGTCTCCAAGGCCAAGGTCGCAGTCAAGTACGGCGGAGACACCATCATGGACCTGTCAGACGGCGGCGACCTCGACCTGATAAGGGAAAAACTGCTCGAAGCAGCGCCCATAACCTTCGGCACGGTCCCGGTCTACCAGGCGTACGCAGTGGGAGTCGCCAAAAAGAACCCACTCGACATCACCGAAGACGACTTTTTGAACGCGTTTGAAAAGCACGCCAGGGACGGCGTCGACTATACGACCATTCATTCAGGCATAACGAGGGAGCTTGCCGGGCGCGTCCTGGAGGTAAAGAGGCACGCAGGGATCGTTTCAAAGGGCGGCACCATCACGGCGGCGTGGATGCTCAGGCACGAAAAGGAGAACCCCTACCTGCAGCACTTTGACTACATGTGCGAGATCGCCAGGAAATACGACGTCACCTTCAGCCTGGGCGACGCGCTGAGGCCCGGCTCGATACTGGACTCCCACGACGAGCTGCAGGTGGCCGAGATGATAAACGTCTCGCGGCTTGCCAAGAGGGCGCACGAAAAAGATGTCCAGGTGATGATAGAGGGCCCCGGCCACGTGCCGCTGAACGAGGTGGCCGCAAACGTCAGGCTGGCCAAGTCGCTCATAGGCGACGTGCCGTACTACGTGCTCGGGCCGCTTGTGACCGACATTGCCGCAGGGTACGACCACATAGCAAGCGCCATCGGGGCCGCCGTGGCCGCGGCGGAGGGGGTAGACCTGCTGTGCTACCTGACGCCGGCGGAGCACCTGGCGCTGCCAAGCGCCGAGGAAGTCAAGGAGGGCCTGATAGCGTACAGGATAGCCGCGCACGCCGGCGACCTGGTAAAGATCAGGGAAAGGGCGATCAGGTGGGACGCGGCGATGACCGAGGCGAGGCGCACGCTGGACTGGGAGAAGCAGATATCGCTTTCAATCAACCCCGAAGAGGCAGAGCGCATCCACACCAGGCAAGGCCAGCACCCCGGCAACAACGTGCCTTGCACCATGTGCGGCTCGGCGTGCGTATACATCATGCTGCCGCAGCAGAGGCGGCAGCAGCAGAAAAACAAAGTAGAAGAGGAGGAGGAGAAGAAAGGCGGGGCGGAGGCGGCCGCCGCCTCCTTCTCCCCGTGATAGGCCGGGACGGATTTTTCTTTTCTTCTTTTTCTTTTTTGTTGCTGTTGCTGTTGCTGCTGATGCACACATACTGTGTGCGTGTGTGCATGTACAGAAAAAAGAGAGGAGACAGGCTTCGCTCGCTCACTCGCTCAGGGCCGTCGTCCTCGAGCAGGGTCGGGCCGATGCCCACATAGCGGCACTGAACCTGTCAATCCCTTCCGAGGGTGCCCTTTCAAAAAGATTGTGAAGAATCAGATCAATTGTGATATTTAGATAAATATTGCCACTGGATTAAATTCCGGAAAGGTGGTCTAGTGGATTCCCTGACAAGAATATTGCTCAACAGGAATATCCCGTTTGTGAGCTGCGCCGGGGTAAGGGGCGCAAGCGGCGTCCTCCACCGTTTCGACCTGCTCATCACGTACGACGGCAGCCGGTTCGGTCTGGACTATGCGCGCGGCGAGGAGGAGGACGCGATCAGGGCGTACGTAAAGTGGCTCGACACCGGCCTGAAAGTCATGCTGGCCCTGAGAGACAGGTCGGACGACGCAGCCGCCTTTCTCCTGTCATACTATGACATACGCCGCATCCGGCTCTACGAGCCGTGCTTTGAGGACGAGCTGCTGGACGCCCTCGGCTACAGGGGGCCGGCTCGCCCTTTGACCAACAACGGGGAGTTCGCGTGAGGCAGAGCAGGAACTCGCTTGCGTCGCTGCTGAGAGAGGCATTTGGCAGCTCGCGCTTTGAAATGCTGCTCAGCCTGAACAAGAGCCGGAGCAAGATGTCCTCCCTGTCGCGGGAGCTGAACCGGCCGGTCCAGGAGATACACAGGAACGCCGTCAAGCTCGCAGAGATGGGGCTTATCGAGAAAGAGCCCGACTCGATGCTGAACGTCACCGAGGCGGGCAGGATTTTGCTGTCGCTCCTGCCGCCCATCGAGTTCGTCTTCCGGCACCAGGCGTATTTCATGGTGCACACCCTTTCGTACCTGCCGGGCAGGTTCGTCCACACCATAGGCGCGCTGGGCAGCTGCAAGATGATGCACGGCGCAGCGGCCATATTCGACAAGACCGCCTACATGTGCAAAGACGCGCGCCACCTCAGGGCAGTCGCCGCCCAAGTGACCAGGGACCACATGAAAAACGCCGGCGAGTTTGTCCGGCGCGACGGCGCCCGCATCTCGTACATATTCGGCGAGAACACCGTGGTCCCAAAGGGCCGGGCGCAGCTTTTGAGCGAGATCCAGTGGAAAGACTATTTGCAGAAAGGCAAGGTCGAGAGGAGGATGGTCAAGAGGGTCAACCTCCACCTGGTGGTGACCGAGGCCGGGGCGTGCGTGATGTTCCCGTACCTGAACGGCGAGGTGGACATGAACGCCATGTTCTACGGGGACGGCGACGACTTTCTGAAATGGTGCAACGACCTGTTTTCAGAGATGTGGAACGGCGCAGGGAGGTTTGACGACTCCAAGCTCGTGGAGATAGGATAGGATAGGGTAAGATGATAGCGGCAGAGCCGCCAATGCCACCAAGAAGTAGAAATAGCAGAAAACGCATTATGTACTCCTTATGAGCGCATCATCATCGACAACAATAACTCCCGAAGTGCAGCAGCTGCTCAAGGGCAAGAATTTTGCTTCGTTTGCGACGCTGATGAAGGACGGCTCGCCGCAGGTCACGCCGGTGTGGATAGACACCGACGGCCAGGCGGTACTCGTCAACACCGCCGCCGGCAGGACAAAGGAGAAGAACGTGAAATCGGACAGCCGCGTCGCCCTGTCAGTCTACGACAGCGCAAACCCCTACAACATGGCGACCATCAGGGGCAGGGTGGAGGACATCACGGAGCAGGGGGCCGACGCGCACATCGACCAGCTTGCCAAGCGCTACCTGGGCCTTGACAAGTACCCGTTCAGGGCGCCGGGCGAAAAGAGGATAATACTGCGCATCAGGCCGGAGCGCATATTCCACATGAAGCCGCCGGGCTAGGGCAGCAAAAGGCCAGAGATTATCTCTCTGCTGCCGCCTTTTTTATGCGCCGGATCCATGCAGAGATCAGCTGTCTGCGACTGGAATCGGCTCCTTCGGTGGCTCTGCTGCCGCCGCCAAAAAAAGTGTTATAGCCGACAAAGCACAAGTAGACGTTTTTGCTCCTGTCAATGATTATTTGCCAAGCAAAGGTTTCGCGTTTTTGCCTCTCCTGACGTGCTGGACGTTCTTGCGACCCTGTCAAACAATGACCCCATAAAGATCAAAATCGATCAAGCAATAGGCGGGATGAAGCAGGACATGAATCTAGGAGACTGTATCAAAAAAAGAGCTCTGGTCTGAAAAATATACCAGAACGCACGAGGTTACCAGCCTTTACAGATGCGAGGTAGCGGCAACCACAGACTGATCTATACTATCAGGGGCAGGAGAGAGGACAAGATCTACCAGCTCTTGGATTTGCTTACGAATAAAGAATATGACTGACATTCTCAGACTGCAAGGTTTTAGTTGGTTACCAAATGGGAAGGATAGCTGCTGGATCAGGATGCAGAGCTAGCATACTCAAACTTTAACTCGCTACAACCATAATCAAAGAATACGAAAGACAGGTATCTACTGATAATTGGAATAGGCATTGCAAGTCTTTTGATTTACATTTATGCCACAATCTTATCTCCAGTCCAATTGCACATAGTTTTGGCTTGTAGAGGAAATGATACACAATCAACGGAGTGTTACGACAACTGGAGCATCATGTTAGACGATGCCCTTCTTGACCAAAGTCCACAACTGAGGGAAGGGCTAGTCAAGGTTCTTAATGTGAAACCATTTCTGACAAATCCGCCCGTGTACACGGTCAATATGAACATGGCAGAATTTGACTCCATGAACCGCATGTTGGTAGATACACATTCAGATGCTCTTCAACACTATCCACACAGGTCAACGCCGACTCTGACTCTGTTCCCAAAAGGCAATTCTATCGTCTCCGTAAATTACAATGGAAGTTCCTATCAGCTAGTACCCACTTACTCATTCTTTCGGCCACTCGGTCAATTTCTTGGGTGAAATCTGATGTATCTTTACTAGAAGTCATGTCATAAATAGTCAAACGCGGTAATTGTCGAATGGCTGATCACTCTTCCTGCCTGATCTTGACTACATGATATTGGTTTTTGGATGACGGGTCATTTATGAGACGACTTTATCAGCTCCCGCCTTGCAACAAAACCTCCCGATGCGCAACAACGGAAGAAAACTCCCGTTTATGCACCAGAACTTGACAGGCTGTTTGGCTATAGCACGACATAGCTAGTTATAGTTGCTATAGCTCTGTCGATTCTTCCAGAGATTTTCTTGCTCTTTTGCCTTCTACGAATATCCAGACTATCGAGCCATCCCTGTTCTGTGCTATCTTGTTCGATCTTTCCAGGTAGGAAAGCGCCACGCCAAGGGTCCCGTACTGGACGCCCCGGGGCAGCGACTTCCAGAGCTTGGTCTTTGATTCAAAGTACTGTCCTTTCCGGATGGTATCTTCGATCATTTCCAGGGTGTCAAGGCGGGGCATGATGGTCCGCCTGCGCGAAGACGGCGGGGACGAAGAGCGCTTTCCCGGAGCAATTCGACCCGGCTTTGACCGTTTTAAAATGCTCATTTATCGCTCATCTCCTGTGTGTGCGTGCGCGCATGTGTGCGTGTATGTCACCTATTCTGGATCGGGTTGACTAGTTATACATTAATGTATATACAACTATGTATATTACCCGCCAATGTCAGACAGGACAGCAGGGAAGCGACACGACGTTTGCATCAGGCACCGGCAAGGTTGGAAATTATCTCTGCCGCCTTTTTTGCACCCTGCGACCCCAGGACCGGGCCGCGCCCTCCAGCAGCCAGCTTTTCCTCCATCAGCTTTTCCAGTCGAAAAATATCTTCGTATTTGTAGCCGAGCCTGGCGGCCCCCTGCTCCTGCTCGAAATGGCCCTTTATCGGGATAAAGATGCCGGGCGTGCCGTACGCGATGGACTCGTCCATCGTGGACCTGCCGGCAAGCGACACGACAAGGTCGGCGGCGTAGACGAGCTCGTGCAGGTTGTCCACGAACCCCATGTTGCGGTACTTGCCGCCTTCCGGTTGCGGCAGCTGGAGCGACGGGCCGGGCACCACCACAAGGTCGCAGTCGAGCCGGGGGCGCAACCTTTCATATGCTTCCATCGCCTTTTCTATCAGGTAGCGGCCGGCGTCCGTCCCCCCTATGCTCACCACTATTGTCTTTCTGGTAAAGCCAAAGCGGGCGCGCAGCTCGTCCCGGCCGGCAGACGCCTCGCGCACTATCGGGCCCACATAGGCGAAGTTGTCCCGGTCGTCGCCCAAGTCGGGGATGATGACCCGCTCGCACTTGCCCATCATGTCCTTCATTGCGCCGTTCATCTTTTTCTCCAAAAGGGACGCCGCGCCTTTTGTAAAGTGCGTCTCCAGTATGTCTGTCACCAGCACCCTCTTTTTCCTGCCAAGCTCCTCTGCTACTGCTATCGAGGCAAAGTCCTCGTCGCTCACTATCACAGAGCTTGTGGGATGCTTTTGCAGTACGCCCCTTGCCGCCTCCTTGCACCTCTTGTAGTACGAGTAGTAGGCCATCAGCCACCGGAACGACTGCCGCAGCTGCCCGTTTTCTACGACGAATTTCTCGGGCCTGTACAGGTCGAGGACAGGATAGCCTCTCTTTTCGATGAGGCGCGCCGCGCCCATGCCAGAGACAAAGAGCACGTCATCGTTCTGAAGCTTTTCGGCGATGGCAATGTCGCGGGTGGCGTGGCCCAGCCCTATCGGGCTGGCAAAAAACGGCAGCGTCGGCATGTCACATCGATATTAGCTTGACGTGGTCCATCTTTTTGTTGGACTGGAACTCTTTGGTCATGCGCTTGACCTCCTCTGCGTCCCCCTTGAGAAGAAAGAGCTCCAGGCACCTGTCGCCCCTTATCTTGCTGTGAAGGTGGGTCTGCACAAGGTCGTCATAGTCGTGCTTCATCTCTGTCACCTGCTTTTCCGACTCCTCGTTGTGCACCACCATCAGGAGCGCGTGCACAAAGCCGACGAGGTTCTGCCTGTCTTTTTCTTCGGCGGCGAGCTGGCGGATGCCTGCCCTCACTATCTCGGACCTGCCGGAGAACCCGAGCGCCTTTTGCAGGCCGTCCATCTCGTTCAGTATGTCGTCGTTGAGTGACACGCTTACTATCGGCATCTTTTTCTTCTGCCTACCTTGTTATTAACAACTTTATAAAGACTTCCATAGATATTATTAATAAAAGTATATATTCTTAATAACCCTAGCAAGAGCAGTTGAAACAGCGAGACGCCGCGCTCGTCGCAATTGCGGTGGTGGTGCCGCTTGCCATGCTTGCCACAGTCTACACGGGAGCTAGGCCGGGCCAGCAGGAGGGCGATGGCAGCAATAATGGCAGGCTAAGGGTGGTCGCCTCTTTTTACCCGCTCTATGATTTTGCGTCGCACGTGGCAGGCGACAGGGCAGAGGTGTCGAGTCTGATCCCGCCCGGGATAGAGCCCCACGACTGGGAGCCGTCCCCCGGCGACATCAACAGGGCAAGGTCTGCCGACCTGCTGGTGATAAACGGCGCCGGCTTTGAGAGCTGGACCGGCGGGATAGAGGCCAAGAGGGTTGTCAACACGGGCCAGGCGGCATTTGCAAACGCAGAAAATAAAGAAGACCCGCACATCTGGCTCGACCCCGTGCTTGCCAAGGGGCAGGTGGCGGCAATCGCATCCGCCCTTGCAGAGGCAGATCCTGCCAACGCCCAGTACTACCTGAAAAACGCGGCCGGCTATGCAGCAAGGCTGGACGCGCTCGACTCTTCCATAAAGTCAGGACTGGCAAACTGCGAAAAGTCCGACTTTATCGCGTTCCACGACGCATTTGGCAGGTTTGCAGAGCGGTACGGCCTGCGCCAGCACCCGGTGCAAGGCATGTCGCCGGAAGGCGAGGTGCTCCCGCAGCAGGTGCAGCAGGCAGTCGTACTCGCAAACGAGCTTGGCATCGACACCATCTATTCCGAAGAGCTGGTGGACAGCCGGCTTGCAGAGGTCATCGCAGCCGAGATACCCGGCGGCAGGGTGCTAGTGCTGAGCCCCGTGGAGGGCATAGACAGAGAGGAACTGGCGCAGGGCGTCGGCTACGTAGAAAAGATGGAGGCAAACGTCTCTGCGCTAAAGGAGGGGCTGCAATGCGCGCAGTAGTAGTCGAGCTGGAGCACGTCTCGTTCTCGTACGGCAGCACGCTGGTGCTCGACGACATCTCGTTTACGGTGGAAAAGGGCGACCTGCTTGGCATGATAGGTCCAAACGGCGCCGGCAAGACCACGCTCTTTTCGTGCATGCTCGGCCTGCTCTCCGGCTACAGGGGCGCCATCAGGATTTTCGGCGAGGACATCAGGAAAAACACCAAAATGCTGCGCAGGGTGGGCTACATCCCGCAGAGGATGTCAGTCGAGCGCGGCTTTCCGGCCACGGTGGAAGAAGTGGTGGCGCTTGGCATAACCCGGCAATTGAAAGAAAAGAGCGAGGGCGAGCGCGTGGCGTCTGCCCTCGAGACCGTCGGGCTCTCCTCTCTGAAAGAGAAAAGGATAGGGGAGCTCTCTGGCGGCCAGCAGCAGCGCGTGCTCATCGCAAAGGCCATAGTGAACGAACCGGAGCTCCTGATACTGGACGAGCCGGCGACCGGCATCGACGTTGAGACGCAGAACAAATTCTACGAGCTCTTGCGAACGCTCAACAGGGATGGGGAAGGCATCACGATAATCTGGTCCTCGCACGACCTGGAGGCGGTGAGCAGCCTCGCAAGCGACGTGGCGTGCATCAACCGCAGCATGTTCTTCCACGGCAGGGCGCACGAGTTCTTTGCAGACCCGGAGAAGGTCAGGATGTACTCGGAGTCGAGCATGCAGCAGCACATGCACGACCATCATCACCACCATCATTAGGATGGGCAGATAGTAATAATGGTGCTTGAAATCCTCGAATTTGGCTTTATGCAGAGGGCGCTCATAGCCGGCGTCGCAGTCGCCATAACCACGTCGGTCATCGGGCTGTTCCTGGTGCTCAGGCGCAACTCGCTCTTTGGCGACGCGCTCTCTCATGTGGCGTTTGGCGGTATAGCAGTCGGCCTCGTCGCCAACATTTACCCATTGTGGACCGGCCTTGGGCTCTCCATCCTCGGGGCGCTTGGGATGACGAAGCTGCGCCAGTCGTCTGCTGCCAGGATACCGGCGGACGCGACCGTGGCGATACTGCTGTCGTCTGGGCTTGCGCTTGGCATACTGCTTGTGAGCGCGACCGGCGGCTTTACGCTCGACCTGTTCAGCTTTCTGTTTGGGAGCATCCTGCTTGTGAGCATCAACGACACGCTTGCGATACTTGCGATGGCCGGTGCGGTGCTTGCCGCAGTCGTCGTCCTGTACAAGAAACTGATGTATATCACGTTTGACGAGGAGCAGGCCAGGGTGAGCGGCCTCCCGATCTCGGCGCTCAACTACCTGTTTGTCGTACTTGCAAGCGTCACGGCAGTGGTGTCGATGCGGCTGGTCGGGATACTGCTGGTGTCGGCGCTGATAGTGATACCAAACGTCACGGCCCTCCTCTTTGGGAGGGGGTTCAAAAAGACGGCGCTCGTCTCCCTGTCGGTGTCCGTGTTTTCGGTGGTGACGGGGATAGCCGTGTCGTACGCGTTCAACCTGGCGCCGGCGGGAACGATTGTGCTCGTGTCCACGGCCACGTTCATCACCGCGCTTGCGGGGAAAGTCCTAGTGGCGAAAAAGAGGCGCGCCGCGCCTGCAGCAGAGGCCAAGGCATAGCTGCTAATGTTGCTACTACGTCATGCGCACAACATTTCAGAAAAAGAACGCAGGCAGTCAGGATTTTAGCGGCAGGGTGAAAGCAAAGGTCGCCCCTTCTCCTCCTTTCTCCCTGTTGTTGTTCTCTGCCCATATTTTGCCCCCGTGCGCCTCCACTATCGCTTTAGAGATGTACAGCCCCAACCCTGTGCTTGTCCCAAGCTCGGACTTGCCGGCAAATTTCTGGAACAGCCGGGGCATTATTTCCGGGTCTATGCCGCGGCCGGTGTCAGACACGGACACCTGGAGTTCTTCTTGCCCGCTGCCGTCTGCCTTTTTCTTTTTTTCCAAGCTAATAGTTATCGTTCCCTTTTCAGTGAATTTTATTGCGTTGTTCACCAGATTGGCAAGCACCTGCCTTATCCTGTAGCCGTCCACTTCTGCAGTCACCGGCTCTGTCGGGACGCTAACTACAAATTCAACGCTATCGCGTGCCTTCACCTGCCTCCTTGCATCTTCGATGGCGTCGGATACCAGGGCCACGATGTCCACCTGCTGTTTATTCAGCTTCAGCATGCCTGATTCAATCCTTGTCGCATCAAGGATGTCTGCAGACAGCCGCTCCAGGCGCTGCGCGTTCCTTGCGATCAGCCGCAGCTCCTGCTTGCTTATCAGCACTTTTTCTTGCGTATCTTCTTCTTCTTCTTCTTCTTCTTCTGCTTTTTTGGAGCCAATGTCAAACGTGCTTGCGATCATCAGGATGGGCTGTATGGGCGTCCTCAGTTCATGGGCGGCTATGTTGATGAACTCTTTTTGCATCCTGTCGTGCTTTTTCAGCTGCTCGTTTGCCTCTTCAAGCTGCGAGCTGTACTCTTCCAGCTGCCTGTTGGCATCCTGCAGCTTTTTGTTGTTATCTGCAAGCGCCGCCACTGTGTCCTGCAAGTCCTCAGTCATGGTAGTCAGCTCCTCCGTCTTTTCGTTCACCGCCTTGTGGAGGATCGAGCCCCACCTCATCACAAATACAAAGAGTACTGCTATTGCCGCGATGACTGACGCCAGCATTGCAACGGTCTGCAATCTCTGGACCGACAGGACATCGTTCACCTGGCCGTATATTGTGGCAGTAGGCGTGCCATAGACGACGGACATCACCTGCTCGCCCCTGTAAAAGACGGGGTAGGAGACTACGAGCCTTTCTCCAAACCCTGCTTCAAATAACGCCGATCCCTGCTTGCCTTCCAGGATGACGTCTGAATAGAGCTTGTGTAGCTGCGGGTTGTGGTTTGCCAGCTCCTGTATTTCGTCGCTGAAAAAGTTCTTGCCTATTACGTCGGTAAGACCTGCGACCAGGTAGTTGCCCTCCCTGTCAAGTGCGACTATGTATTCAGAGTTGATGTCAAGCACGTTGCCATAGCGCCCGAAAAACTCGATGGATGGGAGGGCTGCCACCAGCATGCCAAGGTGTTCCCGGCCGCCTCCTTTCCCTTCACCTGTTATTGGCACGGCAATCCCCACGCCAAACTTGCCGTTCCTGTCCATGAGACCTTCCGAGATGACGGGCTTTGAGGTCTGTTTTGCGTTTACTATGTAATCTCTGAACGATGCGTCGATGCCCACGAGCTCCGGGTAATTGGTGCTGTATGTGACGACGTTGTCTCTGTTCAGAAGGACGATGCCGTCGACCAGAGTAAAGCTGTTAATTTCCGCATTAGCTTCCTTTAGCAGGTTCGCAACCTCCGGGTCATCCAGCTCGCCACTCTGAAGCGCAGGCTGGCTTGCCAGTAGCTGGAGCCTCAGCACGATAGAGTCAATGTCAGACGAAATGTGCTTGCTCAGCGACCTTGCAGTCTCTGTCAGCCTCTCCTTTTGCTGCTCCAGCAGGGCTTTTTTCACGTTCTCCTCTGCCGCAGAACCAAAGGCGGCGTAAGAGCCAAAGGCGATGGCCGCAACGGCGGCTATTGCAACCAGTGGTAGCAAGACTACAGTAGCGGAGGAGAGAGAAGAAGAAGACCGCCTCTCCCTATTGTCACGTTGCCTTGACAACAGGATGGGTGCCGTATCCTGATAGATATAGTATATGGAGAACGGTGTTTTTGCCGCCTTTCAAGCGTCAGGAGATCAGGGGAACTGGAATGCCATCTCTCTCGCTCCTCCGGATTCCAGCCAAGCCTGACCCCGTCATCTTGCCTCTTTCTTTTACAGATGCCTGCGTATGCGTGTGATGATACATACGAGAATGACAATTTAATGACTTTTGCAATTTGCCCATAGAGCGAGGCTTCTTTCTTCCTTTTACTTCATCTTTTCGCCGGCGGCTTGCGTGAAAAAGCAGGCCGGTTGTTTTGTTGAGCATGGATTGATGGATGGGAGGAAGGCAGGAGGCAGGGCAGCCAAAAGTCAGGACTTTAGCGGCAGGGTAAAGCTGAACGTCGCTCCCTTGCCCTTCTTCTCCTTTTCTTTACCATCCTGTTTGTTATTTTCAGCCCAGATCTGGCCCCCGTGCGCCTCCACTATCGCTTTAGAGATGTACAGCCCCAACCCTGTGCTTGTGCCCAGCTCGGACTTGCCTGCAAATTTCTGGAACAGCCGGGGCATTATTTCGGGGTCGATGCCGCGGCCGGTGTCAGACACGGACACCTTGGCTTCTTTTTGCTGCCCGCCATCGTCGATCTTTTCCAGGCCCACGGTTATCGTGCCTTTCTCTGTAAACTTGATGGCGTTGTTCAGGAGGTTTGCCATCACCTGCCTTATGCGGTAGCTGTCCACCGGGGCGACCACGGGCCCCTTTTCTTTTGGCGGCAGGTTCAGGGCGAACCTGACGTGGCCGTCTGCTATCGCAGCCTGGTTCTTGGCGTCGTCGACTGCTTCCGATATTAGCGCCGCAAGGTCTGTGTCCTCTTTGCTCAGCTTTAGCGTGCCCGACTCTATCCTTGTAACGTCCAGTATGTCTGACGACAGCCTCTCCAGCCGTCGAGCATTTCTGGCGATCAGCCGCAGCTCCTGCCTGCTCAGCTGCACCGTTTGCTCTCCTTCTTTCTCCTCTTGCGTTTCTTCTTTTTGGGAGGGGTCGACCTCAAACGTGCTTGCGATCATCAGGATGGGCTGTATGGGCGTCCTCAGTTCATGGGCGGCTATGTTGATGAACTCTTTTTGCAGCCGGTCAGACTCTTTGAGTTTTGCTATCAGCGCCGCCTCCGACCACAGCGTTTCAAACATTCTCGAATAGGACGCTACAAGCGACCTCTGGGTCAGGAGCATGGCCTGGCCTATCGCTTCTGCAAAGGTGGCTTTTGAGTCGTCCCGCATCTCGATCACCAGCGCCACCCTGCCGTCCACTATCACTTTGGTCGCCATCACCACCGCCGTCGTCGTCGCCGCCTCTGGCGACAACGATGATGCGGGCGATCTGGCAAGGAGCTGAACGTCTATGCCATGCTGGCGCAGCGCGGCAAACTCTTTTTCCGGCGGCTCTTTATCGCTGTCAGACGACGCCAGCAGCAGCCTGACCCTGACGCCTTCTTTTCCTTCTCCTCCTCCCCGGCGCGCCACCAGCTGCTCAAGCGCTGCAAGCACGCCCAGCTCCTTTTGCCTCCTCAGCGCCGAGACGGAAGGCAGGATGAGCTTGACCTCCTGCCTGGCAGAAGCCAGAATCTCCTTGTAGATGCCCTCTATCTTGGACGGGCTGGACAGGATGGCGCTTTCCATGTCGATGCTATAGCCAGACTCCAGGTCCTCGATCCTCTTCTGGGCGTCGATCCCGTCGTCCCACGTTTCTTCAAAGATGCGCCTGAAATGCTCGATATACGGCTGCTCGGTGCTGATGAGCAGGTTGCCGGGGATCCTGTCGCCCTGCACCCTTTCGACTATGCTGGCATACATCTTGTCGGTGACTGCGAAATAGTTGGGCGGCATGTTGCCTATGTGCCTCACCTGCACGCCGATTTCCAGGAACTCCTTGACGACATCGACGGCCTCCCTGTCGATGAACAGCGCGTAGCGTATACCCCCGTGCCGTCCTGCCTTGTGCATGGCGGCCAGCTTCTTGTAGAGGTCAAAGAGGATGCCGTGGCCCCGGACAAGCCGCATCACCTGTGGCGTCCCGGAGATCATCAGCTCGGAACAGGTTTCGACCATGCGCACGGTGCTTGCGACGATCTCTTTTGGGTCGCGCAGTACCCGGGTTTCCGGCGGCAGCACCCCTTCCTCTATCTCCCTTATCTTTTGTTCGGCCGGCACCGCCTTGCCCCAGAGGAGCTCAAAGAGGTATTGCTGCTGCTCCACGACCGGTTTTGCAGAGCTGTAGACCAGCTCGGGGATTGACTTTTCCTCTTCTTCTCTGTCAAGTATGCCGGCGGCAATGTACTCTGTTTCGCTCACCCCGAAATTGCCCTTGACGCCGTCGAGATGCCGCAGCTCGGCGTATTCCTGCAGCCGCTTGCAGTAGGCCAGGTTCTCCTTTGTTATCTCTGTGATGTACCGCCAGCGCACTCCCCTCGCCACCATGTCCGCAATCGCCTTTTTGAATTCGGGCACCTCAAAAGCAAGGGAAGGGCCTGCCGAGTTTGCGCAGACGGCGTACCGCTTTTTGGCGTTGACAGTCACCTGTACTACTGCAGGGGTGACTGCCTCTATACCGCGGAGAATCGTTGTTTCTTCTTTTAGTGGTGGCGGCGGTGGCGGTGATGGTGGTGTCGCGTCCCCTACCATGGCACGTATTAGCTATAGAGACGAGCCCGGATATTTAAAAGAAAGAATACACAGTTCTAGGATTTTTTTACCGTGGGATCTTTTGCCGGCTTGAAACTGGAAAAAGGAGCCGCTTGTGCTTCAAAAGAAAGAGAAAGAGAGAGAAAATGAAGAGGGCAGGCGGCGTCTGCTAGAACCCGAAGTCGCCGCCGCCGAAATCTCCTCCGCCTCCGGCGTCGCCGCCGTCTGCTCCGCCCCCGTCTGCGCCCGCAGCCCCGGCGTCAGCTCCAGCTCCCCCGGCGTCGCCGGCGAACTGGCTCTCTGCCGGCGTCATTGCGGCGCCCATGAGCGACATCATGGACATGAAGAACATGGCGTTCATTATGCCGGAGAACAGCATGAACGGGATCCACATCCTGTCGGAGCCCATCGAGTTCTGCATCTGCTGTATCTGGCCGTTTGAATACCACTGCTGGAACTGCTGGAACTTTTTCTCCAGCTCCTGCTTTTTTGCCATGAGCACGCGCATGCCCGTCTCGGTTATCGTGATCTCTTGCTTTTTGTTGCCGAAAAAGCCCTTTTTCTCGCTCACGATTATGAGGCGCTGCGCGGCCAGGTCGTTGACTATCATCTCTACCTGCGCCTTGTTCATCCTGGTCACGCTCGCTATCTTGCCTATCGACCTCATGCCCCTCGATATCGCGTCCAGCACCATAAAGTGCGGCGGGCTGTCGTTCACGCTTGACATATGGTAGATTGCTGCAAATCAGGATTTAAATTGTTTCCCGTCATCATCATCGTCGTCATCTGCCATCGGCCGGCGGCGTATCGCGCGATGAAGGGGCGGGGCTCCTCAGCGGCAGGGTAAATGCGAACGTTGTTCCCTTGCCGTCGCCGTGCGCGTTGTTCTCGGCCCACATCCTTCCCCCGTGCGCTTCTACGATGGCTTTGGAGATGTACAGCCCAAGGCCGGTGCTCGTGCCGACCTCGGACTTGCCTGCAAACTTCTGGAAAAGCCGGGGCCTTATTTCGGGGTCTATGCCGCTGCCGGTGTCAGAGACTGACACCTGCACTTCTCCCGCCGTGTCCCGCCGCTCTACCCTGACGGTTATGGTCCCCCCTCCTCCTTCCTGCTGCGTGAACTTGATGGCGTTGTTCAGGAGGTTGGCAAGCACCTGCCTTATGCGGTAGCTGTCAGCCGTCACGGCGGGCGGAGGCCCCTTTGGGATGTCCAGCTCGAACCTGATGCTGTTGCTGTTGCTTGCATTGTTGGCCGCCGCAGCAGCCTGCCTTTTTGCGTCCTCGATTGCTTCAGACGCCAGCCGGGACAGGTCCACGTTTTCTTCCCTGTTCAGCCGCAGCATGCCCGATTCAATGCGGGTCGCATCCAGAATGTCGGATGCGAGCCTGTCCAGCCTGGCGGCGTTCCTTGCTATCAGGCGCATCTCTATCTTTTTTATCCGCATCTCTTCGTCGGTATCTTCTTCTTCCTCCTCCCCATCCTCCGCCTCTCCCGCGTTTTTTGAGGACAGGTCGTACTGGCTTGACACCATCAGGATGGGCTGTATGGGCGTCCTCAATTCGTGCGCGGCTATGTTGATGAACTCTTTTTGCATCCTGTCGTGCTTTTTCAGCTGCTCGTTTGCCTCTTCAAGCTGCGAGCTGTACTCTTCCAGCTGCCTGTTGGCATCCTGCAACTCCCTGTTCTTGTCTGCCAGCTCTTCGACCACGTCCCGCAAATCCTCGGTGGTTGCGGCAAGCTCCTCGTTTGACTTTTCCAGCTGCCGCGTCTTGGCCGCAAGCTCTGCCGTGCGCTCGCCCACGCGCTGCTCAAGCCTCCTGTTCCATGAAAGGATGAGGTATGCCAGGAAGGTGGCCGTGCCCCCTATTGCCACGATGGAGGTGAGGCTTGCCGCCCTCTGCGACGAGATCACCTGCGCGATGTCGTTGCTGAAGGTGAAGGGGGCGAGCACGTGCAGCGTGCCCACGAGCTGCCCGTTGCTCGAATACAGCGGGTGGTAGGAATAGGCCGTGTCGGAGCCTGAGATGACGACGGTGGTCGAGGCGCTGTTGCCTGCCAGCGAGTCGCGCAGGATGCTGTTCATGGCGTCCCTCTGACCTGGCGAGCCTGAAAAGATGGTGGCGTTGAAGGCAGACTGGACCCGCCTCCCAAAGACGTTCTCGCCAAAGAGCGAGGGGTCGTCCGTGTAGATTATCGAGCCGTCCCTGTCCAGGACCCCTATCCTGCCGGCGAACCCGGCCGGGAGGTTGGCGTTTATGAACTCGGCAAGCGCGCCGGGCTTGATGGACGCCGCCACGACCCCCCTGAACTCTAGCTCCTCCGTGCTGCTGCCGCCGTCGCCGTCGCCGCCGCCGTCAGGCGAGGCGGCGCCCCCTTTTGGCGCCATTATCGGGTACGCTATGTAGATCCTCGGTATGCCGTCTGCCGAGTCGGTGACGGACGTGTAATAGGGCTGGCCGGTGTCCCTTGCCATTAGGAAATAGTCCCTGTTGCTGAAATCGGCGCCGGCGAACCTGGCTGCCGCGGGGTCTTCGACCATCAGGGCGCCCCACACCACCCTGCCGTCCCTGTCGAGCCAAAAGTAACTCTCGGTCAGGTCTTGTGTGAGCTGCTGCCTCGACATCAGCAGCATCTTCATCCTCTCGTGCTCGCCGTCCTGGGCAGCCCGCGAGTCTGCAAGGGTGGCGAGGTTGTTCCCTATCGACTCGAGCTTTACTTCAAGCAGGCGCGAGAGCGTGCCGGCCGCAGTCTTTGTGTACCTCTCCACCTGCTCCCGCGCCGAATTGACCGCCCGGCTCTCTGTCGCAGAATAGTACGCCTGCAGGAATATTGCAAGCGAGACCGATAGCACCACCAGGGCGGCCACAAGCAGCGCCTGCTGCTTTTCCCGGAGAAAGCCTTCCTCTGCCCTTTTCCCCTTCTCCTGCATGTGGCTTTCTTCTCCTTCTTTGGTGCTAGAATCGGACAAGAATGTATGCGCGCGTTACTTCCATCCAGCCTGCAAATAAGCTAGATGTGGGATTGTTCTATCTTTTGCATGGACGCCGCAGCAGCGGCGCGGCCGGGTCTGCGCTTTTGCTGCTGTCGTAGTGTGTTTTCATGGTAATGCAGCGCCCGGTACAGGGCGACGATGGTCGCAGCGTTCAGTATCCTGCCCTTCAGCAGCATCTGCTTTACCTTTTCCGCAGGCAGAAAACCCGTCCTGGATATCTTTTCCATGTCCCCCAGTTTGAGCCTGCCGGTCTTTTCAAGGCCGTACGCCGCAAAGACGTGGCCCACCTGCTCGAACATCGAGTAGTCCAGCGTGTACGAGCCGACGTGCACCAGCTTTTTTGCGACATAGCCCGTCTCCTCCTCCAGCTCGCGCGCCGCGGCCTGCCTCGGCGTCTCGCCGGGGTCGATGTAGCCGGACGGCACTTCTAGCTGGTACGAGTCGACTATGTGCCGGTAGCTCCTTATCGTCAGGATGCCAGGGCTGCCGTTGTTATTGTTGTTGGCGCCGGCGGTGGCAAAGGGCACGATGGTGCAATAGTCGCGCCTCACCCCCCTTATGTAGAGCTTGTCCGTGCCGGCCAGGTCGAGCCGGTCCTCAAACACCTTCAGGTAATAGCTGTCGTACACCTGCCGGGACGATTTCAGCTTCCAGCCTTTTGGCGCGTTCTTGCTTTTCACGGCAAGCAAGGGAAAGCCGCGCACGGATTAAAAGATCTCGCCCCTGTCCTTCCTCATGCCGCCAAGGCCGGTCTTTACCTTTGCCGCGCATTCCAAGCAGACGCCCGGCGAAAACGGAAAGTCCTTGGTGCACCTCCTGCACACCGGTTTTTTGCAGTCGGCGCATTCAAGCGTCGCGGCGTTTGTGTTGCAGATGTAGCACAGGGTAGCCATTGTTACTATCAGCCATCCCTACGGGAACGTTGCGTAAAAAGTTTGGGAGGAAAAGCTGCTGACGGGTGCGTTATCTTTTTATCTCCAGTCCAGCATGTAGCAGAGAATATACGCACAGAGGCTATGGCATTAGCCTTGACTTGAAAATAGAAAAAAGTCAGAACCGCCCTTTTGCAAAGGTGCTGATAATGCCTCTACCAGACAGGAAAAAGGAGAGCATTTACTTGGTGGGCACACGGGAAAATGAAAGGGATTGAATTTGTCTTCCTGGCAGCGGGGGCTGTGGCCGGCGCTTTTCTGAGGTACAAGATGGTCGAGTCCCCCCTGATCATCGGGACCATGCCGGTCAACATACTGGCAGTCAACGTGGCAGGCAGCTTTATCCTCGGGGTGTTTTCAGTCCTTTCCGTCGTGTGGAACCTCGACGCGCGCTACTCACTGCTTGCGGCAGCCGGGTTCTGCGGCTCGCTTACGACAATGTCTTCCTTTGCACTTGAAACCAGCCACATGATCGACAACAGGCAGTACCTGACCGTGGCAGTCAACATACTGGCAAACGTCGGCCTGTCGATCGGTGCAGTCATGGGCGGCCGCCTGATAACCGGCCTTATCATGAAGGGGAGCGTGGAATAGCAGGTGGTGGGGGCGGGGGGTGAGGGCATGGCAGGCGCCAAGATGTACGTCAGCCTGACGATCAGGATAAAAAGGAACGACGAGGTGAAGGGCAGGCGCCTTGCAAAGGCGCTGCTCGACTTTTTGATAAAGGCCGGCATCGCGGGGGCGACGGTGTGGACGGGCGTCGACGGCTTTGGCAAGCGCGGCAAGTCGACCCTGCACATAGAAGGCATCGCAGTCAACATGCCGCTTGTCATCGAGGTGATAGACAGGAAGGAAAAGATCGAGCCCCTGCTTCCAGAGATAAAGATGATGGTGGGAGACAACGGCCTGGTGACGCTGCACGAAGTTGACGTGGTATAGTAGCCAGCAATAATAGCAGCAACTGATGCTGTATGATATGCGGCCCGCCGCTGCATAGTTGCAAATACGCCTGTACTTGCGGCGGCAGCAGCAGCCGTCGATGGACTCGGGCCGCCTCCTTCCCTTGTCGTCCTCTCTCTTTCCTTGCGGGCTATCTCTTCACCGGCCTGCTGTCATGAAAGCCGTCCCTCCCGACCCTTTGTTTAGCCGGGGCGCATGTACGCCCCCAAGTCGGCTATCGGCGCCTTCAGGACGACTTCGGAGCCGTCGAACGCCCCGACCTCTTTCTTTGGTATCAGGTACGCCGACCGGGAGCCCTGCGACTCGACGTGTATGGCGTCTCCCAGCACCGCCACGATGTTGCCCACCGGCTTGCCGTCCATCGTGCGGACGTTCTTGTGCACCACGCGGTCCCAGTCGATCACGGCAGGCTCCTCCTCTTCTTCTTCCATTCTTGTTGTACTGGCAGCCGCGGCCGGCCCTTCTCCTTTTACTGCCGTAACCGTAGTCACCGTGGCCGTCGTCGTGTCCGGCTCCACCTCAACCGGCGTCGTGTCCACCACGTACACCCGGGTCTCGATGTCAGGGCGCATGCTCCTGTTGCTGCTGCCACTGGCAGGCCCGTACCTTGCCACATACTCGTCGTAGGTAGGCGGGCTTGTGCGGATGAACTCGTGTTTTTGCGACTCGCTCACGTGGAAATACACCTTTTTCCCGTCGTACCTCTCTGCAAGGTATTTGGGGACGTAGAACGTGTCCTTGCTCACCCTCCCCTTCTTGGTTATGACATAGTTGCGGCCTATGCCCTGAATCTCGCCAAGGTCGACGCTGTCGGTCATCCCCCGCGCCTCCTTGCCCTTGAGCTCCTCCCAGTCTACAAAGTCTATGGGGCTTTTGTTGCTGCTGTTGTTGTCGCTTGCCATGTGACATTATTGGACGCTGAAATTTTAATGAGATACTTGCTTGCAGGAGCAAAAGATACGCAGGAACGTCGGGAGCAAGAAAAGAGAAATCAAAAAGACGGCCCCGGCTTTGGCAAAAAGCGCCGGGGTGACGTTAATATATAATCTGTTCATGGAAAGCAGATGCTAAAAATTGTACCGGAATCCTGTGGCATCGGCAATCCTGATCGCGCTCGTGGCGTTTTCGTCTTTGCTGGCCGCTACTACTGTTCCTGCTCCTACCTCTGCATTTGCGCAGGATGGAAAGAGCGAAGGGCCCAAGAAGTACACGGTCGGAGTCTACTTGGTCAACATCGGCAAGATAGACACCCAGACAGGCTCGTACGACCTTGACTTTTACATCTGGTTTGCGTCAGACGACCCGGCCACCACAAATTTTGTGGAGGAAAAGCCCCGGTTCGACTTTACAAACGCGCTGCGCTTTACGGCCGAGCCGCAGCGCGTCGAGCAGAACTATTACGAGGCCAGGGTGAGGGGCACGTTCATCAAGAACATGGACTTTCGCGACTACCCCTTTGACAGGCAGCAGGTCACGATAGAGGTCGAAGGCTTTGAGGAGGTGGACAGGCTGGTCTTCGTCCCGGACGAGCAGGCAAGCGGCTTTGACAGGCTGATAAACGTGCCGGGCTGGAGCCTGGGCGGCAGCAGGTCCGAAGTCACGGTTCACGAGTACCCGGACAGCGCCTTTTCAAGGTACGTCTTTACATTCACGATAGAGCGGGCTGCGCTTTCGTCGTTTCTGAAGACGATATTCCCGGTGCTCATCATAACGACGATAGCGATGCTGGCGTTCTGGATGAGCCCGACCAACTTTGCGCCCAGGATCGGCCTTGCCGCGTCGACGCTCCTTGCAGCGGTGGCGGCCCACCTGAACGCGGCCAACCAGCTGCCGCCAATCGGGTATCTGACGCTGATAGACAAGGTGATGATAATCGTGTACGCGCTCTTCCTGAACAACCTGCTTTCGATGGTGATGCAGATGAGGCTTGTAGACCACAAGAAGGAGCAGGAGGCTGTGAAGGTGAACGCCAGGATGAGGAAGCTGATGCCCGTCATAATAGTGGCCATCCTGGCCGTGCTCGTGCCCCTTGGATGAGGAGAAAGGCAATGGCGTGCAATGCAGTGCACTGTATTCCCGTCCATTAAATAGACAAAACAGCAAAACCTGATCCGATGAGCAACAATAACATCAACAATAATCATCGGCGGCAGCGGCTATTCTTTGCAGGAGCAATAGCAGGACTGGCTTTTATTCTGGCATTTGCGGCACTGTTTTCAGCCCTTGCCCAGACCAACCCGGCATCCGCCCAGACTATGCAGCACCAGGGGATGGCAAACCAGGGGAGCATGGCCCAGGGCATTGCAGGTCAACAGCAGGAGCAGCAGCCGTATAGCAAGATGTTTAGCAGCACGGGCTCAAGCGCCGCCAGAGGCGTGCAGGTGACCGGCGTGTCGGTGACCGGCGACAGCGAGGTGACTGTGTCGCTGAGGTACACGGGAACGGGCAGGTCTCCGGGCATAACCATCATGGCAAACACGAACCCAATGGCGATGATGGGCATGATGCACGGCCCCACCATGAGCAGTAGCGGCATGATGATGGGTGGCAGCGGTGGGATGGGCGGCGGTGGAATGATGATGGGTGGCAGCGGTGGAATGACTGCAGCTGCAGGAAACACCAGCTATCCCATGTGGAACAGCACGCAGTGGCAGCAGTGGCACACGCAGATGGCGCGGCAGCTTGCGCAGGCCGGCAATACAACCACGCAGTGGCAGGACTGGCACAACCAGATGATGATGAATCCTGCGATGGGGAACGCTACTTCGCCGATGACGATGGCACAGCCGCAGCAGCTGCAGCTGCAGGTCGGCAGCACGGCAGTCGACCCGGGATGGCGCAACGGCAGCTTCAAGGTGAGACTGGACGGCGACGGCTCTGCGTACGACAGCGGCCAGATAATGGTGGCGGTATTCCCGCTCACCGGCTGACCAGCCAGCAGCAGAGCCCTCACCCAACCAGTTTTTTCATTTTTTTATCGCCCCAGCGCTTTTTCAGCTGCCGCCATCGCCATCTCTTCGCCTATCGTCTCGTTGAGGGCTGCTTCTGCAATGTCGCTCGCATGTTCTGCCGTCCTCCGTATGTCTTCAAGTACAAGCCTCACCGTGGCGGCCTGGTCATGCACCTTTTCTCTTTCCATCGCCTGCACGGCGTCTGCCTCCAGCGCGTGCACGCCGCCGGCCGCGTCGACGGTCCTGTCTGCCAGCTGGTAGTCGCGGCGCAGGAGCGCTTCTGCCGCGTCGCCAAGCACCGACAGCGCAAGGTAGCTCATCTTTTCAACCTTTTGCAGCGTCTCTTTCGGCAGCCTCTCCTTCAGCCGGGCCGCCGCCTCGGCTATGCCGCAGGCGTGGTCGGCTACGCGCTCGATGCTCTTTGCCGCCGCCCTGTATCCCAGGCAGTCAGACGGGTTTTTCAGCCCCATCTCGCGCAGCACCCGGCCGTTCTGCGCGGCCATCACAAGGTTGCGCAGGACGTAAAGGGAAAACCGGTCGACCTCGTCGTCTGATTTTATGACTTCCCTTGCAAGCTCGGCGTTCATCTCGGCGAGCGCGGCCATGGCGTCCCTGTGCATCGACGACGCGATGAGGTACATGCGCCTTATCGCCGTGTTGACGGACAGCTCGGGGAGCGACAGCAGCACCTGCAGCGTGATCATGTCGGGCGCGTCCGCTATCATCTCCGTCCCCACCAGGTTGCGCCGGGCCACCTCGCGCACTGCGTCGCGCAGCGCCGGCCCCATCCTGCCCGATTTCGCCTTCAGGTGGATGATGTTGTAGCCGGCCAGGTACATCGACACGACGCGCCTGCGGAGCGTGCTTGGGCTCTCGGACGGCAAAATGATCGCAGTCGCCTCCGGGAGCGAGCCGGAGCCGGCGGCGGCAGCGGAGGACATGGGCACCACCGAGAGCGAGTTGTCCCCCTCCCGCAGCAGCGTGACCTGGTCGCCCGCCTTCAGCCCCATCTCTTCGACCCATTTCTTGGGCAGGGACAGGACGTAGGTGGACCTGCCGGTGAACTGGATTTTGCGCACTTCCCGGTAATCTAGCCCTCCTGCTGCTGTCGCCGCTGCCATTTCATTAGCTTGCATAGCCTTCACTCGATTGCATGAGGAAACTGTGAATAAACCCTTTACGAGGGTAGACTATGTCGCGCTATGGGGCTCCCAGTTTTCTATATACAACATCTAGTCGTTGTACCGTCGTCTCACCGTCGCGGGCTTGACACGCCCGTGGCAATGTAGTGGACAGAGTCGCCTATGTAGCAGGCGTGGTCGGAGATCCGCTCCAGATACCGCAGAATCAGCAAGCTTGACACGTAGCAGCGCGGGTCTTTTACCATCTCGCTTGCGTCCTTTTTGGTGCTCGGCGTTATCGCCTCGCGCAGGTATTTCCTGTACAGCGCGTCCACGGTGTTGTCCATCTCGTACAGCTTTTCCGCCGCGTCCTTGTCCTTTGACTGGAGCGCCTGGACGCTCATGTGTATCATCTCCTTCACGGTGCCAGCCATCTCCATCACCGCGCTCTTGTCGCAGTCCGCTATCGAGCCCATCGTCTCAAGCACGTCCATGATGTCGTAGGCGTACCGCCCAAACCGGGAAAAGCCGTATGAAATCTCCATGCACGAGCGGATAAAGCGCAGGTCGGTCGCAACCGGCTGGTAGCGCGCTATAAGCTCTATTGCCAAATCGCCGACCTCGTCCTGCAAAACGCGCAGCTGCTCCGACCACTCGAATATCTGCTTTTTAGAGCTGATGCCCTTGGAGTACGAGTCTATCGCGATCTCGACCGAGTGCTCTGACAGTTTGGCCATGTCCATGATGATGTTCCGTATCCTGTCCATGCCGAGGTCCAGCAAGCGCGTCATTTTCTCTTCTTTTCCTCTTCTTCCTTTGCCGCCTGCGCGCTAGCCGAACTTGCCCGAGATGTACCGCTCGGTGAGCTCCTTTTCCGGGTTCTCAAATATCTGCTTGGTTGGGCCGTACTCGATAAGCTCGCCCAGATACATAAAAGCAGTATAGTCAGAGACGCGGGCGGCCTGCTGCATGTTGTGCGTGACAATGATTATCGTCAGGTCCTTCTTCAGGCTGTGTATCAGCTCTTCAATCTTGGCAGAGGCTATCGGGTCGAGCGCCGACGTGGGCTCGTCCATCAGCAGGACTTCGGGGTGCATCGCAAGCGCCCTTGCTATGCAAAGCCTCTGCTGCTGGCCGCCAGAGAGGCCGATGCCGGGCTTGGAAAGCTCGTTCTTTACCTCGTCCCACAGCGCAGCCCCTTCGAGGCTTTCTCTGACCACGTCGTCCACCAGCTTTTTGTCCCGTATGCCGTTCAGCTTTAGCCCTGCGGCAACGTTGTCATAGATGCTCATGGTCGGAAAGGGGTTTGGCTTCTGGAAGACCATGCCTATGCGGCGCTTGACGACGACAGGATCGACCTTTTTGTCATAGACGTCGGTCTCGTCGAGGAACACCTTGCCCCGCGTGGCCGCGCCGGGGGTCATCTCGTGCATGCGGTTGAGGCACCTGATGAGGGTGGTCTTGCCGCATCCCGACGGGCCGATGATTGCTGTGGCCGTGTTGCCCTTGATGTCGAGGCTGACGTTCTTTATAACCTGCTTTGCGCCAAACCAGGCGTTGAGTTCCCTTATTGAGACCTTGTAGCGCTGCCTAAAGTCAGGATTCAAAGACGATGATAACGACGAAGGGATGACCTCGGTGTCCATTCCACCGCTACTGCTACTGCTTGCCGGCCCCCCTCCTTCGGCTGTCAATGGTTAGACTCGCCCCTTTGCCTAATTATGCCTTGCCTATATAGAGAATATAGAAAATAGCGGCTGCTGGTCACTGCGCCCGAAGCCTCCTCAGCACCACCATGCGCAGCCCCACGCTGAGGCCAAGCACGATGAGTATGAGCACGAGGGCGGCCCCCCACCCAAACGAGTGCGCCGACTCGTACGGCTGCGACGCAAGGCGCCAGATGCGGAGCGGCAGCGCGTCCACGGGGGCGGCAAAGCCGGAGAAAAAGAGGCTCGTCCCAAGAATGGTCATTATGAGGGGCGCAGTCTCGCCGGCAATCCTGGATACGGCCAGGATGACGCCAGTGAGCACGCCGCTCTTTGCAGCAGGCAGAACGATAAAGAGCACCGTCTTCCACTTGGGGATGCCAAGCGAGTTTCCGGCCTCCCTGATCGAGTTTGGAACAATGCCCATCGTCTCCTCGGTCACCCGGACGATTATTGGTATCATGATGATAGAGAGCGCAAACGCGCCGGCCCACACCGAGAACGAGCCAAGCGCAAGCACTATTGCCACGTACCCGACTATGCCAAGCACTATGGAGGGCAGGCCGGTCAGCACGTCGTTTAAAAAGCGCACGGCGTGGGGGAACGGGCCGGAGCCGGCAAACTCGGACAGATAAATGCCGGCAAGGACGCCGACAGGCACCCCGATGAGCGACGTGAGCCCTATGACTATCAGCGTCCCCTGTATGGCCGGCCCGATGCCTCCCTCCCCCGACCCGAGCGAGCCCGGCGGCTGCGTCAGGAACTCGACGCTCAGGGCAGAGACGCCGTTTTTCACCACCTCGACCAGAATGCTGCCAAGCGGGATTATCGCCGCGACGACGCAGGCGACTGCCAGAATGGTGGCAAGCTTGTCCATCATCTTGCGCCTGATGGACTGCCGGGCCATGAGCGCCTGGATCTCCCTTGCGCGGCTGGCGCTCCTCCTTTCTTCTTCTTCCTCCACGGCGTTCTTGCCCCCCGCTCCTGTTTCTTCTCCCATATACTTGCTCAGTCCCTCACCCTCGCTATCCCGCTCGTCGCCGACGGGCCGGCCGCCGCGCCGGCCGCCATCCTTGCGACCATCAGCCTTGCTGCGATGTTGATCCCTATAGTGAGCATAAATAGCACGACGCCCAGGCCGATGAGCGCCGACGTGTGCAGAGGCGTCACGGCCTCGTTGAACTCGTTTGCGATAAGGCTGGCAAGCGTCTGGCTTGGCGCAAACAGCGAGTCCGGGATGGCCGCCGCGCCGATGGCGTTGCCTATTATCATTGTGACAAGCATGGTCTCGCCGACAGCCCTTCCAAGGCCCAGGACGGCGGCGCCGAAAAGGCCCGACTTGGCGTAGGGAAAGACGGCCATTTTCACCATCTCAAAGCGCGTGGCGCCCAGGCTGTAGGCGGCCTCCCTCTGCGCGTTTGGAACCGCCCTTATGACTTCGCGCGACACGGACGACACGGTGGGTATAATCATGATGGCAAGCACGATGCCGGCGGTAAACACGTCGAGCCCAAACGGCGTCTGCGCAAACAGCGGCAGGCTGCCGCCAAACGCGTTGTTCAGCGGCACCTCTATCAGGTCTCTGACCCAGAACCGGAACACAAAGAGCGCCCACAGGCCGTAGATGATGCTCGGCACGGCTGCCAGGAGCTCTACCACGAACGAGAGCGGCGTCGCAATCCGCTGCTGCGCTATCTCAGTCACAAAGACGGCTATCCCTATGCTTATCGGGACGCCGATTGCCATCGCGATGCCCGAGCTCACCAGCGTGCCCACGATGTACGGCAGGGCGCCGTAGGACTCGCGGCCCTCGACTGCGTTCCAGTCCGTCCCGGTGAGGAACCCGAGGCCCTCCTTTGCAAAGACCTGCGACGAGCCGCTGGCTATTGTAAAGGCGACGAGGGCTATCAGGAACGCCGTATAGCCGGCGGCTGCGACCACGACGAATCGGAAGCTCCTGTCGCCCCGGGGCTTTTTGAGCATGCCCGCAATGTCTATTCTCCTCCTCCCTCTTGCGCTACTGCTGTCGCCGGCGGCCCCTTCCTGAAATGCGAGCTGCGCCCTGCTGCCACGCCGGCGGCGGTACAAGTAATAATAATAGCTTATCAGGGCGGCCGGGACTGCCGCCAGCGCGGCGACCAGCTGCCAGGCGCCTATTCCTCCTTCTCCTCCTTCTCCTCCTCCTGCCGGGCCCTGCCCCGGCGGCGCCAGCACAGGCTGGCCCCCAAACGTCAGCGAGGAGAGCGCCTCCTTGTTGAGCGCGACCACCTCGTCTGGCAGCGGCACGTAGGACAGGCCGCCTGAATATGCCTGGCCGTCAGTAACGGCCCACAGCACAAAGCTGACAAGCTCTGACGCCTTTTCCCCGGTCATGGCAGGGTTCGTGCCGAGCTCTTTGTACAGTAAAAGGTAGGAAAAGCTCGCAATCGGGTACGACTGCTCGCCGGGGGCGTTTGTGGTCGAGACGTGCTCCCACGACTCGTCGCCGGCAGGGAGCGAGCCGGCGTACGAGGATATCGCCGCCCTGATAGAGTCCTTGGTCGGCTCGATGAAATTGCCTGCCGGGTTCTGCAAGTAAGCGTAGGGCATCCCGGTGGTGAGCGCGTACGACAGCTCCAGGTAGCCGACGGTGTAGGGCGTCCCCTTGATCGAGTTTGCGACGCCCTCGTTGCCCGGCGAGCCCACGCCCGTGGGCCACTGGACGGACTTGCCCCTCCCGGCCACCGCCTCCCACTCCGGGCTCACCTTCGAGAGATAGTCGGTCCAGACAAAGGTGGTGCCCGAGCCGTCCGACCTGCGCACCACCACGATGTCATGGCTTGGCAGGGGCAGGTCGGGGTTGAGCGACTTTATCCTGGGGTCGTCCCAGCGGGTTATCTTGCCAAGGAAAATGTCTGCAAGGACGGGGCCTGACAGTTTCAGCCCCTTCTGGTTGATGCCCGGCACGTTGTACGCGGCCACGACCGAGCCTATCGTCTCCGGTATGTGGACGGCCGGGGCGGGCAGGGCGTCACGCTGCGCCTGCGAGAGGGGCGCGTCGCTTGCGCCAAAGTCGACGGTGAGGGCGGTGAACTGCTTTATGCCGCCGCCGGAGCCTATGGACTGGTAGTTGATGTTGACGTGCGGCTTGAGCTTCTGGTACTCGACGCGCCAGGTGTCTATGAGCGGGAAGGGGAACGTGGCGCCGGCGCCTGTCAGGTTTATCTGCTGCTTCTGCTGCGCAGAGGCAACGCCTGCTGTTGCCGCCGTTATTGTAATAATAATCATCAGGATGACGGCTGCGGTCACGGCCAGCGCCGGCTTTGCATGTGCTCCTCTTGCTGCAGGCTTGCGCAATACTGCTACGGTGCATCACGCACGCAATGGGCTATTATAACTACTGCCCATAATCCACGTATTCTATATAGAGAAAAAAGGCGGCGTCGGTCAGGACCGGACCCTGACCTTGGCAGTGCCGGACTTGATGGCATTGCCGGCGGCGTCGTACGCCTCCCAGCCTGCGCGCGCCGGCGCGGCGCCGGCGCCATCATCGTCGCCGCTGGCAAGCGTGACCCTGAATAGGCCAGACTTGCCTGCTTTCAGCGGGCTCTTTTCGGTGGAAAACGTGGCCACGCTGCCGTCAAAGTCGCCGGTCCAGCCACGGGGAGCCTTGACAGAGCCGATGACGATTGGGGTGTCCTCGGACGCGCCAAGCGTGATCTGCACCTTGTACACCTGCGCGTCGCTTGCGCGCGGGTTCTTTACCAGCACGCTCAGCCTGTCGCCGCCAGAGATGGACGCCACCGCCACAAGCTTGGCCTTGTACTCCTTCTTTGCCGTCTGCAGAGGCCCGGCCTGCTGGCCTGCCCCTTCTCCTTTCTGCGGGGGCGCTGCGGGCTGTTGCTCCTGAACCGGGGAGGGAGGAAGAGGAGAAGAGGAGTACAGCTGCTGGCCGTTGTAGGTCAGCGTGGCAAGCGTCTTCTGGTTCAGCTTTGTGACCTCCTCTGGCAGCGGCACGTAGGAGAGCTTTTCGGCATACTTTTGGCCCTCCGGGCTGACCGCCCAGGCGACAAAGTCCACTATGGCCTTTGCCTTGGCCGCGCTGTCCACCTTGGGGTTTGCGCTCATGTCCCTGTACAGGAGCAGGTAGGAAAAGCTGGCTATCGGGTACGACTGCTCGCCGGGCGCGTTCACCAGCGACACCTGCTCCCACGACTCGTCGCCGGCAGGGAGCGAGCCGGCCGACGCCTCCACCGCGGCCCTAGTCGAGGCGATAGTCGGCTCGATGAAATTGCCGGCCCGGTTCTGAATGTACGCATAGTTCATGCCCGTGGTAAGCGCGTACGACAGCTCTACGTAGCCAAGCGAGTACATGGCTCCCCTGATTGTGGAGGCCACGCCCTCGTTGCCGGGGGCGCCCCTCCCGGTGGGCCAGGGCACAGACGTCCCCTTGCCGACCTTTTCATCCCACTCTTTGCTCACCTTCGAGAGATAGTCGGTCCAGACAAAGGTGGTGCCCGAGCCGTCCGAC
>NZ_JBBIHK010000002.1:0-23172 GCF_037447015.1 Nitrososphaera sp. | reverse complement strand
AAAGTCGACGGTGAGGGCGGTGAACTGCTTTATGCCGCCGCCGGAGCCTATGGACGCATAGTTCAGGTTTACTGCGGGCGCGACTTTTTTGTATTCCACGCGCCAGGTGTCTATGAGCGGGAACGGGAACGTGGCGCCGGCGCCGTCTATTGTAAACGATGATGGCTTTTGCGCGTATGCCCGCTGTACCATTGTTGTTGTTGCAGGCATGGCTGCCCCTGCCGCAAGGGCCGCCAGGAGCATGGCGGCAAGGAGCCCGCCTGCCACAGCAGCCGCGCCATTGCTGCTTTTGCTTCTTCTTCTTTTTTTTCTGGTGCTGTCGTCGTCATCGTGCATGTGATTATGATACACGTATTCTCAAAAAAGCAGGATGGATTAATGGCTGGCGCACATATTTTACATGAAGTATGTGCGGCTATGGTGACCACTTGTTTCTATAGAGCTCGAGAGGAGGAAAAAGAAGAGAAAGAAAAAAGCAGGCCAAGGTTGGCGGCTCCTTCCTTCCCTCTCCTCCTGCTCTTGGCCCTGCGGGATGAGCGGGGCGTTGGGGTGAGCGGGCAGGGGAGAAGGATGAGCGGGGGCCTTTGCTTCTTTGCCGTTCAACCTTGCGCTTGCTTGCTTGACGGTTCGTGTCATTGCAGCGCCGGCAGACAAAAGGCTATCCGACATAGAACAAGTGAAAAACCAGCTTGTACCTTCCTTCCTCTATGTCGTCGTCGCCGCTGCCGCTGGCAGGGTTTATCTCTCCCAGCACAGTTAGTTTGATAAGCAACGGGATCGCCTTTTTCAATGGTGCAGCTTTACATTCTACGGCACGGCGAGGCAGGCAAGAGGATGCCCGCTGCCAGCAGCAGCAGCATTGGCGACGACAGGAGGTCGCTGACTGCCGCCGGCAGAGACGAGGTCAAGGAGGTGGCAAGGGCGCTTGCCGCCCTCAAGGTCAGGCCCGACCTCGTTGCCACGAGCCCGCTTGCAAGGGCCAGAGAGACGGCAGAGATAGTCGCAAAAACGCTAAAGGTGAAAAAGGGCGGGCTCGAAGAGTGGGCCGAGCTCAAGCCGGAGGGCAGGCGGCCCGACTTTTACAAAAAGCTGGCGCAGCTAAAGCCGGAGGCGTCGGTCATGATAGTCGGGCACGAGCCGAACCTCAGCACGATCACAGCAGAAATGGTGTTTGGGACCGCCTCTCCCGGCAAAGTGGTGCTGAAAAAGGCAGGCCTTGCCAAGCTGACAGTGACTTCGCTCCACCCGAGGCCGCAGGCAGAGCTCCGATGGCTGCTTGCCCCAAAGCACCTGAAAAAGATGTTAGGGTCGGCGGCAGCGGAGGAGGAGGAGAAGAAGGGCAGGAGCAAAAAGTCATGAGGGTGTCTGTCATCGATCTGGGCTTTAACTCGGTCAAGATGGTGAATTACGACATCAACAGAAAGGACGGCTCGTTCAAGGCGTACCGGCAGGACGCGGTAAAGGTCAGGCTGGGCGAGGGGATGCACAAGACAGGCTACCTGGGCAGGGAGCCGATGCAGCGCGCCATCGACGCGCTAAAGCTCTTCCGCGACGTCATCAGCTTTGACTCTGTCAGGCGCGTGCTCCCGGTCGCGACGAGCGCCGTGAGGGACGCCGGCAACCGCCAAGAGTTTTTGAAAAGAGCGGAGGAGCAGACGGGGTTCCGCTTCCGCGTGCTCTCGGGGCAGGAGGAGGCATTTTACTCGTACGTGGGCGCGCTGCAGGCGACCTGCGTGCCGACTGCGCTCTTTTTTGACATCGGCGGTGGCAGTTTAGAGCTCGTGTACACTGAAAACTATTCCATCAAGAAAGTCAAGTCGTACCCGCTTGGCGCGCTCAGGCTGACCCAGATGTTTTCCCCTCCCTCTTCCCAGGGCAGCTTTTCCAAAAAAGACTATGCCAGGATGGAGGAGCACGTCGCAGACAGCCTCCCGGGGAGAAAAGAGCTGGCGCCCTCTGTCGACACCACGCTCGTCGGCGTGGGCGGGGCGCTGCGCGCCCTTGCCCGGCTGGACCAGGAAAAAGCAGGATACGAGCTTGACAAGATCCACAACTACAGGATGTCGCTTGAATCTGTCGAGCAAATGGCCAAAGACCTGCGCAGGATGGAGCCGGACGAGCTTGCAGAGATCAAGGCGATAGGAGCAAACAGGGCCGAGACAATAGTGGCAGGGTCGGCGGTCATCTCTGCCCTGATGGGCAGGCTCGGGTTTGACAGCGTGACTGTCAGTGCAAGGGGGCTGCGCGAGGGCGTGCTGTCGGTGTTTGCCCGCGACCTCAAGACCTTTTACTCCATAGGAGGCATCAGCGCCGAAAAGGCAAAAGCATACGTCGTCTCTGCGTGCCAGCGCGAGGAGCTGCCGCAGCGCACGGCCACGCTGGTAAGGCCGCTTGTGGCCGCCGGCCTTTTGCGCGAGAAGGAAAAGATGATCCTGACGCACGCTATAAGGCAGATGGCGACTGTTCCCATGATCACCAACTACAACAACCTCTTTTACCTGATGATGGACGAGGACAACGCGTTTCTGACCCACAGGGAGCAGCTCATACTGGCCCTTGCCATAGTGCACAACCGCAAGGACAAGGCAGTCGACCTTTTGTTCTCCCGGTACAGGTCTATACTGGAGCCGCAGAACATGAAGTCGATAAAAAAGATCTCGGCGTGCCTGACCATTTCAGAGATAATGGAAAAGTGCGGGATGGCCGCGCGCGTCTCTGTCAACGGGAGCGGGAAAAAGGCCGCTGCTGCAGTCAGGCTGTCGCTGTCCATGTCGCCGGGGCGGTTTTTGCCGGCCGCGCTGCTATCGAGCGCGCTGAAAAATTTCGAGGACGCGTTCAACGTTTCTGCGGCCTGCCAGGTTGTTTCTTCTTCTCCGCCGCCGGCGGCAGCTGCCAACAGCGGCAGGCGCGAAGACGTCAGGGTGATCGTGTGACATGACAACGACGGTGAAAAAACAGGTTCAAAAAACGAAAACAACGACTGTGGTGGAAGGCAAGCTGATAATCGTAGAGGGCGTGGACGGCTCGGGCAAGTCGACCCAGATAAGGCTGCTTGAAAAGTGGCTGAGGTACCTGGGCCTGCCCGTCTTTTTCACGGAATGGAACTCGTCAGAGACCGTGAAGGAGATAACGTCAAAGGGCAAAAAGAAGGGGCTTCTGACGCCCACCACGTTCAGCCTGCTGCACGCGACTGACTTTGCAGACAGGTACGAGCGCCACATATTCCCGCTCCTGCGGGCAGGATACATAGTGCTCGCTGACCGCTACATATACACGGCCTTTGCCCGCGACGTGACCCGGGGCTGCCACCCGAAATGGGTGCGCAACATGTACGACTTTGCGGTCAAGCCCGACATCGCCTTCTACTTCAAGGTGCCTGTCGATGTCGCGTTTGACAGGATAGTGAAGGGCAGGCCGAAACTGAAATTCTACGAGGCTGGCATGGACCTGAACCTGAGCAACGACCCGTACGAGAGCTACCGCATATTTCAGGGCCGCATAGTGGAGCAGTACGAGTCGATGATAGAGCCAGAGAACTTTGTAGTCGTCGACGGCACGGCAGACATCGAGGACCAGCAAAAGGCGGTGCGCGCGACAGTGATGGAGCGGCTGCCAAAAGAGATGTTCAAGAGAGGGATGGAGGAGGGGCAAAGAAGATGAGAAAGCTGCGGTTCTACGGCTACGGCATCCCGTCTGTGCAGGACGAGCTTGTCAAGGGCAGGCTCATCGTGATAGAGGGCCCCGACGCGTCGGGCAGGAGCACGCAGATAGGGCTGATAACTGCCCGGCTCGAGGCGGAGGGCCACGCGGTGCTGAGCACGGGGCTGAAGCGGTCAGAGCTGATAAGCGAGGGGATACTTGAGGCCAAGCGCAACTTTGCCGGCAGGCGCACGCTCTCGCTCTTTTACGCGGCCGACTTTGCAGACCAGCTTGAAAACAAGATAATCCCTGCTTTGCGCGCCGGCTACATCGTGCTTGCAGACCGCTACATATACACGCTGATGGCCCGGGAGGCAGTCAGGGGCATAAGCAGGCGCTGGTCGCACAACCTGTTCAGCTTTGCAGTGGTGCCCGACCTCGTGTATTACCTGGACGTAAGGCCGCAGGAGCTCGTGCACAGGGTGTTCCAGAAGAACGCGTACCTGGACTATTACGAGTCGGGCGCCGACATGGGGCTGTCAGACGACATGTTCGAGTCGTTCTTGAAGTACCAGGAGATGATAGCAAGGGAGTTCCGCAGGATGCAAAAGCGGTACAGCCTGACGATAATAGACGGCAACCGCCCCATACAGGAGATAAGCGCCGACCTGCAAAAGCGGATAGACGACTATTTGGAATCTGCAAAAGGTCACACGGGATCGTAATGGCCGGCCCTCCTTCTTCCTCTTCCTGGCTTTTTGCGGCCCTGGAGAAAAACCTGGACAGGGTTGGCAGGCGCCTGGCCGCGTACCTGCGCGACCCGGCAGACGAGGAAAACGTGCACGACATGCGCACGTCGCTCCGCAGGCTCGAGGCGACGTTTGCGCTCTTGCCCAAGAAGCTGCGGCAGAAGAACGAGAAGCAGATACGCGCATACAAAGAGTTTTTCAGGGCAAACAGCGAGGTGCGGGACTGCGACATAATCCGGACCAGGATAGAGGCGGCTTTCATCGACAAGGGTGAGTTTGAGAGGCTCTTTGCGCCGGCACTTGACAGGCGGAGGAAGATGGCATCTGCAAAGGCACTGAAGCTGGCGCAGTCAATTGAAAATGACGTGCAGCCCGTCGATCTGGGCGTCAGCAGCAGGAAAAAGTTGGCAATAGTAGACGGAAAAAAGAAGCTCGATAGGCGGGCGGAAAAGGTCGTGCGCAGGCTCGCAAAAAAGACTGCGGGGCGCCTGCCTGTCGTCCTGGCAGACAGTGACGAAAAGGAGGAGCTCCACAGGCTCCGCAAGGACCTGAAAAAGCTGCGCTACGTGCTTGAAATGGCCCCGGCATCGCAGAAAAAGGCCGCAGATAGGATCCTTGGCCCCGGCATCGCCGGCAGGCTCAAGGAGCTGCAGGATGCCCTGGGGGCCATACACGACTGCGACATCACCATCGACTATCTGAAAAAGGCGGTGCGCAGGAAAGCGGTGGTCGAGCTTTTGCAGCAAGAGCTTGCAAAAAGGGACCAGTTGTTTGAAAAATTTGCAAAAGCGTTCGGCTAGCTGCTGGTTGCTGCTGTTGTCGTTGTTGTCGTCATCTTTTTGAAAGACATTCCCTGTGAGCCGGTTCCAGCATCGCGCCGCATTTCGCGCAGTCGCTGCTCACTATTCCGCCGCAGCGCCGGCAAAGCCCTCTGGCGGCAAGCTCTGCACCGCATGCCCTGCAACAGGTGTCCGGCATTAATTTTTTTGCCGGAAAAGAGTATTTCATGTTTGCCCACGCGCAATACATAGATCCCGGCGGGCACGGTTTTCTATATGAGACAGGCTTTTGTTCTCCGCCTCGCTTACATTAGCCTGCGTCATCGTCTCTTACCGCCCGAAAAAAGAGGTTGCGGCTGGAAACCCCGACAGCAGAGCAGTGACGCTTCGGGGCCACACCACCAACCTTTTTCTTTCTGTATATGATATCATTCAGACGCCTCGCCAGCCCGCAAGACGGAACCCGCGGCCATTAACGAGAAAAATTTTCAGGAAAAGCCTGCCCACAGGCATATACATGCCACTTTAGAAGCAGTCAGTCAAAATATTTTTCATAATTGTAAATGGTGTTTATAGAATATCCTCATATACTCACGGCTGCCTGCATTAGCTACGTGAGCCAGCGTCCTATAACGATAGACGCCGACGCCTCGCCTTCTGGATACATTGCATGGTACAACCATCACACAGAGACTAGCAGGATACGCACCGTCCGCCCCGCGCCCAGGAACGAGCGGTTTGGAGTGCAGAGGATGGAGCTCCTGGCCATCTATTTTGCGCTCTGCGACAACCTAGCCGAGATCCGCCGCGCGCTAAAGACGAAACAGCGGCTCGCGATACAGGTGCGGAGCGACTCTAAGTCGACGGTGGAGCAGCTGCAGGGAACCTCGGAGATCCGCGACTCGATGATGCGCAGGATCGTCTCTGCGATAGGCAAGCTGCTGACTAGGATGGCCAGTTGCACGATAGCGTTTGACCATCTGGAGAGGTCGAAGAACATAGCCGGCCTGATGCTGGAGCAGCGCCAGAGGAGGGAGCGCGAGCGCATGATGGAGATGCTTGCCGCGCGCATGTTTCCCCCGGCATCGCCCATGCAGTCGCCGCCGGTGGTGGTGCTATCGTTTGCCTGATGGAGCTGACGACGGTGGTGGTGAGCCGGACCACCTGACCATCCACTGGAGCAGGCCGACCACAGACTCGACAAGCTCCTGCCCCTTTGGGGTCAGCCTGTACTCCACCCTCGGCGGGATCTCGTTGTAGGCCTGGCGCTGCAGGACGCCCCCCTTCTCCAGCTCTTTTAGCCGGCTTGCAATAGTCCTGCTGCTCACACCCTTGATCGAGTCCCTGAACTGCTTGTACCTCACCGGCTCGGTGCTGCAGCAGAGCGGGATTAGGATCTCCAGCGTCCCCCTTTTTGTCACCAGCTTTCTCAGCCGGGCAGTCTCGGCCATGAGCGAGCCGGCATCGTAGCCGGCAAAGCAATCCCGCGGCTGTACGACCGGGAGCTTTTTCTTGGTTTCCATTCTTGCACCTGATGCACCGGTTTACCCTCGACAGCTTAAATAGTTTTACAAGTAAAGCATTGCCGTGCAGGGCGAAGCGATAAAGGAAAAGTACGTGGCAAGCATCCTGGCCGCCGGCTTTGGGAAGGCGGGGATAGAGACACTTGAGGAGCGCCCGTATATCGCAGTCGGCGAAGGCGGGCGCAGGCTGACAAGCGTCGTGCCGTGAGGGCGGTCAAATGACAAAGACAAAAAAAGACAGGGTAAAGACGATCCTGTTTGTCTGCGTCGAAAACGCGGGCAGGAGCCAGATGGCCGAGGGGTTCTTCCGCAAGTATGCGCCGGAAGGGTATGTGGCGGTGAGCGCCGGCACCAGGCCAGCAGGCGAGGTGAACCCGCTGGCAGTGCAGGTGATGAAGGAGGCAGGCGTAGACATCACGGGCCAGAAGAGCAAGATGATAACGGAAGAGATGATAAGGGCGGCAGAAAAGGCCGTGAACATGGGCTGCATGGACAGGTCCGAGTGCCCGCTGTGGTTCCTCAACAATCCGGTGGACTGGGGCATCGAGGACCCAAAGGGCAAGCCCATCGAAAAGGTGCGGGAGATCCGCGACGAGATAGAGAGAAGAGTAAAAGAGCTTGTCAGGAACCTCGAGCGTCAGTAGCAGGACCTTGGCCTGGAAGATATTTGCGGCCGAGCTTGCCGGCACCTTTCTGATAGTGGCGTTTGCGACCGGCTCCGTCGTGCTGGACGCCAGGGCAGGCGGCGCGTACGGCGGCACCTTCTTTGCGGCGTTGGCGCCGGCAGCCGCAGTCGCGCTGATGGTGTACGCGTTTGGCAAGGTATCGATGGCCCATTTCAACCCCGCAGTCACGGCCGCGTTCTTGGCGACCGGCCACATCTCCAGGAGGCTGCTACCAGTGTACCTGGGCGCGGAAATAACGGGTGCGTTTTTGGCAAGCGCGCTGGTCGCAGTCGCCATCGGCACGGACGCGCGCCTTGGCGCCAACGCGCCCGGCAACCTTGCCAGCAACTACCCACTCCCCGTCGTGTTCGGAGTCGAGATGCTCGCCACCGGGCTCCTGATGGGCGTCATATACGCCGTGGTGTGGACGAAAGGGCTGAGGGGCTTTGGAGGCGTGGCGATAGGCGGGATAATAGGGCTCGACATCCTGTTTTTATCGGCGATCTCTGGCGCGTCGATGAACCCTGCCAGGGCGCTTGCGCCGGCAGTGCTGTCCGGCCATCTTGCAGATTTGTGGCTGTACTGGACTGCCACGTTTGCCGGCAGCCTGACTGTCGCGGCGATGGTTGCGAGAAAGAAGTCATATACGCCAGCTAGTTAGCCTACCCCGCTGCTGCTCTCCTCCATATTGCTGCTGCCGTCGCTCTTTTTCGTCTCCGTGAGTGTTATCTTGTTGCCGAACCTGATGACATAGGGCGCAAGGAACGTCGTCACGACCGTTATGACGCCCAGCAGCGGCAGGATGGTGGACGAGACTGCGCCCACGTCCTGCCCCCCCTTGACCACCACGAGAGACAGCTCGCCCCTTGCAGTCGACATGCCAAAGCCGGCCCGAAGCGCAGTCACGTTGTCAAATTTCGCCCTCACAAGCACGCCCGTTATTATCAGGAGCTTGGACGCAAACGACGTCAGGATGAGGATTGCGGCCGGTATTATGAACATGGGGACGAGCGAGACGTTCATGAGCGCCCCTATCGACACGAAAAAGATGGCGGCAAACATGTCGCGCAGCGGGAGCGTCAGTATCCTTGCCACCGCCGCGCTGTTCGACTCGGCAACGAGCACGCCGGCCAGGAACGCCCCTATCGCAGACGAGAGGCCGATGCCCGTCGAAAGGAAGGACAGCCCAAACGCCAGCCCCAGTATCACTATGAGCAAAAGCGCATAGTCGTTTGTCTTGCCCGCCCTGTCTATTATCCTCGGGATGTACCGGGATCCGAGCACGAGCACGCCGGCGATAAAGGCGCCGGTGACGCCAAGCGACACGGCAAGGCCGGGCAGCGAAAACTCGCCCCCTCCGGCGGCAAACGACTGCAGCACGGCAAGCGCCGTGACCACAAAGATGTCCTCCACTATCAGCATCCCGAGCACGAGCGTCGACGACTTGCTCTTTATCCAGCCCAGGTCTTCGAGCACCTTGATGGTCACGACCGTGCTGGTGATGGAAAGCGCAAGCGAGAGGAAGAGCGAGTCAAAGAACGAGAAGCCGAGCGCCTGCGCTGCGAAAAAGACTATGAGCAGCGTCCCCGTCGACTCGACAATGGCGACTGCAAACGAGATCTTGCCCATCGTGCGCAGGCGCGCCATCGGGAACTCGGTCCCTATGACAAAGAGGAGCATGATTATCCCCAGCTCGGCAAGCACGTTGAGCGTGTCGGCCTCCTTTATCAGGCTGAAAGGCGGGGTGAACGGCCCTATCACGATGCCGGCCAGAATGTAGCCTATCACCATCGGCTGCTTTAGCTTGTACGTGATGGCCATCATCATCGCCGCGACTATCATCACGACTGCAAAGTCCTGGACGATGAAATCTGTCGGCCCGTTCCCGGGCGCAAAGAACTGGGGGAATATCGATGGGACGGGGGAGGGGCCGGCGTGGTTCACCGCACTACCTTATCCGCGCCGGGGATAAAAGGTTGCCATACATAAACAAAATGAAATGAAAAAAACTAATTATACGATCCCGGCCAAGTATCTGGCACATTGCGTTTTGGGATCGGCGGCCGGCGCCGCCTGCTGCTGGTCGGGATAGGAGCGGCGCTCTTTCTGGGCATGTATTCTGCCGGCGCGGCGGTGCAGATGTCGCCGGAGGAGGCAAGTCAGCTGCGCAAGGATTTCTCGGAGCAGATAAAGGACATCGACGAGGCGGGCATCTTTTTCAACAACATCAGGATAGCGCTTGGTATGTTCATACCCGGCGTGGGAGTCGTGCTCGGCGCCGCGTCGGGGTACGTCACGGGCAACGTGTTCAGCGCGATAGCGCAGGACACGCCCGAGCTGCAGGGCGTGCCGCCGCAGGTCATTCTGGTCACGCCATTTGGCGTAATGGAGGTGTTTGCTTACGGCCTTGCCATGTCCAGGAGCGGCCTGCTCGTCTACCAGTTTGTCAGGAAAAGGCCTTGGCAAGAGTACGTCGTCCCGACAGCGATAGAGGTAGGCATAGCGGCCGCCGTCCTGCTTGCCGGCGCCGCGGTAGAGTGGTGGATGATCCAAGAGTTTGGCGGCGGCCTGAACCTGGAGCCGCAGCCCTCTCTCTAGGAGTCAGTCGTCGTCTGGCTGCTGCGGGCCCGCCTGGTGATCCCCCTTGAGCCCGTACTTCTCGGCAAACTCGGCCGCCCTGGCTGCAAGGGCCGCCCAGTCCCACCTTTTGACGCCCATCCTGCACAGGTCGACCTTCCACTGGCCGTTCCTGTTTATCCAGCGGTAGAGCCGCATGTCGCGCCCGTACTGGCTTTCGACCACCACCAGCGCGACTATCAGGTTGCTGCTGCGGTAAATGTCGTGGCCGTCGAGCACCCTGTAGGTGGGAGAGACAGGGTAGTGTTTTGCCGGCGGCGGTTTGCTTGCCATATAATGCCTCTATCTCTCTCTTGACGCGTGCGCCGGCTTTAAAGCTAGGCCAATAATCGCAGGGTAAACCTGCTCCTCTTGCCTCTAAATCCTTCCTTCGCTTTCAGACTTTTCTTTCAGCGCCTTTACGTACTTACTTGCTGTTCTTTTTGCGCTGTCTTCTTCTTCGTCCTGCTTGAACCCTGTTTTCTCCAAGTATTCCTGCACCTGCCCTCCTTCCGTAAAACCGGGCTCCATTCTGACAAGCTTTTCCCGGATAGCATCGATCATCCTTTTATGATATCGCGAAACTTGAAATCCTTTGAGCGGCTCAAATCTGGAAAAGGGGTAGCTCGTCAGAGTCCTTGCGCTTTATCACTGCTATTTTTATTGTTGCCACACACACTCACTCACTCTTCATCATCGGTTATCTTATCTTGTCTCCCACGTCGAGATTCTTGACATCTATCTATGGATGGCTCCATCCACCACATTGCATCACCAAGCGACAAAAAGAAAAGAAAAAGGGAGGCTCATTGGCTCTCGCCGCATGCAGGGCAGGTCTTTTGCCCCTGTGGCACCCTGGCACCGCACTCGACGCAGTATTTTGCAGCCGCAGTGGAAGCGGCCTTGCCCTTGGTTGCAGTTGTAGCAGTAGCAGTGGCCATGCCAACAGAGGAAGATGTTGTTGTTGAGGAAGAGGAGGAGCCATCCATTGACATGGCTTGTAAAGTGTGATTTTCATATATAAACAAGCTTTAGTATCCGGCAGATTTGTAACCAGCAGTCGGCATTATCTCCGGCGGCGTTGATGATATATAGGGAGGGAGCAGGCCGCTACAGAGCTGTGCTGGGCCTAAAGTGGCACTTTGCCCCAAAATTCGCCGGCAGGCTTCCTCCCCGGGTGGTCGCCGCGCTGCCGGACATGGGCAACGTCGCAGGCATTGGCGTCGCGTACCTTGCCAAAAAGCTAGACGCCAGGCTGTTTGCCGAGCTGTACTCGTTCTGGCCGCCGTTTGTCGGCTACAAGGACGGCATCGTGGAGTACAGGCAGGCCAGCTACCGCTTTTACGCCGCCGAGCCGCTTGACCTCGTCATATTTGCCGGCGATTTCAACCCGGCCGACCCGCGCAGGCTGTACGAGGTCTGCTACGAGGTGCTGGACGTGGCTGGCAAGGTGGGCGCAGGCGCGCTGTATTCTATCGGCGCCGCGCTCAGGCAGGCGACCGGCGACAAGGTGTACGCGGCCACAAACAACCCGGCGATGGTCGGCCAGCTGAAGGAGGCCGGCGCAGAGATGCTGCAGGGCGAGGGCCAGATCTCGGGCTTTAACGGGCTCATCACGGGGCTTGCAAAGGAGCGGGGGATTGACGCCGCGTGCCTGCTGGGCGAGATAGACAACCCGAATATCATCCAGCCAAGGGCGGCGCAGTCGATACTGCAGGTGCTGACAAGGGCGCTTGGCATCCCGGCGCTCGACATGACGCAGCTCTCTGACGAGGAGAAGCGCAAAAAGTTCATGGAGCAGCAGGTGTCGTACCTTGAAAAAGTGATGGAGAGGGGCGGCGAGCCGCCCGGCATAGCCTAGCTGGCCCCGCTGCCATGTGTGAACATCACAGATGGGTCTGTGTCTGTCGGCGAAAGCATTACCAACAAAAAGAGGAGGGGGCGGGGGAGGTGAGGAACCTCAGTTGATGGCTGCCTTGATCTCCGCCAGCTGCGACATCACCTTTGCATCAAGCGACTGGTCAACGACAAACAATACCAGAGGTCCTATGTCAGTTCCATCCTTCAAGGTCACTCCACAGCAGGATATGCCGTTGCCAAATAGGTAGTCATCGCTAAAATCTGCCCTGGTGACAGGCGTCCCGTCTGCCTTTCTGATGGCCGGGTCGACATAGATGTTTACAGTGTCGGCGGGCTTCTTTAGTACAGTTGTAGTTACCAGGTCGCCTTTCTTTATGTGAGCACCCGGATCATCTGCGGCAGCCGGAACCTTCTCGTCGATGTACTGACCACCTGGCGACGCTCCAAGCGCCGTATAGTACGAGGCATCCTGCTTTGGAAGGTATCTCTGGATTGTTTCGATTATCTCCTTGATTGAGTGGTTGTCGAGGTTTGCAGGAAGCATATAGACGGTCATCCTTCCCGTAGCATCGCTTGGCAGAGATTGCGCTGTTGCTACTACTGCTGCTACCTTCTGTTCCGGCTCGCCGTTGACAATGTCCTGTTTTGGGACGTATATCTGGCTGCCATAAACCGCGACTGCCAGTGCTACGGCTATGAGCGGGATCGCTACATACAGGAGGTATTTTCTTGTTTGTGGTTGTTGCATGTCTATCTCATTGCTCCTCAATATATGACCTGAAGGTCGCTCATCCCTTGGTAGAGGCAGACCGTATCGCCAACCTCGGCCCTCCAAAGAGTAACATCGATTGTGCCGGACGTTGTTGTTGTCAGGGCGGAATTAAAGTCTTTTATGTCGGCATTTTGACCCGAATTTTCACCGGCGTCTAGAATTCCAGGTACGTCTGCCTCTTTACCTGGTCTATGACCATCGCAGACAGGTCAGAGAACTCTTTGCCCTCCAGGTCCTTCACGTATCCGCGGAACTGGGTCTCTTTTGGAGTGGTCAGGTGCTCAAACACCCACACCTTTAATCTCGAAGTGTCGACGCCGTTTTCCCGTAAAAATTTTGCAATGTCGGACTGCATGAAGTGCTTTGACAGGTCGCGGGGCCAGGGCCGCGGCAGCAGTATGACGCTCCGGCCCTCCCTTACCGCCTTGAGGAGGTCGAGCTTTTTCTGCTCAATGTCGCCTGTCACGTGGAACGTTATCACAAGCGCCTTGTCGGTTGGAACGCGCGACTTGGCCGCGGCCACCTGTATCGAGCTTATTCCGGGGATTATCTCGACGTTGTCATCGCCAAATATCTCTAGCAGGCGGTCGACCACCTCCGATTCAGAGAAATTGGCGTCGCCGGTGAACGGGACAGTACAATACTCGCCGTCCTTCATCCTTTCATAAACGTCCTGGTAGGCGTCCTCCTGGGACTTCATCGTGACTTCAAGCACCTGCTGCCTGCTCCTGTCGATGACGCCCTCTATCGTGGCAAGGGTGTACCTGTAGCCTACTATGTATTGCGACTTGCGCACCGCCTCCTTGGCCGCGTCTGTGAGGTAGAGGGGCGAGCCGGGGCCGACGCCCACCACGAATAGCTTTTTCTTGTTCGGCAACCTTCTTGAATGGGAAAAGAGAGCCTTCTTTAATTATTGCGCTATGTTTTATTCCTTTACGACGATCATCGTGTTCGTGCTCTTGATGCCCTTTATCTTGCGCAGCTCCCACGAGACGACGCGCTCGATCTCTTTCTCGTCCTTTTCTTCTACAACAGCGAGCATGTCGTACTCGCCATAGAGCTCGTACACCTCCTTGACGGCGTCAAGCGATTTTATTTCCTCATGCAGGAGCGGCTCGACGCCCGTTTCCGTGGTTATCAGGACGAGTGCCTTTGTCATTTACAGGTCTTTATTGCCTTTAAAAGGCAAAGGAACCAATATAATCCTACCCAAGCTGGCCCGCCTTTACCAGGCCAAAGAGGGGCGCCCAGTCCACCCTCTGGAACTCGAGCGGGTCCTTGACAGGGTACTTGACCCAGCCCTTGACTATCGAGAATTTCAGCGTCTTGCTGTTGTCGCCCAGGTTTACCTTTATCTTCAGGAGGGTGCCCCACCTCTTTTCCCCAGACGTTGCGTCCATCACCTGCCGGTACGGCACCTCGAAATTGTCGGGGCTTTTATCGAGGTCTTTCTCAAGCTCTTTTATGCCATAGCCTTCCGCCGGACGGAAGACATTCTCCTTGTCCTTGAAGCGGTTGTACTGCCGTATCGAGTGGGTCTCGTGCATCCGGAACGACATCTCTGTCTTTGAAATGAACGCAAGCCGCCTGTCGGTTATGACCAGCATGCCCTCCCTGCCGCGCTTTAGGAACCCTCCTTCCTCCTCCTTCCAGACCCAGAAAAAGTGCGCCTTTATCTGCTCGTCCCACTCTACCAACTATCAGGTCAGAAAGCGGAAAGCTGGCGCTGATTATAAAATGTGTTGTTGTTGTCAAGATTGAAAAAGAAAAGAAAAAGAGTGTGGACAGGCTCTCTTTTTGTTTAGCCTTCTTCCCAACCCTTCACGAAGAGACCGTGCTTCTTCAGTGGGATCGGTTGTCCTGGGGTGTAATCCATCGGCCTCATCCAGAAGATTGCCTTTGTCGGGCAAACGCCGATGCAAGCTCCGTCAGAGATGCATCTCTCTGGATAGAACACGAATGCCTTACCCCTCTTCCATCCTTCCACCGGCTTGACCCTGAGCACATCTGGACCGAGGGCGGTGCAGATCTCTACGCAGAGTGCGCAGCCGATGCAGTGCTGTTCAGAAACATCAGGAAGTATTGCGACTGGCATCTAGTTCACTGACGGTTAACAGCTGCTGAATCTATTTAAACTGTGTGTTATTTTTATAACAGCGTTTTCTTTTTGTATTGGCGTTTTTGGATCCCGTCTGCCGCAGTGAGTTCCCGGTGTGGAAAGGCTGTCCACATTATTTACCACGAAAAACGGTGTTTGTTAGCCTGTGCCAATTTCCTTATGCGTTCCTATCCTAACGATTTGGATGACCCTTTGCTTCCAGTCAATCATATAGGACAGCCGGTATGACCTGTTCAGTCTGATCACCCACGCCCCGCCGACCTTGTCCTTTCATAGACGCCAAATTTTCTAGGATCAGGGCTCCTCAGGATGTTGTCGATTTTCTTCAAGTAGCTCTTCTGTATGTCAGAATCAAGCTTGGAAAAGGTCTTGTCAAAGCCGTCTGGTTCGCTTACCTTCCAGATAATCTTAGGCGGCTGGCTCATCTATCATTGCTCTTATTCTGGCCAGATACTCTTCGCCATCATAGGTCGTGCTCTTGATCTTGCCGGTCGCAATGTTGGCTATCATCTGCCTGTCCTCCTTTGACAGGTGGAGGCTGTTGCCGTGCGAACCTTTTTTCTTTGGATTTGGGGACGTCGCACGCTTTTTCTTTGAACCCTTTGCCAAATGATATGCCGTTATCTTTTGGGGCACGCTGCTTCTAATGTCGTATGGAAGATTCTGCTATATTAAAATATTAATATAAAGAGACTGGGGCGAGAGCAGGCCAGAGGGATACGGCCAATGGTCATGGCTTAGTCGTAAAAGCCTGCGTCGCCTCGCCAGCAGTCGTCAGTCTAGCTGGGCAGATAGACTGGTAAAAAGTCGACAATTGCACGATATAAAGAGCTCTCAACTTCTCGCGCTATTATTTTGGTGTAATTATGAAAATTGCGGAACCGGCTATATAGCGATACAGCTTATTGCAGGGCATGGCAGGAAGGCGGGCCGGTGCTGGCGGCACTATGCTGCATATAGCTTTCGACGACACCGACTCCCGGGCGGGCCGGTGCACCACCCACCTTGCTTTCCGGATGGCAAACAAGCTGCAGAAGGAGATGGGCGCGCAGATGCTGGACTACCCCCTGCTGATCAGGCTGAACCCGAACGTCCCGTGGAAGACGCGGGGCAACGGCGCAGTCTGCCTGCGGGCAAGAGTGGCTGATCCGGGCAGGGTCGTCGATTACGTCAGGCAGGCAGTGGAGGAAGGGTCTGCCATAGGCGCCGGCGCAAACCCGGGCGTGGCGTTTCTGGAAGGGGAAAAAATACCGGACAGGCTGGTGCAGTTCAGCTCGCTTGCGATGCGCGACGTGCTTTCCCGCCAGATGGCCGAAAAGGTGGCGCATGCTTGCGGTATCAGGTATTACACGTTTGGCAACGGGCAGGGGCTCGTCGGCTCCCTGGGGGCGATAGGCTGTCCGATGCTCGACTGCGACCACACGTTTGAGCTCATCGCATACAGAAAAGAGGAAAACTGCGGCAAGCCTAGGGTCGTGGACGAGCACAGGGTCGTCGAATTTGCAAACAGGACGTTCCCCCTCACGTTCAACAGCTACGACCCGAATCACAAAAGGATATTGATAGCGCCGCACGGCGACGACCCCGTCTTTTTCGGGGTGAGGGGCGAGGATCCTGCAGTAGTAGAGTCGGCTATCAGGGCTATTGCGCCGGAGGAAGAGCTGGAGGGCTGGACTGTCTTTAGGTCGAACCAGGGCACCAACATGCACCTGCAGTCCGAGCTGGACCTGAAAAACGTGAAAGCGTACACGGCTGGGTTTGTGCGCGGCAGGGTCGCCACAAAGCCGGTGGCGGTAGAGGGCGGCCACGTAATGTTTTCAATCGAGCAGAACGGGGTGACGGTGATGCCGGCGGCAGTCTACGAGCCGACGGGCCTTGCCAGCATAGCAGCCAGGCTGGAGCCTGGAGACGCAATCGAAATCGGCGCAGGCGTGCGCAAGGGCACCACCAAACACCCCAAGATCCTCAACGTCGAGTACCTGCTGGTGAACGAGCTTGTGCCGGTGTTTGACGTGGCAAACCCGCTCTGCAAAAACTGTGGCAGGCGCATGAAGTCGGAGGGCAAGGGCAAGGGCTACCAGTGCGAAAGGTGCAAGTTCAAGGACGCAGGGGCGCAAAAGCTGCTGGTGCCAAGGGAGCGCCTGCTGAAAACCGGGCTGTATGTGCCGACGCCAAAGGCGCACAGGCACCTGACCAAGCCGCTGCAGAGGTACGGCATGGAAAAGAAGGGGTTTGCGAAGCGCGCTGCTGTCACTATCTAGCCTTCTTATTCTTCTTCTGCTGCTGCGGCAGTGGCTGTTGCTCGTGCGCCTGCCCGCCCTTGTCTTTCTTGTCCAGCTTTTTCTCCTGCCCCTCTTCCGGCTCGCTGGCATAGTTTGGCGATTCTTCTATTGACATGACAAGTTTGCAGCATCATGCCATAAAGCAGTTATGAGAAAAGGGATAGCGGGGGATGGATTTTCCGAGATTTTGAAATCTCTTTTGAACCATCGCACTGCGGGTTATGAGCCCGCCGGGATGACCTGGCTTCCCCACCCCGCTGACAGCGTTGTTGCGGCAGGGGCATATATCTCTGTCTGCCCGGCTTTCCCCTACGCTACGGCCAGACAAAATGTACTGTATCCTCTCTCTGCCCTGCTGCAGAGTTTCGCACCATTTCCAATCACGCTGATGTTAGCCTAGCACGCGTTTTCTCTATTTTGCAATTCATGTTCTCGGGCGTGTGCCAGACATCCTTCTAAATGCAATTATGCCTGTCATCGTCATTGAGGCCACGGCCAAAGCCAGCGGGCCAAATTCTGGCGCAACGGTCGTGCCGATTATCTCCACTCTTGCCATGGGGCCGAAATTTGGGAGAGGGATGCACACGATCCTGTCTCCGGTTGATGGCACGGCGCCTTCTGTGGCATTGCTGAGCGGCTGTCCATTCACAAGCACGGTAAAGGGCACGTCGTGGCCCTCCTGCGCAGAGTCAATCAAAGCCCTTGGAAGCCTGACTTGCAGTGTGCTGCCTTCGGACCTCCCGTCAAAGGCGATCGAACGCCTCTCGACGTTTGCAGTGGCGTTGGTTACGTATCCGTCAAAGGCCATGTCGTATTTCTGGCCGTCAATATCAAAAGTCCATCTGTACAGCAAGTTGTACTCCCGTTCAGGAGGGCGCTCGACTCCCGGCCCTCCGCTGAAAACGCGCCCACAATTAGGGGGCGGCTCGGCATACGCCGAGGGGATAAGGAGCAAAGACGACGCGATGAACAAAATCGAAAGGAGCGCCTTCCTTCCCACATCTCTACCTCGGGCAAGTCCGTTTTTAATAATATGTGGTTTTACCAGGCGGCTCCCAAGAATGACCGATCAGCTGGCGCTTGCTTGGCATATCTCTCTTAGGTTTGCAGCAGCAAAACTACCGCAGTGCCCTGTCCGACCTTTTCTTTCTTAAATATGCCATCACCGCAAGGATGGCCGCAGTTGCAGCAGCGACATAAGCGATTACGAAAACTGCGCCGTAAAGGTTGCAGAGCGGCTGCTGCTGCTCGCAAAGCTGCTGCAAAAAGAACATCGTGCCAGGCATGTGTCACAGGCGGCAAACGCGCTCGTAAAGGTATTGCTAGAACTCGTCTTCTCCCGGCCCTGAATCTTCTCCGTGCATGCCTTCTTCTTCCTCCGCTTGCTGCTGTTGCATCTCCTGCATCTGCCGGACCTTTTCGGCCTTTTCCCTGATCTCGGCCAGCCGGGAGGCAAGCCACGCCTTCCAGTAGGCGTCGAAATCAAGCGCCGGCTCCATGTATTTTTCTAAACAAGATGCAGGCAACGGTTTATTTATTTCTGCTTGGCATTCTACAACAACTCTCATCATGATAATGAACGTCAAGTCTGCCGGCGACGTGGATTTTGAAAAGCGCGGAGGGGTGATCCCTGTCGTCGTGCAGGACAGAAAGACCAAGGACGTACTGACGCTGGTCTACGCCAACAGGGAGGCGCTTGAAAACACCATCAAGACGGGCAACGCCTGGTTCTACAGCACGTCGAGGAAAAAGCTGTGGATGAAGGGGGAAGAGTCGGGCAACGTGCAGCCCGTCCATGAAATATTGGTCGACTGCGATTCGGACGCCCTTTTGTACATAGTCGACTCGGACAAGCCGATGTGCCACACCGGGGAGCGCACCTGCTTCCACAATATAGTAAAAAAACAGCAATAGCTTTTATTCCCTCTTTGAAAAGAAGAGAAAAAGGAGAAATTTTGCAGGAAATTCCGGGTTAAGTATTGCAATATGTAAGCGCAAAAAAGTTAAGCAATGCTAAAATGTGTGCAGAGAAGTTCTAATAGCATACTTTCAGAGCAAGGATGGCAAAATAAAGATGGGTAGTATCAAGGCCTTAAAGTGCAGAGAGTGCGGCAAAGAGTACGAGCCGCAGTTCCGCTATGTGTGCGAAGAGTGTTTCGGCCCGCTGGACGTGACCTACAGCGCGGCCGATGGCGCGAAAATAAACAGGCACACATTTGAATCGAGGGAAAAGACGTACTGGCGCTATTTCGAGCTCCTCCCGGTAAGGGAAAAGAGCAACATTGTCAGTTTGAACGCCGGCCTGACCCCGCTGCAGTACGCGGACAAGCTGGGCGAGAGGCTGGGCGGCATGAAAGACCTTTACATAAAGAACGACTCTGTCAACCCGACGTTTTCGTTCAAGGACAGGCCGGCCGGCGTGGCCGTGTCGAGGGCCAAGGAGACGAAACTAAAAGCGGTGGGCTGCGCGTCGACCGGCAACCTGGCGTCTGCCACCGCGGCGCACGCGGCCAAGGCAGGGCTGCCGTGCTACATCTTTGCGCCCTCTGACATCGAGCACGCAAAAATAGCGCAGGCGCTCTCGTACGGCGCCGAGTTTGTGGCAGTCGAAGGGACGTACGACGACGCCAACAGGGTCGCCTCGATAATCGGCGACCAGAAGGGATACGGCATCGTCAACATCAACATGCGCCCCTACTATGTTGAAGGGTCCAAGACGCTCGCCTATGAAGTGGCGGAGCAGCTCGGCTGGCAGGTGCCGGACCGCCTGATAATCCCGGTGGGCTCGGGCGCGATGCTCAACGCGATATGCAAGGGCTTTGAAGAGCTGCACGAGCTGGGCCTGGTGGACAGCGTCAAGCACCTGAAAATAGTCGCGGCTCAGCCGCACGGGTGCGCGCCTGTGGTGGACGCGTTCAAGCGCAACTCTGACGAGGTGATCCCGGTTGAAAGGCCGGAGACGATAGCCAAGTCGCTTGCGATAGGCGACCCCGGCGACGGGCTCTATGTGCTCAAGCGGCTGAAACAGTACGGCGGCCTGGCAGAGGAGGTGACCGACGAGGAGATAACAGACGGCATAATGATGCTTGCCCAGACGGAGGGCATTTTCACGGAGCCGGCCGGCGGCGTGTCTGTCGGCGTATTGAAAAAGCTGGTGGACGAGGGTAGGATAGGGAAGGACGAGAAGGTGGTGTGCTATGTCACCGGCAACGGGCTGAAAGCGACGGAAGCGATTATAGGGCTCTTGCCGAAACTTACCGCAGTCAAGCCGGACGCTGAAGCTGTCTCGGCGATGATCGGAGCAAGGAGTTGACAGTAGAAAAGATGGCAAAAGTAGAATTCAAGGTTCCTTCTGTCCTGAACAAGGGGCAGGGCGAGAAAAAGCTGCCGGTGGAAGCGGCAGACCTGCAGGAGGCGTTCAACAAGGTCTCGGAGCAGATGGGCGACGATTTCAAGCGCAGGGTGTTTGACCACAACGGCAAGCCCCGCTCGCTCATCAACATCTACGTCAACGGCAAGAACATGCGCTTTTCAGGCGGCATGACCACTGCCCTCAAGGACGGCGACGAGGTGTACATCCTGCCGGCAGTCGCTGGCGGCGCCGAGCTGACAAGCGAAGAAATGCAGAGATATTCGCGCCAGGTGATGCTCGAAGAGATCGGCTTTGAGGGGATGGAAAAGCTGCGCTCGGCCAAGGTGTGCGTCGTCGGCGCAGGCGGCATAGGCAACCCCGTAGTCACCCAGCTTGTGGGGATGGGGGTGGGCAAGCTGCGCATAGTGGACAGGGACGTCATAGAGATAACGAATTTGCACAGGCAGCACCTCTACACCGAAGAGGACGTGGGCAGGGTAAAGGTGGAGGCGGCGGCAGACAGGCTGAGGAAGATGAACCCCGGCGTCGAAATAGAGCCCGTGCCAACGTCTGTGACGAAATACACTGCTGAAAGCATTGTCAAGGGCTGCGACATTGTGATTGACGCGCTTGACAGCGTCGACGCAAGGTACGCGCTCAACGACGCGTGCATCAAGCTGGGGATACCGCTCATATACGCAGGCGCGCTCGGGATGCTAGGCTCTGTGACTACGATCATCCCGAACAAGACTGCGTGCCTGCGCTGCATATTCCCGGCGCTCAACGAGGAGGAGATGCCGGCATGCAGCACCGAGGGCGTGCACCCGTCGATACTCTATCTCGTAGGGGGCATACAGGTGTCCGAAGCAGTCAAGATAATCACGGGCCAGCAGCCCACGCTTGTCAACAAGCTGATGTATATCGACCTCAACGAGCTGGCGTTTGACAGGGTGCAGATAGCAAGGCAGGAAGAGTGCCCTGCGTGCGGAGTAAAGAGGGCAGCCAATGATCAGCAGCAGGTCACGGCCAAAGAGCTGATAATAGAGGAGCTCTGCGGCAGGGACCGCGGCAAAAGGACCTGGACTATTACGCCGGCAAATCCGGTGCCCATCAACCTGTCAGGGATAACAAAGAGGGCCGAGACGCTCGGCTACCAGGTGAGGGCCAGGGGCACGCTAGGCATCACGGCCACGAACAGCAACAGCAGGCAGTCTGTAAGCTTTCTGTCCTCCGGCGCGGCGACCATCGTCGGGGCCAAGGACGAGAACGACGCGGTGCAGATATACAACACGTTTGTGAAAGAAGCGAATTAGGAAGAGATCTGGAAAAACGCATTATATCCGGCCCTGCTCTAATAAGGAGGTATGAGCGAAAACAAGGAAAACCTCCTCCAGGTGGCGACGTTTGCTGCAGGGTGCTTCTGGGGCGTCGAAGAGACATTCAGAAAGATAAAGGGGGTCAGGTCAACAGCTGTGGGATACACGGGCGGCTGGTTGCCAAACCCCACCTATGAAATGGTGTGCACCGACAGGACGGGCCACGCAGAGGCGATAGAGATCCATTTTGATCCAAGCGAGGTGACGTACGAGCAGCTGCTAAAGACGTTCTTTTCAATCCACAACCCGACGACGCTCAACAGGCAGGGGCCCGACATCGGGGTGCAGTACCGGTCGGCGATCTTTTTCCACACGCCAGAGCAGGAGGCGGCTGCGAAAAAGATGATAGAGCAGCTGGACAGATCGGGCAAATACCGTGACAAAATAGTGACGCAGGTGGTGCCGGCGAGCAAGTTCTACAGGGCAGAAGACTACCACCAGCGTTACTATGAAAAGAGGGGCGGCGGGAGCTGCTATTTCTAACTAGCTGGTCAATCAGCCCATGAACTCCATGAGGCTGGACTGCTCCTTCTTTTGCTCCCGGAATATCAGCTTCAATTCAGCAGATATCGACTCGACCCTGCTCCGCAGGTACTCGTTTATCTTGTACTCCTGGCAAAAGCCGGTCGCTATGCCGAGGTATTTCTCGACTGCGCCCCGCGTCACGGTCTGGGTCAGCTCTGTACCGCATTCGGTGCACTTGCCCACAAGCGGCATGCGCCTGAATTTCTCGCCGCAGTTTGTGCACCGGAAAGTCTGCGACGAGTAGGAGCGCATGTTGCCCATGATGTCCGGCAGTATGTGCGTCGTCAGCACCATGGCCGCAACCTCGTCGGCGTCGACTGCGTTTATCAGTTTTGCAGTGTCAAACTGCATCTTTAGCTTCTCCTCCATCGTGTTGAGCGTCGAGTAGGCGCTCCTCTGCGACTTCGTCGTCAGCCCGGAAGTTGCATGTGTGAAAGCGTAGTCGATGAACTGCCGCTCGCTCCCTATGCGGTTTTTCACAATGTCTATCATCGCTGCAACGTCAGCTGCCTTGGCCTGCTTCCATGTCGCCTCGTAAAATTCGAGCGGGTACGAGCTTGCCACGTCGACGTTGTGCGCCTGGCGCTGAACCTCGTGCGGCAGGACGACTGGCTGTATGAGCAGTGGCGCGTCCATCAGCCCGCCTATCTTGTCCGGCAGGAAATCAAACGAGAAATTCAGGAACGCATCCATGAGGAGCATGACAGAGTCGGCGTCGCCGTCGCAGTCCCGGCGCTTGGCCGAGTGCCATATCGGCGACGCAAGGCAGACCTGCGACTCGGAAAAGCCGACGACGCGGCCCATCACGCCCACAGAGGTGTGGGGGGCAAGGCCGACCACCATGTGGCCCACGAGGTCGCTCACCTTCTGCACGTTGTAGAACGGCTCCAGCTCGTACAGCTTCTCCAGCTCCTC
>NZ_JBBIHK010000001.1:44807-161366 GCF_037447015.1 Nitrososphaera sp. | reverse complement strand
CAAAGCCGGGGCGGTAGGAAAAGAAGGTCTCTTTGCTTGCTACAACAGCTACTGCCCCCCCCTCCCCCCCGCCGCCTTTTCTTACTGCATTCCTTTCTCTTCTTCTTTTCCTGATTTTCATGCGGCTTGCTGGCCTGCAGCTCACCATCGTCTGCGACGCAGCTTTTTGTGTGGGCCATGGCTCTGCCATGTACGTGCGCGCCTTTGCCGCTCGAGATCAATCGCTTGTCTTCTGACCCGGCGCTGCTGCCCGAAATAAAATGGTGCATCGCCTCCACAGCTTGCAGTAAATCAGCCGTTGCTTTCCATCGCAACAGCTGTTGGCGGCAGCATCTATCCTTTATTGTGCCAGACCCGGATAGAATGATTATATTGAGCGCCAAGCTTACCATGCCATGGCTTTCCTGGGGGAGAAGAAACTTCTCTCGCTTGCTCTGGCAGGGACACTAGCTTCCTCGATATTCATTGTATCCGGATTTCTCTTTCTGGGTGACGGCGGCAGCAACAACAACGCGCACCTGCCGTGGTCTCACCAGCAGCAGTCGTCGTCCAACACCGCCGACGCGTCGCCGTTCCCCCTGCAGATTGAAAAAGGATTCAAGAAAAAGGTTGTAGACGGCCAGGCTCTGTACGGCGTCGGCGCTCTCAAAATCTACGACGACTGGGTAAATTCAGAGATCTCGTGCGAATTTTGCACCAGGCTTGAATACACGCCCACCAACCAGCAGAGCGCGCCCGAGCTCTCCTACGTCGACAAGGGTGACGGCACGAGCCCAAGCCTCGTGGGCGCAAAGAAAGTCTCGTTCTACGTCAGAGGTGAAAATGGCGGCGAGGTGGTGAAATTCAAGGCGGCAGGCAAGTCTGCCGATGACGCGGCGGCGGTGGCGGCAGCCGGAAACGGCCCGCAGCAGCCGAAAGACAAGCAACAACAACAAAAGAGCATCAAGTTTGCCGTAGCCAGCAAGCCGGTCAACCTGGAAAAGAGCTGGAAAAAGCTAGAGCTGGACCTCACGCAGGAGAACCTTGCCGGCGTGGTAGAGCCTTTCGCAGTCGAGCTTGCCAAGAACTCGGCGCAGGGGCGCCCGGGAGGGCCCGTTGTAATTTACCTGAAGGCAATCACGTACGATGATTCTCTACCAAGGAACCCTCTGCCGGAGGAGCCAGCAACTGCGCCGCCACCGGCCCAGTGATTTTTCCTGTAACTTTTTTACAGAATCATGAGCAGGAATTTCTGCCTGCCTGATGCCGGCGCGTGGTTAATCTGCACCTGCCCGCTCCTGCAAATAGACCTCATGCTATTATATTTGCAGACCGCCTCAACCATCACACGCGTGCCATGGGCAAAGTATCCGGAATATCTATAGCGTTTGTGATAGCTGTCGCCATGGCGATAGTTGCAATCGCCGTAGTCCTGACGGCGCCTCTCCTTGCCGAGAAGCTAGGCATTCCTGTCGGGGGAGATTATTATGGATATTCGGGCGTGTTCGGGCGCCAAAGCGACTTTCCGGCGGTCCGGGACTCTTCACTCAAGGTCGAGCAGGTGGTGGTGGATAATGGGTTTGCCTTTCCTACAAGCATGGCGTTTGTGGACACCTCGAACCTCCTTGTCCTTGAGAAGGACACGGGCAACGTGAGGCTTGTGACAGGCGGCAAGCTCGCAAAAGACCCTGTGCTTACATTAAAGCCCCTGACCAGTTTTGTCGAGCAGGGCCTCCTGGGCATAGCCGTCGGCAGGGGTGGAGGAGGAGAAGATCACAAAGGAGAAGAAGACGTGTTTCTTTACATCACCGAAAAGGACCTCTTTGGCGAGGCAAAGAACCGCGTCTACCGCTACGACTGGCAGGACGGAAAACTCCAGAACCCTGTCAAGATACTTGAGCTGCCTGCGACGCCGGGCCCAAACCACAACGGCGGCAAGATGATCGTCGGGCCGGACGGCTACCTGTACGTGGTCATCGGCGACCTCAACAGGAACGGCATGCTCCAAAACTACAGGGACGGGCCTGCGCCTGACAATACTTCCGTGATAATCAAGGTGGACCGGGACGGCAGACCTGCTGCCAAGGTCCTTTCCGGCGGCAAAGGAGAAGGAGGAGGCAGCGGGGGGTCTGCGGAAACAACAGACTATTACTATGCGTACGGCATAAGGAACAGCTTTGGGCTCGCCTTTGACCCCCTGACAGGCACCCTCTGGGACACGGAAAACGGGAAGGACAGCTACGACGAAGTGAACGTGGTCAAGCCCGGCTTTAACAGCGGGTGGGGAAAGGTGATGGGGCCCATTTCAAGGGCGGCCGAGGCCGCAAAGGCGGGGAGCGGGGGCGAAGGGGAGGCAGCAGCGGCGGCAGCAGAAGCTGCGCTGAGGCAGAGCCTGACCATGCTTGACGGCGCGCACTATGCCGACCCGGTGTTCAGCTGGAAGCACTCGATCGGCGTCACGGACATTGAATTCATCAAGTCCGACAAGCTGGGGAAAAAATACGAGGGCAACATACTCGTAGGCGACATCAACAACGGGCACCTTTACTTTCTGACGGTAAACGGCAAAAGGGACGGCATAGATCCTGGCAGCTCTTCCAGCCCCCTGCGCGACTCCGTTGCAGAGGACGGCAGGGAAGCCTACGAGGTTTTCCTTGGCTCCGGTTTTGGCGGCATAACCGACATCGAGACGGGGCCGGACGGCTATCCTTACGTGCTCTCGTTTTCCGGCAGCCTGTACCGCCTGGTTCCTGCCCGGTAGGCACGCGCCCGCGCACACACATACATCATCCGTGTACTTGCAGGCAGCCGCAAAAAGAAGAAGATGATGATGGTGGTGGGGTGATATAATATGCGGCGCAACTATGACGCCAAGTCTGTCCGGTCGTCGCAAACGGCGTTTTGCATCAAAACAACAAAAACATACATACACACACCTATTGCGGGTCCCGCCCCTCCAATGCTAGCGACGTTGAGCCTGCGAGAGGCGGGACACCTGCGAGCGGTACAGCCGTCAACACGTTCAATGGACGTCAAGTCTTTACCCAACATTCACGTAACGTACTACGTGACCGCTTGCAGGCGTTATCCATTATCGTGGGTTGAATATTTTACTTTTTCTAATCCGGCAAATATGGCCGGTACAATATGCCGCCGGTTCTATCTGACTGGGAATTAACCCTGAAAAAGAGAATTGTCGTTACGCCATATCTGGAATACCTGCGTCTATATCACAATGCTTATACGAATTTGCTCTTCTTGATCGCCGATGAAATCCCTCGCTATCGCAGCGATAGCCGCTGCCGCGCCGCTTGGGACAACATATTTTCTGCGGTCCCGTTAGCCACAGCGTTTTTTCTTTATGCGGCGCTGGCTAGCCGCAAACGCATTTCTGCAGAGAAAGGAAGGCCGCTTGCATTTGCAGCAGGGATCCTGCTTGCCGCAGGGCAGCAGGGGCCATGAAAAAGCTGAACTCCTTATCTCTGGCCGGGTTTCTTGATCTCTGATTCCAGGCAGCCTTCACGCGCATGCTGCCTTTGGACCGACTTGGCTTCAAGCATGGTGGAGCAGAACTGCTTCAGGTTGTGGCGCTCACAGACTACGCGGTATCCCATCCCTCTATCTCTCCTTCTCTCTCTCCTCTGTTTATTCTTGTCGCCGGTCGCTAATTACCCTTCTTCTTCCCTTCCTTCTGCTGCCTGAAAGGTTATCTATCTGGCGGTTCCTGTGCATAATGCGATGCAGGATGATGGACGAAGGAGGGCCGATATCAGGATCGGCGCCAGGGTGCGCGTCGTCGAAAAAAAGAACCAGCCAAGCGGCAGGCTGACAGACGGCATAGTCAAGAGAATCCTCACGTCGTCGCCGAGCCATCCGCACGGGATCAAGGTCGAGCTGGAAAGCGGCATAGTGGGGCGCGTCAAGGAGATATTATAACAGTAGCAACACAACATGGCATATTAGTTAGCAGGGGACCTGCGCGCCGTACAGGGCGGTTTGACGACAGATTATCGTGCCCGCACATGCGTATATACGTGCAGCAGAGCCTGCGAGCAAGCACGAGCTGCCATTGTCAGAGGTTGTTGACCGTTCCCAGGAACCTCACAAATGCGCTTGCCAGGCTGCGCCGCTCTATCTGGTCTATGCTGGATATCTGGTCGTCCGTCATGCGGAAGCACCGCCTCAATATCGCCGCGGCCATCTTGTCGGTGTCCTCGAAATACTTTGTCGTCGACTTGGCGTTGAGCGGATTGAGCCTCCTGTCCCTCTCTTCGCCCATCCTCCTGATCGCCCTGACCTCGTCGGCAGTCAGGGCGTCGTAGACCTTGTATTCCTTCCCGTTGTGATGGAATATCAGGTGCTCCATATGCCGCGGCAGCCTACCACCTTGGAGCCGCATTTGCTTATTAGCCTTTTTTACGGCTGGTGCAAAAAATGGCCGCATGAGGCGGTGATGAAAGAAAGAGAATTAGTGGTGGTGACCGCAGCCGCAGCCGTGGCTGCCCATCTCCCCGTGGCCGCGCGACGTGCACGAAGGGCACATCTTGGCGCCGTTTTCTGCCATGAACGTCGTACCGCACATTGCGCACTTTGACTTCTGGATGCCTTGCATATACGCTGCACCTGGGGAACCGTTGCTATATTAACTTGCGGCAGCGGCGATTACAGCCCGGGTTCTGCAACGCCCCTGTACCTTTCCCTGAGGTACAGCAGACCCTTCAATATCTCGCGGGCCTCTGGCAGAGTCATCCTGCGCACCGCCTGCTCGCTGACGCCAAGCTCGAGCAGCTTGGCGCAGTCCCAGTGCATCATCGCCAGCTCTGCGGCTGTGGGGCTTGCTTGCGACATCGTCATCTTTATCAATGGTAACAGGACAGGCTCGCCGCGCGGCGATATTAAGGGCTTGTCTGTCAGCTCTGTTACACTACACACACCAGGCTATGCCGCCAGCTCTACAAAGACATTGCCGGGCCTGCCGTTTGCGCGCAGCCCGACCCTGAGCATTCCCTCGCCGTACTCGACGTCACCTATGCTGTCCTTGAACCCCCGGGAGGCGAAATGCAGCCTGCTCGACTTTAGTCTTATCGTAAAGGAGCCGTTGCCCTCCTCGCTTGCCGAAACAAAGCCGAGCATCTTCTCGTTGACCAGCTCGAACAGCTCGCGGCAGACCGGTTTCAGTATCTCCCAAGCCTCTGCCTCTGACAGCTCTTTTTTGGATTGAGGAGAAGCAGTCGTCATATACACGCGCTCACTCTGCCACCACGTTGTAGAACGTCGGCTGCGGCGGCCTCGACATGAAGGTGACCGCCTTTGCGTGCAGGGCCGCGTGCTCCTGCGTCTGGTGCATCCTGGAAAACGACTCCCTGTCGCGGAACATGACTATTATCCTGTGCTTGCTCCCGTCCTGCGACTCTAGCAGCCTGCGGGCAATAAAACCGTCGAACTTGGAAACGACCCTGTTCGACTCGACGAACCACTCCTTGAACTCCTTCATCGACTCTTTTTTCAGCTCTATCTCGGAGATTGCCACAAAAGTCCCCTTCTCGTTCACGACCGGAAGCTCCCCCGCCATGTGTGTATGCCTGCTAGTTGCGCCAGCCTTATTTAAAAGCACAGCAGTCAGAACCTCCTTTTCGAGCGCAGGGGCAGCGCATCCCTTCCACCTTGATAAACACCCCGCACGACGAGCAGCGTTTGTAGCCCTGCCCGTAGGCAGAGCGCTTGCCCCCGCCGGTGGTCTCGTGCCTGGTGCAGATTCCCCTGCAGCCGATCGCCAACGCCTGACCGGGAGGGGATAGACAGAATACTTACGGGTAACGTACACACTGCAAACATGCGCAAGCGTTTTGGGCACGTTTATTATAGATAACGGCGAAAGGTACTTTATTGTCTCCCGCAGCAGGCTCTGAAGCGAGCATCAACGGCAGCAGCAACGGCAGTGGCAACAGCAAGAGGGCCACGGTAACAATGACGTTTAGGATCGAGGAAAGCGTCATGGCAGCGCTCAGGTCTGAATCCGAAAAGAAGGAGGTGAGCCTCAACACGCTCGTAAACCAGGTGCTCAAGAGGTTCGTCGAGTGGGACATGTTCGAGCCCAAGGTGGGCATGATCCCGATAGCGCGGCCGGTGGTCCAGACGCTCTTTGAAAAGATGTCGCGTGAGGGGGTGGTGGAGATGGCCCAGAAGGTGGGCAAGGGGGCCGTGCACGACATCGCCCTTTTCATGAAGAGCAAGATGGACCTTGACTCGTTCCTGTCCTGGCTCGAAATGCGCATGAAAAACTCGTCGATAGAGTTCAGCCACCGCGTCCGCGACGGCAGGCACGTCTTTATAATGAAGCACGACCTCGGCTACAACTGGTCGCTCTACCACAAGACCCTCTTGGAGCTGATATTCAACGAGGTACTGCAAAAGCGCGTGGAGAGCGTCATCACCGCAAGCATGCTGACCTTTGCAGTCGAGGACTGACTTGTACCTGCTACTGCATCCAGTCCCTCTCTTCGAGGTATTCTATGAGCCTGAACAGCTCCTGTATCCTTGCGTCGCCCCCTACGTCCCTCCTGCACCGCTCGTAGTGCCTCAGGAGCTCGGCGTCCTCGCCTGCCCCGATCTCTTTTTCAGCCATGTCGAAAAACCTCTCCTCCTTGGTCGTGTGGTCTGTGACATAGATGGCATACGTCTTTAGAAAGCGGGCGACCGGCTCCCTGCCGTCCTCTCCTCCTCCCGCTCTACTCTTCTTCCAATCTTCCAGGCTGCGCAGCATCATCCTTGCCACTCGCCTGCTAAACTCGTGCTCTATCAGGAACTTGCGGATCTCTTCTGCATGCTGCGCGCTCTTGTACTCGTTTGCCGGGAAATAGGCTTTCTCCTCCTTGCCGTGGTGGAACGCGTCCACAAACTCCTCTATCACGACCGAGATTATCTTGATGTCCTCAAGCGGCACGTGGGCGCCGGCGTACAGCCTGTCAGAGCACCTCTGCGCAATGTCGCGTATCCTGCGGACCGTGACGTGGTCCTGCCTGAGCTGGCCAGTGCTACTACTACTGCTGCTATTATTATTGCTATTGTCGCTCATGCATGCGCCGCCCCGCCACCACTGCTGCCGACAGCACAATGACGGCAAATAACGCTTGGCGGCCCGGTAATAAAAGCAATAAAACATGCGTCTTTTCCCTCCCCCTCCCATATCTAGTGCCGGCGGTCTTAAACGCTCAAATACCATTCCGCGGCTATATTGTAAAGAGATACAGAGATGGTGGCGGCAACAGAACTTGGCGGCCAGCGGCAACAGGAAGGAGGAGAAGAGGTCGTCAACTACCTTGACTGGAACAACGCCCTCGACGTGCTGGAAAAGGCATACCGGTCGGGGCTTTTCGTGCTCATAATAGGGCCCAAGGGGACGGGCAAGACGACCCTGGTGCGCAGGTTTGCGTCCCAGATGCAAAAGGAGCTCCATTCGGTCAACTTTTCGCTGCGCACCCGCGAGTCGCACCTCGTAGGCACGCGCACCATCGAAAAGGGCCAGATAAGCTTTGTCGAAGGCGTGCTGGTCAAGTCGATGAGGAACGGCACCATGCTCTATCTGGACGAGCTGAACGCTGCAGAGGCCGACGTGCTCCTGCGGCTCGACGAGGCGCTTGACGACAGGCGCCAGCTGGTGCTCAAGGAGGCCGAAGGCCAGGTGGTCAAGGCGGCGCCGGACTGGTTCGTGATAGCTACCATAAACCCGCTCTCGCACGTAGGAACAAAGGAGTTGCCGCCCCAGCTGCTCAGCAGGTTCCCGGTTCGCATGAGGCTCGACTACCCGCCAGAAGAGCTGGAGCTGGAGATAGTCAAGCGCCACGTCAAGCTGGACGACGCCCACACGCGCGACGTCAAGCACGCAATCCAGCTTGCAAAGAGCCTCCGCGACGCCGCGGCAGTAGAAGAGCTGTACTACAGCCCTTCGCTGAGGGAGACGATAGCATTTGCCAAGATGCTTGCCGCCGGCCTTGCGCCAAGGCATGCCGCGGAAGTGGTATATGCAAACGCCTATGACCAGTGGGGCCAGGTCGAGTACCAGAAGGTCATGGACATGATAACTTCGATCTTTGGCGGCAGCGGCAGGTGATCAAGGCGCCACCACCAACGTCAACAATTCCAGCCAAAACCGCGATAATGCGCAACGACGTCCTGCTCGACATAGCCACGTTCCTTGCCCGCAGGTGGTCCGGAAACGACAGGACTGCCGTGGCAATAACTGCCGACAAGGCGCCGGCGACCAAGCCGGACAAGAGCCAGATATCGCTCCCTGCACTTTCGTATTACGTAGGCACCGACTTTCAGAGATACAGGCAGTGGCGCGTCGCCCTGTGGTACGAGTCGATGCGGATGCGCCACTCTAGCAAGGTGCTCTCAAACGAACACGCGTTCGGCTTTATCCTCAACACGCTTGAGACCAAGCGGATCGAGATCCTGGGGCTGCGTGACTGGGAGGGGATGGAAGGCGAGCTCATCTTTAACGAGGGCATATCGTGGCAGTCGCGCCAGCTCCTCAACACCATATATGGAAGGTACAAAGTTGCAGAGGCGTTTTCGCAGTATTTCCTCACCGGGTATGTAAAGGGCGAGCTTTTCGGCGGCGAGCTTGACAGGGTGCAAAGGGCTGCCGAATACGCCACCGAAATTGTAAACGAGGCGATAGCCGGCGGCCACGGCACCGGCTGGCTGGAGCAGCACGTCCCCAAACTGATAAAAATGCTGGAGCTGGATCCGCTCGTCTCGATACCCATTCTTGCCCCAAAGACCCGGATGGGCGCCTCGCTCACGCAGCAGAGCGACGTCCTCAAGCAGATAGAGAAAATAGTGCGCACCAGGAAAAAGGAGAAGGACGCGGAGGAAAAAGCAAAGGAGATCTATGACGGGACCGACGTGCTCAAAGAGTTCGAGGCGCTGGTCAAGGAGAGCAAAAAGACAGAGAACAAAGGCTATGACAGCCTCGAGAATTTCGGCCTGAGCGTGCCAGACAGGATGGACGTGGACGAGACGCGCCTCTATGATCTGGACCTGATACAGAAGGTAAAAGCAGCGTTCAGGGCGTGGAAGACCGGCTGGACCGAGAGGCACGACGACACGGGCGACGAGCTGGACGCCGAGGTGTTTGCCGAGTCGCTCCCAAAGCCGTTCCTGACCGACGTGAAACTGTCTATCAAGACCAAGGTGGTATTGCTGCTGGACCATTCAAGCAGCATAGCGGACGTCGAGCTGGAATACAAGCAGGCCACGGTCGCGCTCTGCGAGGCCCTCAGCTACCTTGGAGTCAAGTTTGCAGTTTACGCGTTTTCGACAGAGAACCGCCAGGTCAAGGCGTGGGTGGTCAAGCCCCCAAATGTAAAGTGGTCGCTCGTGTGCGCCCGCAGGCTGGCGCAGATAAAGGCAGTCGGCGGGACTCCGCTTGCAGAGGTGTACGCGCTCCTGCAGCCGGCGCTAAAGTCGTTCCGGCCCGACATCTTTGTAACGCTGACAGACGGCGAGCCTTCCGACTTTGACGCCGTGAGGGCCATGGTGCTGTCGTACAGGAAGGCCGGCGTCAAGATGGTCGCAATAGGGGTGGGGCGAAACCTCAACGACGCAGTAGGCATTGGACACAACCTGAAATACCTGAACTACGAGCGGGCGCTTGCAGTCAGCAGGCTGCAGGACATGCCCAAAAAAGTGATAGGGCTCCTGCGTTCCTAGAACGACAGGCCCGGGTTTTCCTTCTTTACCTTTTCCCAGTCTGCCAGGAATGTCGAAAGGCCCTTGTCTGTCAGCGGGTGCGCCATCATCTTGCCCAGGATGTCTGGCGGCAGCGTGACCACGTGGGCGCCTATCTTGCCGGCCTCCACCACGTGCATCGGGTGCCTGACGCTTGCCACCAGCACGTTCGTGTCGAACCTGTAATTGCTAAAAATCTGCACTATCTCTTTGATGAGCGTCATGCCGTCCTGCCCTGCGTCGTCCAGCCTGCCTATGAACGGGCTCACGTACGAGGCGCCGGCCTTGGCAGCAAGCACCGCCTGGTTTGCCGAAAAGACGAGCGTTACGTTCGTCTCTATCCCCTCCTCCTTCAGCTTTTTCACGGCCCTGAGGCCGTCTGCCACCATAGGCACCTTGACGACGACGTTCCTGCCGTATTTTTTCAGCCTGTGCGCTTCTTCGATCATGGTGTCGTAGGTGGTGCCCACCACCTCCAGGCTCACCGGCCCGTGCACAATGCGCACTATCTCGTGCATTATCTCGGCCGGATTGCCTTTCTCCTTTGACAGGAGGGTGGGGTTGGTGGTAACGCCGTCCACCAGCCCCATGTCGTTGTATTTTTTTATCGAGTCGAGGTTGGCCGTGTCGAGAAAGATCTTCATTGTTATTTCCTAGCCCTGCTCCTAGCTTCAACTACCGCCCTTGCTATTTCTGTTGCGGTCAGGCCGTACTGCTCCAGTAGCGCGTCTACTTCTTCATCGCGGGCCGACTCGCCAAACGTGTCGCGCACGCCCACGCGCCTTACCGGGACCGGGTATGTCTCGCCGACGGCTTCAGAGACCGCCGCGCCCAGGCCGCCGATGATGTTATGCTCCTCGGCAGTCGCTATTGCACCAGTCTCCTTGGCGCATTTTGCCACAAGCTCTGTGTCAATAGGCTTTATCGTGAACATGTCGACCACCCTTGCCGAGATGCCCTTTTCCTTTTTCAGCATGTCTGCAGCCTCTAACGCCTTTCCGACCATCAGGCCGCACGCTATTATCGTGGCGTCAGAGCCGTCTGCGACAAGCACGTTGCCCCTCCCTATCTTGAAATCAGACGCCGGCGTGGATTCAGGGTAGATTATCTCTGTCGTCGGTCTTGCAAGGCGCATGTAGAACGGGCCGGGCGTGTCTACCATCGCCTTTATCAAATGCTTCACCTGCACCGCGTCTGCCGGCACTATGACGCGCATGTTGGGCATCGCCCTCGTCGTGCTGATGTCCTCTATCTGCTGGTGCGACGCGCCGTCGGGGCCGACGGTGAGGCCGCCGTGCGAGACGACGAGCTTGACGCTCAGGTTCGGGTAGCATATGGCGTTGCGTATCTGGTCTACCGCCCTGCCGGGCACAAACGCCGCATACGTGCTTGCAAACGCTATCTTGCCGGCGATGGCAAGCCCCGCCGCGATGGAGACCAGGTTTGCCTCGGCGATGCCGACGTTGAACATGCGCTCGGGGTACTTGTCTCCAAATTTCTTTGTCTTGAGCGAGTCCGTGGTGTCGCCCCCGACGCACACTATTCTCGGGTCGGACTTGCCAAGCTCCACGAGGGCGTCGCCGTACGCGCCCCTCATGTCTATCATCTTTTTCTCGCCCGTGCTCTTGCTACTTGACAGCATTTAGCTCCTCCTCTATTTTCAGTTCGGAAGCATACGGTATCAGTATGTTCTTGCGGGCCTTCATCCAGTCTGCCTTGATCCCAAGGCGCGTGGCGTGGTCCAGCAACTTGCCCTCAAGCGCAACTGCCGCCTTGTGGCGAAGCTGTATTATCGCGCCGTGTATGTCGGCGTTGCCGTACACCGCGCTCCCTGCCACGAATATCCTTGCCCCTGCGTCGTACACCTGCTGGAGCGTGGTGGCGTCTATGCCGCCGTCCGCCTCTATGTAGCCCTTAAAGCCGTGCTCGCGGAGCTTCTTGTTGACTGCGACCATCTTGGGCAGAACCTCCGGCATGAATTTCTGCCCTGCAAAGCCAGGGTTTACAGACATCACTATTATGACGTCCAGGTCTGCGACGTGCGGGTAGAGCCACTCTGGCACCTCTGTCCTGGGGTTTATCGCAATCCCGGGGCTTATGCCGGCCGCGAGGCACTTTTCCTGCATCCTGACAAACTCGTCCTCGCTGCAAGCCTCTGCATGGACGGTGATGATGTCGCACCTTGCGTCGATGTATTCCTGTATGTGGTCTAGCGGCTTTTCGATCATCAGGTGCGCGTCGAACGGCAACGATGTGACGGGCCTCAGCTTTTTTATCGTGTCTGCAAAGAACGTGGTGTTTGGCACGAACTTGCCGTCCATAACGTCGAGGTGGATCATCTCGACGCCCTCCCGCTCGGCCTTCTTGATCTTTTGCTCGTAATTCTCCTTCTCGCCTGCGATTATCGAGGGCGCTATCAGGACCTCGCTCTCGAGCTCTTCAAGTATTATTGGCGTGTGCTTTTTCGGCGGCGCCTTGCCGTGCCACTGCGGGTTGTTTGCCATGTGGCGCACCCCGTTGCCCTTGACCGTGTTTGCCACTATCATGACGGGTTTGTCCTTTATCTGCGCCGCCCTGTTGAGCGCGTCTATCAGCTGCTCGACGCGGTGGCCGTCCACTTCAAACACCTGCCAGTTGAACGCCTCCCACTTGCCCTTGGTAGGGTCGAGGGGCATGATGTCCTCGGTAAAGCCGTCCTGCTGGATGCGGTTCCTGTCAAGGATGGCGACAATGTTGTCGAGCTTGAATTTTGCAGCGGCCATCGATGCCTCCCATATCTGGCCCTCGTTTGACTCGCCGTCGCCTATCAGCACATAGACGCGGCTTTTCTTGCTGTCAAGCCTGTTTGCAAGCGCGATTCCCACGCCGACTGAAAGCCCGATTCCCTCAGAGCCTCCCGAATATTCGACGCCGGGAACGCTGTGGTCTTTTTGGTGCTCGGAATGCCTCACGGGGTGGCCCTGCAGGCGCGATCCCAGCTTGCGGAGCGTCTTCAGCTCCTCGGGGGGGAAATAGCCTGCAACGGCAAGCGTCGAGTAAAAGCCGGGCGCCGAGTGCGCCTTGGAGTTTATGAAATAGTCGCGCTCCTGCCAGGCCGGGTTGGCAGGGTCGTGGCGCATCTTTCTGAAGTAGAGCGTGCCCATTATCTCGGCGGCCGAAAAGGAGGCGCCGGGGTGGCCGGAGCCTGCCTCGGCGATGCCCTGAATGGCCCACATGCGCACGTCGCGCACCTTCCTCTTGAGCTCGAGATAACGCATGTTAAAGCCCATAATTGTCACCAGCGGGTAAATCCACGGCAGCAAAAGCAGGCTCCGAGGAAAATAAAAAGATAGCTCTGCAAGCACGTCTGGCGCTTGGTTTGACAAAGCCAGAGAGTAGTTGTGGAGATTAGAAGAGGGGAGGAGGCTGTCTTAGAACTCGTGGCACCATGCTTAAAAGGGCCGGAATGCAAGAGTACAGCTGAAGTTGTCAGCCTCGCTCTTTGCCAGGCCGCTCTTGATATACGACGACAAGTGCTATTCATGCACCAAGTTTGCCAGGCTGGCCAGCGCGCTCTCCCGGGGCTGGATAAGGACTGCCGGCCACTATTACTCGCAGGAGGCAAAAGAGGCCAAAGCAACAGTCTTTCCGCAGGGCTACGACCCCACACGCATGTTCTGGCTCATAAACAGGAGCGGCGCGTTTGGCGCACGGTCCGGCCTGCCCCGCGTAGCCAAGGAGATAGCCGTAGGCTGGTTCAGGGGCGGCAGGGACAAAAACAATGACACGTTTGCGCCGGCGTGCGCGTACGACGGCACCTCGATGTCGTGCTACACGCCCACCAACGTTTTCAGGCGCCTAGCCACAATGCTCTCGCACGGCGCGTCGTTTACTTTTGCACGCGATTGACTCTATGCTAGGGAGCGATCCTGCGCTGCTCATCATCAAACGTCTTTAGCTCGATTCCAAGCTCCTGGGCAAGCGCCACAAAAGCGGCGTCGTAAAAGGTGCATCTTTTCTTGCAGGCAAGCTCGTAGGCTTTCCTTGCGATCTGCGCGTCCGGCTTTACAAACCTGATCGCGTTTGTGGATGCAAGCTCGAGCAGCAGCTCGATGTACTGCCTGCCGTCCTTCATGTCCTTCAGGACGACTTCATGCTTCCAGACGGCGTTCACTACCTCGTAGAGGGCAATGTCCGGGGCAACCATTGCCTCTCTTTCGAGCAAGGAGGCATCTCTGAGCAGCCCCTCTACGAGGTAGCTGCTGTCTGCGACAAACAACGCCTATCTACTGCCTGCCTCTGTCCTGCCTGATGAGGGAAACGTCTTCCGATGCCGTCGTGCTTGCGCTATCTGTTTTTTGAAGCTCCTTCAGCCTCTTGATTGTTTTCTTTGACTGCTGGGAGTCGAGGTACATCGCAATGGCCTCCTTTATGACGGACGAGATTCTGCCGTGCTTGCGCAGTGCGCTCTTGTCCTTCTCCGAGATCCTGACGCTTATTATCGTCATACATAATGTAATACGCCATATGCTATTTCAGTTTTTTCGGCTCGAGCAGACCTGTCAATGCTGGTTCCAGAATGATAGCGCGTTTGCTTTCAGGATGTGATGTGATCGTCAAGCGTCACGTGCTTGTCGAGTCCCACCAGCGGAGCCGCCTTGTCGCTGCGCACATACTCCTCAGAGATGCCGACTCTGTTGCCAGTCTTTTTGACAAATCCCTCCCTTTCCAGCATGTCAAGCGCCGCCTTGATCGGCTGGCGATTCTCTACTATCTTGGCTGGCAATAGGCTGTTCAGTTCCGCCTTGTGAAATGGCCTGTCCCGTGGGAGCTTGTCGAGCACCTGGTACAGCGTCGAAGAGTGGTCCTGCAAGCTTCCAAGCGAGATCCTGCCGGGCCTTCCCGAGCCGCGTGTCACGAGCGCAAGGTACTTGCCGTCGTTTTTGTTGTAATAGTAATAGTATTTGCCCCTGACGCCCTTGATCACCTTTGACGCTTCGCGCGTATCGACCAGCTCGTACCCTTCTGGGACATAATTCTTTAGCATAGTAGAGTCGTCAACCGCCGCCGCGGCAGAGCCGTCACTTGGGGTTATTATTATCTCGACAACGCCGTTTGACAACACAAGCTTCAGGTTCTTTGGCAGGTCGTCAAAGCCGGTTATAGGCGTCCTGTTGCCCTCCTGATAAATGCGATACTGCCGGAAATTGGCTATCTCGACTTCTCCATTCTGTATGGCCATGCTGTGCTGTCCTACGCCTATTATTATGGACACAGTGAGGGTATGAAGGCACGGCTATTAATGCTTTGTTACAGCAACAAAAGCTTTATAGCTATGCCTAAGCTTAAACGAGCTATGATAAGCGTACGCGTAAAAACACAGCTGCTGGAAATAGCCGTAGCATCCGACAATTCGAGCCTGGGAGAAGTGGTCGAGGCCGCGATAAAGGTGGGCCAGTCGCAGCCAGTCCAGGCAAGCCTCCAAGAGCCAATAATCCTAAAGCAGTTGCCAATCCAAGCTGAACTGCCTTCGTTTTTGCAGCCTGGCAACGGCCCTGCCGAGCAGAGGCAACAACAAAAGAAAAAGCCGGCAGGCGGCAAGGGCGAGCGCGTTATAGCGTATGAAAAGATACTTGAGCTAAAGTCAAAGGACTTTTTCAGCGGCAGCAGCAAGAATTTTGCCGAGATCCAGTCCGCCCTGTCGACGATGGGTTACACCATAAAGAACAACAGGCTCGGCGACGCACTGTTAAAGCTGGTAAGGGATGGCCATCTGGCAAGGGAAGGAGAAAAGAACAGCTACGTCTACCGTGCTCCCTGAAACAACAAGAGATGAATTAAAATAACAATGCGGCAGCCTTTTACCGCATGGCCCAGATCAAGGTAGAGAAGGCGAAAATCGACCAGAAGCAGACCTCGCTTCTGGTAATAGGCGTCTTTGAAAACGAGCAGGACTTTTCGCAGTCAAAAGAGCTCGATCCGTCCGTCCTCATGTACATAAAGGCGGCCATCGACAACAAGGATTTCCGGGGCACTTTTGGCTCAAGCATCCTTGTCTACACTCTGGGCAAGGGCCCAATGCAAAAGATCCTGGCGCTGGGCCTTGGCAAGCGCGAGAAATTCACAGACGAGATGGCCCGCATATGCGCCGGCAAGGCCGCGCAAAAGGCAAAGGAGCTTGGCACCCGCGAGTTTTCCATCCTCCAGTTTTCAAACCTCGACGAGGGGCTGATCGAGGCTATGACCGAGGGCATCGCCCTTGCGCTCTACTCGTTTGACAGGTACAAGGCGCAGGACAAGGAAACGCAGAGGGTGGAGGAGGTGACAGTCCTGATAAACTCGGACTCGCCCCGGTTCCAGATGATAGCCGAGAGGGCCAGCCACGTCGCAGAGGCCGTCAACTTTGCCCGCGACCTTGGCAACCTGCCGCCAAACGACTGCCCGCCGGCGCACCTTGCAAGCGTGGCGCTGTCGCTTGCTGCCGAGTACGGCATGAAAGCGCGAGTAATTGACCGCTACGAGCTTGAGAACATGGGCATGGGAGGCATCGTTGCAGTCGGCAAGGGGAGCAACAACCCGCCGAAACTGATAATACTGGAATACACCGGCGCCGCTGCCGCCGACGCAAGGCCATACCTGCTTGTGGGCAAGGCAGTCACGTTCGACACGGGCGGCATATCGCTCAAGCCGGGCGACAAGATGGACGAGATGAAGTTTGACAAGTGCGGCGGGTGCGACGTGCTTGCGATACTGCGTGCTGTAGCCTCGATGAAGCTGGCAGTCAACGTGGTGGGCATCGTGCCTTCAGTCGAGAACATGCCGTCGAGCACCTCCTACCGCCCCGGCGACATCGTCAGGATGTACAACGGCAAGACGGTGGAAGTGTTGAACACGGACGCAGAGGGCAGGATGATACTTGCAGACGCGCTGGCATACGGCATAGCCACGTACAACCCAAAAGCAGTCATCGACATGGCGACGCTGACAGGCGCTGCTATAATCGCGCTTGGAGCCAACGTGGCGGCGCTCATCGGCAACAACAAGCAGCTGACCGACCGGGTGCGCAGGATGGCCGAGAAGGCGGGCGAGCGCATGTGGGACCTGCCGCTGTACGACGAGTTCCACGAGCAGATCAAGAGCCCGTTTGCAGACATCAAAAACGTAGGCGGAAGGCCGGGAGGCGCCATCACGGCCGCGGCGTTCCTGTCAAATTTTGTCACAAACGTGCCATGGGTGCACATGGACATTGCCGGCACCGCATGGACGCAGGACGGCACGTACGAGAGGAGCTACAACCCCAAGGGCGCTACCGGCTTTGGCATACGCACCCTTGTGAAATTGCTGATGGAAGAGGAAAAGCCACAACAGCAACAGCAACAACAACAGCCTGCGTCTCAATCATCCCCATAGTAGCGTGACAAAGGCCATGCCCGTGTTCCAGCTTGACAAACTCGTCGACGCGCTTGCCGAGCTTGGGTATCCTTGCCGGGAAGGCGACATGGCATCAGACGTCAGGCCGGACAGGCAGCCCTACTATGAGCGGTGGCTGAAAAACCGCGACGGCTTTGTCACCATGGAGCGCGGCAACATCAGCTACATCGGCATCGAGGAGGTGGTGAGGATGGGGCCGTTCTTCAATGTCTATTTCCTGGTTGAAAACGACTCGCTTGCTGACAACGACAGCAACGCCCACAACCTGGTGGACACAGCCCCCTACTATCGGCTGCAGAACGGCAGGCCGGCAGACCTTGGCTGGAGCGGCGGCGTGCTTTCAAACCTGCTTGCAGCAGATCCGGAGCTGTCGCAGGAGCTTGCCAGCAACATCATGAAGGAGGAGTTAAAGAGGATGAGGGTCAGGGCGGGCAACTATTGCTGCGTGATAGAAACCGGGGCGTGGGACCCAGCCGGCATCGCCTCGATATTTGGCATGGTGGACAGGATCGGGGCGCACGCGCGCAAGCTGCTAAAGCAGGTGCATTTCGGCGAAGAGATGGGCGTTTAAGAATGGAGAAAAGATGATGCCAGCACTGCTGCTTCCCGACCGCTCACGCAGATCAGTAACACAGCAGCGACGGCAGGTTTGACTTCCGGGTTCGGAATGGGACCGGGTCGCACCCTGCCGCTATGACCGGCTTACCCTCTTTTCCGCAGAGGGGTTAATTTAACCTTGTGCCGACACTGCCATGCCACGCCGTGCTCATTGTCTGCAATGAGAACAGGGCAAGAGAAATGGCTCGCCTGAATAAATACGGTCAGGGCAAACTTTTCGAGGTTATGAGAAACAGTAGCAGTAGCAACGATGACGGTCATGGTGCCAGCCAGACTTTTCTTTTTGCCGGCATCATGCTTGCCGCCGCGCTTTTGGCATCGGTAGCGACAATGCCCCTCTCCTCTGCGTACGCGCAGGAAGACGAAGAAAGAGAAAGCGACAAGAGCTTCAAGATAAAGAGCTTTGGGATGGACAAGAGCGGCAATCCCTATCTCACCGTCAAGGGGATGGCAGGGGAACAGGTGCCGCACGAGCCCGGGCAGGTGTTTGCATACGCGTTTGTCACGGACGCAGGGCTCTATGCGGCGACCTCCCACGCCGGAAACGACACGCCGGGAGAGGAGCACGACGACTTTGAATGGCATTCGCACAGAGTAGAGCTTGACGGCAGCAACGGCTGCATCGTCTCCATAACGCCGGAAGGCGACGCCGTGCTTGCCACAAACCGCGTCACCCTTTCAGGGACGGGCGCAACCTCTGTTTCAAAGGTGATGACTGCCGAGTTTGCAGAGACGGATGGCAATACCTGCCTTGTCCGCGTGTTTGACCAGGCCGCCAAGTCAAAAGAGCCCAAGAACGACACCGGCGTCCTGCTCTACACGCACGGCAACATGCACAACGAGCACGGCACGCCTGAAATGGACAGGATGGTGGCGATGGAAAGGACGATTGAAAAGCAGTTCAAGACCCCTGCAGAAGTAATATTCCACATGCCGTACAACTGGGACCGGGGGCTGCTGTCGCTTGACAGGGACGCCAGGTACGCTGTCTTTATGTACACCGACATGTTTGGCCCCAACTCGACTGTCATACACAATATCACAAGGGGCATTTTCGGCGGCATATCGCAGTACAACTATTGCCCTGGCGTGCCGATGGGCGGCGGGGCATGCATGTACATGGGCCAGGTGACGAGGCCCGAGCCGACAAACGGCCAGACCGTGCTGGTGTTTGCCGAGCCTGCCCGGCCCGACCACCCGACGCTGAGGAACATCTTTGTCAAGCAGGCCAAGGCAGTCAGCGAGAACCCCAAGACCGAACTGCTCGTCCTCGTCGGCCACGGCGCAAGATCCAACGCAAACGACCTTACCCAGCAGCAAGAGCTTTCAAACGCGGCGGCGTTTGTCGAGAAAAAGCTAAAGTTTGCAGATTCAGTCGGAGTCACTGCAAGGGAGGACTGGCCGGGCCTGTCGCCTGCCGCGGTGCAGGGCGCGGTGGCAAAGGTAAAGGCCATGATGGCGCAGACCGGCGCAACCAGGGTCGTCCTGGTGCCTGCCACCGGCAGCGGGAGCGGCTTTAACATGGTCGCAAGCGCCCTGGCGCAGGAAGGCATCAGCTTTGTGCGGGCTCCAGACCCTCTGCCGCTTGGAGAAAAAGAGTTTGCCGAGTGGTCGGCGCAGGTGATGAGGGAGACGATGGAGTTTATCAAGAAGGAAAAGCCCACGCAGGCCGCCATCACGCCGTACTGGAGCAGGACGTACTGACCGACCGACCGGCTGACCGACTGGCGGGGTTTCTTCTCCCGCCCCGCTCTTTTTCTCTGCCTTTTCCGGCTTTTTTGCTTCTGCCGGCCGAAATCTGCAAATCTATATAACGCATTTGTGCCGCAGTTTACCTGCAACAAGAACATGGGCAATAACGACGATCCGTCGTCCACGCACCGCGTCGCTGTGATGGACTATGAGCTGTGCCAGCCCAAAAAGTGCAACCTGGAGTGCATCATCTACTGCCCGGTGAACAAGACGGGTGGCCAGTGTATAGTGCAGAGGCCGGAGGACAACAAGGCGCTCATATCAGAAGACCTGTGCACGGGCTGCGGAATATGCATCAAAAAGTGCCCGTTCGACGCCATCGTGATCGTCAACCTGGCAAAGGAGCTGACCGAGGACAAGATACACCAGTACGGCGTCAACTCTTTTCGCTTTTACCGCCTGCCCACGCCCAAAAAGGGAGCGGTGGTCGGCCTCGTCGGGCGCAACGGCATGGGCAAGTCCACCATCGTCAACGTGCTGTCGGGCACGCTCAAGCCCAACCTTGGAAAATACGACTCTGAAGACCCGTCGTGGGACGCAGTGCTCAAGCACTTTCAGGGCACCGAGCTGAAGCAGCATTTCGAAAAGATAGCGACGGGCCAGATGCGGGCGTCCATCAAGCCGCAGCTAGTTTATCTTATACCAAAGGCGTTCAAGGGTACTCCCAAAGAGTTGCTGGCAAAGTACGACGAGCGCAGGGTGGCAGACAAGCTTGTGGTCCAGCTTAGGCTGCAGAGCATACTTGACCGCGACCTTGCCACGCTCTCTGGGGGCGAGCTCCAGCGCCTTGCAGTCGCAGTCGCGGCTGCCAAGGACGCCGAGTACTATTTCTTTGACGAGCCATCGTCTTACAACGACGTGTACCAGCGCCTTGAAGTTGCAAAAGTGATGCGCGACCTTGCCGCCGAGGGCAAGAGCGTGATGGTGGTCGAGCACGACATGACGCTCCTCGACTATTTGTCCGACTATATCCATATACTGTACGGCGAGCCGGGCGCGTACGGCATCGTCTCGTCGCTCCAGAGCACCAAGGTCGGCATAAACAACTTCCTCGAAGGCTTTTTGCCTGCCGAGAACGTCAGGTTCCGCGAAAAGGCGTTCCGCTTTGACATTTCCACGTCCGAAGACAGCATGGTGCAGGAGGTCGCAGTCGCAAGCTACTCAGACCTCCAGAAGGCGTTCCCCTCGTTCAAGCTGCAGGTCGCGTCGGGCAAGATACGCAAGGGCGAAGTCGTTGGCATCGTGGGCGCAAACGCGCTTGGCAAGACCACCTTTATGCGCATGCTGGCAGGGGTGGACAAGCCGGACGCCGGCACGATAGACATCGGCGCAAAAATATCCTACAAGCCGCAGTACCTGAACCAGGAATACGACGGCGACGTGCGCTCCCTGCTCTACACGGCGTACCAGGCGCCGGTAGAGATGTCGCCGGCAGAGGAGCAGATTTTGATACCGCTTGGCGTCAAAAAGCTGTACGAAAAGGGCGTGCGCAACCTGTCGGGGGGCGAGCTGCAAAAGGTCGCAGTCGCCGCGTCGCTCTTGCGCCAGGCCGACATTTACGCGCTGGACGAGCCGTCGGCGTTTCTGGACGCCGAGGACAGGATAGCAGTCGCCAAGTTCCTGCAGCGGTTCGTCAGGGCGCAGGGCAAGTCGGCCATAATCATCGACCACGACCTGCAGCTCATCGATCTCGTTTCGGACACGCTCGTGATATTTGAGGGCGAGCCGGGCGTGGCAGGCACCGCGACTGCTCCAATGCGCAAGGAGGATGGCATGAACCGCTTTTTGAAGGCGCTTTCGATAACATACCGCCGCGACGAGACCACCGGCAGGCCCAGGGTCAACAAGGAAGGCGGCCGGCTCGACAGGGAGCAAAAGGACTCGGGCAACTATTACTATGTGAAGCAGTAGGCGAAAGATATGCCACACATGCTCAAGACGGTGCTTGCCGGCGTCCTTGCTCCGGAAGAGGCCGCGCAGCTCTATTCTGCGTTTGACCAGGTGGGCGACATCGTCATAATCAAGGTGCCCGACGGCCTTGCGGACAAGAAAAAGCTGATCGCAGAGGCGATACTTGCAAACGTCAAGACCGCCAGGGCGGTGTTTGCGCAGGCGTCGGCGGTGAGGGGCGATTTTCGGGTGCGCGACCTTGAGCACCTGGCAGGCGAGAACAGGACGGTCACGGAATACAGGGAGCACGGCTGCCGGTTCAAGGTGGACGTGGCAAGGGCGTATTTCTCGCCCCGGCTCTCTACCGAGAGGCAGAGGATAGCAGACCTGACGCAGGAAGGCGACGTGGTGGTGAACATGTTTGCCGGCGTGGGCACCTATTCAATCATAATAGCAAAAAAGGTCAGGACGGCCCGGGTCTACAGCATCGATTCAAACCCTGTGGCAAACAAGCTGTGCATCGAAAACGCCCGGCTGAACAAGGTGCAGGACCGCGTGGTGCCCATATGCGGCGACGCGTCTGCGGTGATCGCAGGCCAGCTTGGCGGCGTTGCCGACAGGGTGCTTATGCCCCTGCCAGAGCGGGCAAAAGAGTTTATCGAGCCTGCCGTGCTCGCACTGAAAGAAACAGGGGGCACGGTGCACTATTTTGCGCACGTCAAGGCCGACGGCAAGAAGGAGGCCAGGGCGTCCGGCGAGCAGGACGCGCACGACGCGTTCCGCAAATACGACCACGGCGTAAACGCGGTGACGGTGGTAAGGGAGGTCGGCCCTCGAATCTACCAGATAGTCGCCGACGTGCATGTGGCGGCGGTCAAGAAGGCGCCTGCTCTTCCTGCCTGGGCGCCGTGAGCATGGTGTAGCCTATCCAGCCAAGGACTGCAAGCAGTATCCCCACGGCCGCGACCATCGTCGCCTGCATGACAACCATGCTGTACTGGGTCCCAAACATGACATAAGCATAGATGAAAAATGCTACCACCGCGGTAACAAGAAGGGCCGCGCCAGCTCCCCTGTTGCCCTTCCGCTTGACATCCATGGGCATCCGGCAAGCGCCGGCATCTTATCAATATTCCCCTCCCGCTCGTTCTTTCTGACGCTTCGGTTGCAGTAGTTGGCGGCTAGCCTTCCTTTCTCCTGACCTTGAAGGCGACCCTCATGACTGCCTGGTACTCGACTATCTTGTCGTTGCTCACGATGACGTTCATCTTGACCACCTCGGCGGTGCGTATGTCCTTGACAGTCATCGCCGTCTCGGCTATCGCGTTCTGGACCGCGTCCTCGAAGCTCTTGGTCGACTCGCCCAGGATGTCAATGTACTTGAAGACCATATGCGCTGTTCCTACACGGGAGGGGCGCTTTTAAAGCCACCTGCGCTCCCTCACGTTGATTAGCCAGAAACAGCGAAAAATCATAAAAATAGCTTACACTAGAAATTCTAACAAAATTTACATAGAAGCAGCATCCAACAAAAGTTGCCTTGGACTTTAAAAACAGGCTGATCCTGTTTTTCATACTGATTGCGGTCATACCCATAGCCGCGCTATCTGTCGTGTTCACGGTGGCCGTGATCGAGTTCAAGGGGCAGATCTCTAACGTCTACGACGGCTTTGTGTCCAACGCAAATATGCTACAGGCGGACAGGGCCGGCCTGCTGAGCATAAGGGCCGACCTTGTCCAGTACACGGCCGCGCAGGACTCTGCGTCCAAGTCGTCTGCCATCTCGCACATGCAGCAGCAGGTAAAGGGCGCCCTGTCGGAGGAGAACACGGTGGCGGCAGGAGGCTACAAAAAGATAGGGGACCTGCCAGGCCGCTTCTCGGCGCCAGGCGCCTTTGCGCAGCAGGAGCAGCGGCAGCCGGCGGGTAGCTTCAACATATCTGCACTGGCCTCTGAAGAGACCATCCTTGTCAGCAAGATAGCGCAGCAGTGGAAGGACTACTCGGCCAAGGTGGACGACCTTGCGATACTCTCGTCAAGCCCCGCCTTTGCGCAGCAGGCGTCGGCGGCAGCCGGTCAGCTGATCGTGCTCACGGACAGGCTCGTCGAGTCGTACGACGCGCTGATAGAGCTCAACGGCAAGATAGGCGACGCGGCAAAGGCGCAGTCGCAGGCGGTGATGCAGTCGGCCTTCTTTTACGGCGGGCTGGCCTCGGCTATATCTGCCGCGTGCGCCACCGCAGCGGCCATACTCGTCTCAAAGAGGGTGGTGCTTGGCGACCTAGTGAGGATGAGCAAGCTCGACCTCGTGGAGACGACGCTGCGCGACCTCATCGGCGGCGGCGCAGACTCGCTTGTGAACGTGGTAAAGAGCCAGATGGCAGAGGAGGGGGATTACCGCGACCGCGCACCTTCAAGGCCGGAGGCCGAGTCTGCAGTGCTCCAGCCAGACGAGGACGGCAGTGGCGACGACGTGGTGATAGGCGCCAAGGCAAGGGCGGCGGCAGACGCCCAGTCTGCGCAGCAGCAGAGGAACAGGCAGGCCCGCCACACCCGGGCATTCATCGAAGAGCAGGTGATGGACAGCGGGGAGGCAGGCGAGGGGCGGCAGCAGCAAGAACTGCCAGAGCTCAAGGGCAAGCTGGTCATGATAAACGCGGGCAGCAACAGCCGGCCGTCGCCTGCCGCTGCAAAGGCGCTTGACAGCCTGTTTGCAAGCCCGAACCTCACCGTCCTCACAAGGAAGGGGAGCAACATCTACCACAGGGCGCCAGGCAGGGCGCTGGTATGGGTGTTTGCACAGGAGCAGGATTCCAAGAGAAAGGGCGAGCCGCAGCGCGTTGTGCCCGCCGCCGACGAGGCCAAGCTGGCGCAGGCGATAGAGGACATTGTCAGCGACAACCCGTCTGCCGTGGTTCTGCTGGACAGCGCGACCGAGCTGATATACACGCTTGGTTTTGAGCGCGCCTTCTCGCTCCTCCGGCGGGTGTCCGAAGTCGTCTCGTCCTACGAGAACGCAAGCGTGGTGGTGCTCATCAACAAAAAGGCGCACGAGGCCAGGGTGATAGAGGCCATAGCCCACGTGGCAAACGGCTTTATAGATTGACTGTGAAAAAGAAAAAATCAGCTGAGCTCTAGCGCCATCAAAAACGCGTCCTCGCCGTCGCGGTAGTACGAGCGCAGGCGCGATTTCGTGTCGAATCTCAGCTTCTCGTACATCCTGATGGCGCCGGTGTTGCTGGCCCTGACCTCAAGGTATATCTCGTCGGCCTTTCTCTGCAGCACGCCGTTGATGCCTTCGAGCATCAGGGCCTTGCCGAGCCCCTTGCCCCTGTGTTCCTCAAGCACCGCCACAGACACGACGTGGCCCTTTTTCACAAAGCCCAGCTTGCGGAAGTTTGAAAAGCCAAACTCGAGCTTGCACATGATGTAGCCGACTATTTTGCCGTCCAGCTCGGCCACTATGAACGCCTCTGGCAGCTCGTGCAGTATCGACTCAAAGAAATAGTCAGAGTAATGTTCCGGAAGCGCCGCCATGTTGATGTCTATAACAGCCGGGATGTCCTTTTCTTCGCACCGGCGTATGACATAGTCGCCCACTTTACGCAGCGCAGTCTGCAAACTGGCAATAAATTGGAAACGTCATTATTTAACCTTACAGACGCCGGCGGCGTGCTTGCTCGGATTACCGGCACGGCCGCTATGGCAGCAACAACAATGTGTATGCGCCCCGGATAAAACAAAAGAAACGGGAAAAAGAAAGTGCTAGCGGTGCCGCCAGTTAGTTAGTGCCTCTTTCTCCCGTAATGGGCGCCCTTCATGCCGTACCCGCCGCACTAGCTGCCTTTGATCTCGACGACGTCATCCGAGTATGATAATATCTCTTTGAGCGTTTCCGGGCTAAGCTTCTGATTCGTCACGTAGTGGGTTCCGTTGTCAAATATCGCGGGAGCCATGCCCGTCCTGTCCATGATGTACTGCCTTGCGGCCTCGACATCTATATGCCCTCCTTCGTGAACACCTCAATCGTGTACGGCTTGGGCTCCTTTGAAGCCTCCTCCCTTTCGAGAAAGTCGTCAATCTGCGTTCCTGAAAGAGGAATTTGGAACAAGCTTTTAATTCGATTGCTGTCAATTATTCACGGAGTGACGGCGCTCTACCTCAACGGCGACTATTCCCGGGTTGTGCCGGTCGTGTCTTCGCTTTTCACCGTGCTTGACATGCAGAGGCACCCTAGCGGCGACGCCGTCCGGTTCCTGATAGCCGAAAAGGAGGTGTCGGGCAAGTTTGAAAAGCTCCTGGCGGAGCTGCGCAAGATGGGCATGATAGCCACTGCCAAGAAGGCCCGCTACTCGTCGAGGCTCATGCCGACGCTTGCCTCTGCCAACCTCACGGTGGACGACGGGGTGGTGATAACCGTGTCAAAGATCGTGGCAGCCGGCAGGCCAAAGAACAGGTACCTCCTGCCGCTGCCGGCGATACTGTTCATTGCCACCATCGCAGTCGTCTTTGTAGACGGCATGTTCAGGGCAGAGTCGGACTTTGCCCGGGCGTTTGTAAGCGACCCCGTCCTGCTGGCCGCAGTCTATACCATGTCGCTTGTTGGCATACTGGGCGTGCACGAGATGGGCCACATGATAGCAAACAGGCGGCACGGTATCCGCGCATCGTGGCCCTACTTTATCCCCGGCATCCCCGGCCTTTTCATACCAACGTTTGGGGCCATGATACTCACCCGCAGCAACATGACCAACCGCAACGTGCTCTTTGACGTGGGCATTTCCGGCCCGATAGCCGGCCTCATAGTCACCATAGTGGTCTCTATCTACGGCTCGTCGATATCGGTGCTGATACCTGCCGACCAGGCGGCCGACCTCATCAACAATTTCCAGCTGGTCGAGGTGCGCAGCAGCATACTGATGATGGCCACGCTAGAGCTCACCGGCAACGGCGAGGCAGGAGGCGGCGACGCCGTGCTTGTCATGTCGCCCGTGCTCTTTGCCGCGTGGGTGGGCTTTTTCGTCACGTTCCTCAACCTGATGCCGGCGGCGCAGCTGGACGGCGGCCACATCGTGCGCTCGACCCTTGGCGTCAGGTGGCACAGGATACTGACGTACAGCAGCATAGGCGTCCTGATAGGGCTGCAGTACTACGTCATGGCCATCCTCGTGCTCTTTATCGCGTCGAGGGCGCCGGAGAGCACGCCGCTTGACGACGTGACGCCGCTTTCGAAAAAGCGCAGGGCGCTGTTCTGGGTGGCCATGGCGCTTGCCGTGCTGTGCGCGCCGCTGCCTGCCGACGTGTTCAGGCTGCCGTTCTGAGCGCCACCACATCGGCGTCGGACACCACCAGGCCCTTGTGGCCCCTGCCGTGCCTGGCGAGAAGCTTTTCGTGCGCGTCCTTGACCCCTGTGTAGGTTGTAAAGCCAAGCTTTGTTGCATAGTAGTTGGGCAGGCTCGACACAAGGCCAAGCTCGTACCTCTGCTTCAGCTCGTGCATGTACACCAGGTGTTCAAGCCCTTCGACGTAGGACGATGATGATGATGATGGTGATGGTGGTGGGAGCATCAACTGCTCGGGCCTGAGCCTGCCTTCCACAAACGCCTGCAGCGCGCCGCCGCCAAGCCCTTCGCGACATTCCGCCAGGAGCACCGCAGTCCCGCCCTCTCTGGCCGCGTGCACGCAGTTCCAGAGCGAGTTGAGGGCGCCGGCAAGCGTCGAGTGGACGCCCGGCTCGCCTGACGCGCTGACTATCAGAGACCTCGTGCGCTCGCAGTCTATTGCCGAGATCGACCTTAGCTGGTCGACAGCCTTTGAAAACGACTCGCCGACAGAGCCGCCGACATGCACGCCGGCAATCCCGGCGCTGCTTGCGACCATCTCTATTGAAGTCACAGCCGGCCTCCCTGCTGCTTCGGCCGCCTCCGCTCCATCCAGACTATCCGCTGCCGTCGCAAGCGCCACCTTGAGCGGCTCCCCCTGGACGCCGGGCGCCGGCATGTTTCCGCTGCGGGCGGCAAACGCCTCTGCCATCCTGCCTGGATAGAGGGCGCGCACAAGCGCCGTGGGTGCGCCGGCAAACCCAAACAGGGGGTCGTACGCCACCTGGGATACTGTTACCACGCTCTGGAATTTTGAGAGCCTGTCCGGAAACGACGACTGCTGCTGGTAGTCTATGCGGTTCACCGATACCGTTGCCGCTGCCGCCTGCTGCTGTTGTTGTTGTTGCTGCCGTCCTGCCTCTCCTCCCTCTTCATGCTGCTGCGGCGTCAGCTGCGCCCTGAGCGAGCTGGCAAACCTGGCTGGCACGTCCACCGTGACTGCAAATCCCTTTGCCCTGGCCGCGCCTGCGATTGCGCCGACTGCGCGCGCGGCGGCCTTTGACGGTGAAAGCGCAAGGATGAGCATGTTGTCCGTGACAGGCACCGAGTCGAGGGCCGCCTTTATCTGCTCCTCCGGCATTGGCGCAAAACCTGCAGCAGCCGCTGCCGGCGAGACGTGGCCTGCCAGGTTCTCAAACCTGATGTCGAGCACCACGTCGGTCGTGCCGTACCTGAGCCAAATCTCCGGCATGTGCTACCGCATGCGCCCCAGCAAGAAAGATAAAATAATTGAGCTATTATACTTTGTACCCAGTTGCATCAAGACTTTACGCTTGAATTCGCCTCCTTTCTGCTAAAGAGCAACGCCCTGCGCTTTGGGGCGTTCACGCTTGCCTCCGGCAAGCCAAGCCCGTACTACATCGACCTGCGCATGCTCCCGAGCTTTCCAGAGCACTTCCGCCTCACCGTGAACGCGCTAAAGGTTGCGGCCGGCAAGATGAAATTTGACGTGCTTGCCTCTGTCCCGACATCGGGCCTCGTGTTCGGCTCGGCGCTTGCCTACGAGATGTCCCGGCCGTTTGTCTATGTGCGCAAAGAGTCCAAGGGGTACGGCACGAGCAAGCTTGTGGAAGGCCACATGCCGTCCGGATCGCGCGTGTTGCTAGTCGACGACGTGGCAACTACGGGCACGTCGGTGAGCAACGCAATCGACGTTATCCGGGCAAACGGCGGCATAGTCGAGGACGTACTTGCAGTCGTCAGCAGGATGGAAGGCGCCGAGGAAAAGCTAAAGGGGTCCGGCGTAAAGCTGACTGCAATCATGACCATCCAGGACATCGTCAACTCGCTCCACGGCGCCAGCCTGATAGACGACGCCACGCTGGACTCGGTCATAAAGCAGGTGGCCGGGAGTGGCGAGTACGAGGCCGACTGATTAGCTAGGGCACCTGGATGTTCACCTGCGGCACGTTTGCCCTCGCCGCAGCGGTCGCCTCGTAGGGCGTGTATGGCTCCAGGTTCCACGGGCCCAGGCCCAAAAAGCCGCTCTCGTTGAACACGTTGTTCGGGAACGTCCTCAGGTGCACGTTAAAGTCGCGCACGCCGTCGTTGTAGTATGTGCGCGCGACTGCTATGCGGTTTTCGGTGCCGGCAAGCTCGTCCATGAGCCGCGTGAGCGTCCTGTCGGCCTTGAGCTCCGGATACGATTCATAAGTGACAAGGATCTTGCTGAGCGCCTCTTCAAGCTGGTTGCTCGTCTGCACGCGCTCGTTCACGGTCGGGGCGCGCTGCCAGTCAGTCCTCAGCCGCGTCACGTTTTCAAGCACGCTCTTTTCAAACTGCAGGTAGGACTGGGCGGTGTTCACAAGGTTGGGTATGAGGTCGTAGCGGCGCTGCAGCTGCACGTCGATGTCGCCGGCCAGCCTCCTGACGTTTTCGTCCTTGCTCTGCGCCGCATTAAAGCCCGAGAAATACATGCCGTACAGGATCGCCAGGATTATGACGACGACGCCCACGGCTGCCCCCACGATGATGACGGCCTTGTTTACCACGGCAGTCTTTTGCCAGACCAGCTTATTATTTTAGCGCCCGGCGCCGCCACCGCCAGAGCCGCCTCCTCCTCCACCGCCTCCAAACCCTCCACCGCCGCTACCACCACCGCGGTAGCCACCGGGGAAAAAGACGGGGCCGCCGTGCCTGCCCCCGCGCCGGTGCCTGAACTTCCACGAAACGACGGCTATGATGATGAAAAACGCAACAAACACTGCAATGCCAACATAGTCAAAGGTCTCGTCGCCCGTGTACTGTATTGGCGCCGGGACCGAAATGTCGTCAGGGGCCTTGTAGCCCATCCGCTCGCCAAGCGCTACCACCGTGCCGAGGAAGGCGTCGTCAAAGGCGCCGGTGCTGCCAGTGTCCTCGTACTGCTGCCTTGCCGGCACCAGATAGTTGTCGAGGATCTCGCCTGCCGTCCCGTCAGTTATGTCGCCCTCAAGCCCCCTCCCGACCTCTATGCGGAGCGACCCGCCGCCTGCGTCGCGCTCTAGCGACATCAGCACGAGCACGCCATTGTCCTTGCCCTTCTTGCCGATGCCCTTCAGGCCGTCCAGGGAAACTTCATTAAAGATATAGTTTGCAAGCATGTCCCTGTCCTGTATCTCGACCCCGTCCTTCTTGATGCCGTGGCCCTGGAAGCTTGGGATGGTGTATATCACTATCTCGTTTGTGGTCGCGTCGTCGAGCCTGCGCAGGTACGAGTCTATGACCCTCTCCTGCGAGTCAGAGATGACATTTGCGTTGTCGTAGATGTAGGCAGGGCGCGATCCCCTTGCAGTGGCAGTTTGCCCGAAAGCCGGCTCGGATGCTACTGCCACCCCCACCGCCGCTGCCGCTGTCGCAACAGCCGCCAAGATGAGGACAAGCATGCTGAAGGAAGAGGCAAGAGCGGCTGGGCGGCAGTACTGCCAAGACACGGAAAAACTGGCTCGTGATGAGCTAATAACCCTTGCCGTCAGCGCCCCGCGCCACCGCCGGCTGAGCTGCCACCCCCACCGCCTCCTTTCCCGCCACCTCCCTTCACGCGGAACTCCCTCCGGGGCATCGCACTGGCCACCACGTGCAGGATCCTCGACACCTTGCCATTCGTCCTGCGGTCCAGGTACAGTAGCACCAGCAATGCAGCACCGGGCACCCCGCCGAAAATCAAAATCGCTGCAATGGTCCTGTTGCTGTCCCTCTCTCTGGACTCCTTCTCGCGCTTTGCCTGGAATTCTTTCATGGGCGCCTCGTATGCGATGTTCTTTTCTCCGTCCGGGTGTTCTAGCGCAATATAGTATCCGACGGCCCTTGCCGTGTCGTACAGGCCGGTTCCAAGCACGTTCTTGTTGCCTGTTTCCTCGTATGTCTTGTAGGCCGGCACCAGGTACCTGTCCAGTATCTCGCCGGCCAGGCCGTCAGTTATCGTCCCTTCAAGCCCCCTGCCTATCTCTATCCTCATCGCGCCGCCAGAGCCGTCGCGCTCTAGCGACATCAGCACGAGCACGCCATTGTCCTTGCCGGCCTTGCCGATGCCGGTGACGCCGTCCAGAGAAACTTTGTTGAAAATGTAATTGGCCAGCATATCTCTATCCTGAATTTCTATGCCGTCTTTTTTGATGCCGTGGCCTGAAAAGCTTGGGATGGTGTAGATGACCACTTCTGCCGACGTGGCGTCGTTGAGCCTCCGCACGTATGAATCCGCCAGGATCTTGATCCCGTCGTCCATCGCCTGCGCCCTGTCGTATATGTAGCCGGGGCGCGACCCTGCTCCTCCGGTTTGTGCTGCGGCCGGCTGCGTCGTCAAGGCCGCCGCCTGCAAGGCCGGGAAAAGGAGAAAGGCGATGATTGCCGCACGCGTGCAAGATCTGGCTGTACCGGGACTGACCCTTGCAAAGCGTCCGGGAAAAGGCGGCGGAGGTGAAGGAATGGATTCCAAGGATCCAGTCCTAATCACAATAATGATGGTGATGATAATGCCCGTCAAGCGACAGACAGGCAAGCTCCCCCGGGGGAGCAAAGAGCCCGCCCGTGGATAGTCACCCCTCGTATATCATCAGGTTCTTTTCTTCGAGTAGCGCGTGCAGGTTGCCCACTGCGCGATAGACCTCGCTCTCCTTCTTGGCGCCTGTGCACACGAGCTTGCCTGAAGCAAACAGCAGGATCACCGTCTTGGGGTCAAGCATCCTGTGTATGAGGCCGGGGAACTGCTCAGGCTCGTACATGCTCCTTGGCAGCACCCTTGCCGCCAGTTCGAGGTGTATCTTGCCTCCAAGGCTTGCAGAAGCGACAATGTTCTGGATCTCTATCTGCGGCTCGTGTTCAAGCGGTATGCCGCCCTTTTTCAGCTTGACAACCACGTTCTTGACCGCCTGTATAGCCATCTTTTCGGACTTGGCGCCGGTGCAGACCATCTTGCCCGAGCTGAATATCAGGGTCGCAGTCTTGGGCGACCTGAGCCTAAAGACGAGACCCGGGAACTGGTCCGGGTGGTACTCCACATCCGGGAATATCTGGGTGATCAGGTTCAGGTTGACCGTCTGGTTCACGGTGGCCGACGCGACGACGTTTTCGATGCTGACGATGGGCTTGGTCTGCGGCATACCTGCCTTTATAAAGGGCCAGTATATATACCTGTTTGTGATTATTTCAAATTAATTGTGCTTTTTTTGCAGTACTGTTACTCGCCGATGACTTTTACAAGGACGCGCTTGGGCCTCTGGCCGTCAAACTCGCCGTAGAATATCTGCTCCCACGGCCCGAAATCAAGCCTGCCGTTTGTGACTGCGACCACCACCTCCCGGCCCATTACCTGCCTCTTTAGGTGGGCGTCGGCGTTGTCCTCGCCCGTCCTGTTGTGCAGGTACGACCCGGGCGAGTAGGGCGCAAGCCCTTCAAGCCACCTCTCAAAGTCTTTGTGGAGGCCCCCCTCGTCGTCGTTTATGAACACGCTTGCCGAGATGTGCATCGCATTCACAAGGACGAGCCCCTCCTTCACGCCGCTCTCCTCGACCACTTGGCGCACCTGCGGCGTGATGTTGATGTACGCGTGGCGCTCTGGCGTGTTGAACGTGAGATAGGCGGTCTTGGATTTCATGGCGACGGCGGCGGTGACGATGATGATGGCGGCGGCTGGCTGCCCGTCGACCCTGAAGAAGCGGACTGTTGCGTGCTGTCGGGCTTTTTCCTCCCTACTTTTGTGAAAAATAACATGACCAGAATTATCGCGATGATGATGTAATTGACGGGCGGGCTGATTATCTTGGTGACCACGCCGGCGCCGGGCATGACGTACACCACCTTGCCGATATAGTTCTCCTTGGTGATCGGGTAGTCGGTGCCGGGTATCGACGCCGGGTTTGCGTCGCCCTTTGTCCTGATTATGCGCTCCCCGTCACCGCCCCTGTCGTTTATCTCGGCCACGCGGTGGACTATGACCCTGTCCTCCCCGTCGGGCCTGTTGAAGACGATGATGTCTCCTATCTTTAGCTGCTCCCACGAGCCGCCGTCCCTGACTACGAGCACGTCGTTGACCTGGAGGGCCGGGACCATGCTCTGGCTCGACACGACGTAGAACGGGTTGTTGGTGTCAAAAGCAAGGCGCAGGCCGAGCCACACGATGGCGACGCCTGCCACCACGATGGCAATGTCGCGCACTGCGACAGGCATCCTGCTCTTCTGGGACTCCACTACATGTGCCACTGTGTGCCGTTCGTTAGATAAACCTTTACCGGCCTTCCAAGTGCTTCATTATCGCCCTGCGCAAAAGCGGCATCTTGTTCATCATTGTCGTGAGGAGCTCGGCGTTTTCGTCCCTGTCCAGCGGGCGGCCGTTCCTTGCCTGGAATGACGACGTGAAACTGCCGATCACCATCCCTACCGCGAGGCCGTATGCAAAATCCTCGATGTCGCCCTGCCCCGGCACCATTCTGCGCGCAAGCCCTACAGGCACGCTTGCGTCCCTGCCTGCCGCCTTGACGAGCGTCTCAAGCTCCTTCCTGTCGGCGCCCTGCAGACCCACAGATGCCACTGTTGGCAGGGAGCATATTCATTCGTTTTGGTCCTCTTTTTGTCCTAGGAAAAACCCTAACTTTTTTAATGGCGTAAAAGTAGCAGTTCCTGCTGAAGAATGTCAGAAGCAAGTAACGTTACTACCGATACTGCTGCTACTGCTGCTACTACCACTTCTCCTTCTTGCACCGTGGTCCTGCTGGAGCTTGGCGTGGCGGCGTTTGACCAGGCCGGGGCGCCGGTGGCGTCACAAAAGTTCGCAAGCCCGCTCAGGTCGTACCGCCTGCTCAAGAGCGGCTCTGCGGCCGACGAGACGAGGCAGTTTGTAGAGAAATTGCGCTCATTTGATAACAACATCTCTGTCAACGACCCGAGCATGGCGATCGTGCTGCGCCAGGCCGGCCTGAGCGCGCAGGTGATGCCGGAGGAAAAGCAGCAAGAGATCCAGTCGAACAAACCCGACTATATCGTCAGGGCAGGCTTTGCGGCAAGCCCGCAGGAGGCGATGCAGGCGCTGCGCGACTTTGCAATCGAGCTTTCATCGTCCCGTGTGAAAGAAGCGTCTGAAAAGCTCGACCTCCACATCGTCCAGTCGATAAACGCGCTGGACGAGCTGGACAAGATAATCAACACGGTGAGCACCCGCATGAGGGAGTGGTACGGGCTCCACTTCCCCGAACTTGACAACCTCCTGCAGAGCCAGGTGGCCCAGGCCGAGATCATCTCGAGGGCCGGCTCGCGCGACAAGATAACAAAGGAGATACTGGAGGCTGCCGGGATGCAGGAGAAAAAGGTCGAGATAATACTGGACGCGGCAAGGAGGAGCAAGGGAGGCGACATGACGCCGGAAAACCTCGCCATCGTGAAAAAGCTGGCCGACCAGGTGATCCTGCAGTCCGACCTGCGGCGCATCCTGTCTGACCACATCGAGGCGGCCATGGAGGCAGTCGCGCCAAACGTCAAAGAACTGCTGACAGCGGCGGTGGGCGCAAGGCTCATAGCCAAGGCGGGCAGCCTGGCCCGGCTTGCGACGCTGCCTGCCAGCACTATCCAGGTGCTCGGAGCGGAGAAGGCCCTATTTAGGGCGCTCAAGACCGGCGCAAGGCCGCCCAAGCACGGCATACTGTTCCAGCACCCGCTCATTCATTCGGCGCCCAAGTGGCAGAGGGGCAAGATAGCCAGGGCAGTGGCGTCCAAGGTCGCCATCGCGGCAAGGATAGACTATTACCGCCACGAGGGCAAGGACGCGGCGATAGGCGAAAAGTTGAGCATGCGCCTTGACGAGATCCGGGAGAAATACAAAGAGCCGGTGCCAGAGAAAGAGCGCGAAAGGAAATACCGCGAGCACGAGCGCCGCGAGGGCCGGGGCGCCGGTGGCGGCAAGTTCGGCGGCCGCGACAGGCGCTTTGGCGGCGGTGGGGGAAGGCGCCGGTTCGGTGGCGGCGGAGGAAGAGGAGACAGGGGCAGGGCCGGAGGCTATGGCGGCGGCAGCCGCGACAGGCGCGAAGGCGCCGGTGGCGAGCGTGACGACCGTGGCGGCCAGAGGGGCGACTCTTCTGGCGGCAGCGGCGGCAGCGGCGGCAGCGGCGGCAGCGGCGGCAGCGGCGGCAGCAGCGAACGTGGCGGAAGCGGCGGCAGAAAGGACAGAAGGCGCTTTGGCGGAAAGCGACGCTATTAGGTGGATCTCGGTCGCAGGCGAAAAGCACGTAGCGACCCTGAACCTTGTGCCGGGCGACAGCGTGTACGGCGAAAAGCTGGTCAAGCAGGACGGCGAGGAATACCGGCTGTGGGACCCTTTCCGCAGCAAGCTCGCCGGCGCCCTGAAAAAAGGGCTGAAAAACATGCCCATCAAGAACGGCAGCAAGGTTTTGTATCTGGGCGCCTCGACGGGGACGACTGTGAGCCACGTCTCTGACATTGTCGGCAACTCGGGGATCGTGTTTGCAGTAGAGCCGGCGACGAGGGTCGCCCGGGAGCTGATAGAGAACGTGGCTGCCAAGCGCAAGAACGTCGTGCCCGTCATAGAGGATGCGCGCCGGCCCCACTCGTATTTTTCGGTCTTTGGCAAGGTCGACGTCGTCTACTGCGACATTGCGCAGCCGGACCAGACCGAGATAGCGATAGCCAACTGCAGCGCCTACCTGAAGCCGGGCGGCGCCATGATCCTGCTTGTAAAGACGCAGAGCATCGACGTGACGCGCGACCCGAACGCGGTGATAGCGCAGGAGGCCAGAAAGCTGGAAAAGGCCGGCTTTACGATAGGACAGATACTGAAGTTAGAGCCGTTTGACAAGGACCACGGCCTAATCTACTGCTTCAAATGAGCGTGCGCTGTTCCATTTCTGCAAGCATCATGCGCAGCGGCTTCCACGACTTTCTTGCAAACGCCGGCGGGCACTTTTTCCTGCCGACCCATTTCCTGATAAAGAGCATGGTGCGCTCGTCGGACGGGTAGCCTGAGCCGATGTCGGAGTAGCGCTTCCTTATCTTTTGTATCTCGGCGTCGCGGGCCAGTTTTGCGATTATCGATGCCGCCGACACGACGACGTTTATCCTGTCTGCGTGGTGGAGCGAGTGTATCTTTGGGGCTGCATCCGGAAGAAGGTGGCTTGCGATGCTGTCCCTGTAGCGGTCGGGGTTGGTGTCGCAGCAGTCCACGTACACCTCATGCGCGCCTATCTTGCCTATGACGTGCGCCATCGCCTTTGCCTCCAGCCTGTTCAGCCCTTTCAGCAGGACGCTTGCATCCACCTCTGCCGGCTTGATGACCTTGACGCGGTGGCGCTCTGAAAGGCCGATTATTGCGTCGTGCAGCTTTTCGCGCGCCTGCCGGGTCAGCTGCTTGGAATCTCTGACGCCAAGCTCTTTTAACTTCGCAATGTTTGACTCGCGGACGCTGATGCCGGCGACGACGAGCGGGCCAATGATGGAGCCGCGTCCTGCCTCGTCGACCCCGCCGACAACAAGCATAAGCTGTCTATGTGAAAAAGGTGGTAGCTTTTAGAGATTGCGCCCTCCCCCCCCCATGACAATAGATATACCCCCTGCGCCCTCTGCCCTTTGACAATGGAAGGCTTTGTCGAGACTGTGGAGGGCCGGACGAAGCTTCTTGTGCCTTCTCTGTCCCTGACTGAAAGGGTGCCGCCCAAGGTGCCCGCCTTTTTCAACCCTGCGGCAAAGCTCAACCGCGACCTGTCGGTGCTTGCCTACCGGGCCTTTGCGCCTAGATTGGAAAAGGGTGAAAAGGCGCTTGCAGACGGCTTTACGGGCATCGGCGCCCGGGCCCTTCGCGCCGCAGTCGAAGTGCCCGAGCTTGAAAAGGTATACGGCAACGACGTGAACCCGACTGCGATTGCGGCCGCCAGAGAGTCTGCCAGAATAAACGGCATAGGCGACAAATGCGTTTTTTCAGTAAATGAAGTGTGCAAGTTTTTGCTGGCCGGCGACGAGCGCGGCGAGCGGTTTGGAATAGTCGACCTCGACCCGTTTGGCACGCCTGCCATGCACATAGACTGCGTGCTGCGCTCGGTGCTTGACGACGGCCTGATATCGATAACTGCGACCGACACCGCCGTCCTGCACGGCGTGTATCCGGAGGTGTGCCGCCGGCGCTACTATGGCCTGCCGCTCAACAACAGCTATGGCAACGAAGTCGCAGTGCGCCTGCTCACGTCAATGATAGCGCTCACCGCGTCGCGGCTGGAACTTGCGATAAAACCTGTCTTTTGCCATGCCGTCTCGACTTACCTGCGCGTCTATGCCGTTGTGCAGGTGAGCAGCGGCGGCGCCAACAGCGTCTATGACAGCATAGGATACGTGATGCACTGCTTCAACTGCGGCCACCGCGTTTCTGCCGCAGAATATCCTGCCGGCGAAATAAAATGCGGGCTGTGCGGCCACAGGATGAGGGTGGGCGGCCAGCTGTGGACGGGCCCGCTCCACGACCCGGGCTTTGTAAAAGAGATGCTCAAAGAAGACGCCGGCGCAGACGCCCGCTGCAGAAAAATCCTCGAGTCAGCCGCCGGCGAAATAGCCGACATACCCTACTACTTCAAGGGCGACGAGATATCGTCGAGGCTCAAGACGAACCCGCGCTCTATCGACAAAATAGTGGACAGGATGAGAGAAGCAGGCTACAGGGCGTCCAGGACCGCGCTCAACCCCGGCGCCTTCAAGACCGACGCCACGATAGAAAAAATACTTGCCGTGCTCACTTAGGGAACGCGTCTACAGCCTGCTCGGCAAGCGAGTCCATCTCTTGCTTGATCTCGGCAAGCCTTGCTGGCGCCGGATCCCTGTTCTCGGAATTGACGATTGCTTCCATCTCTTTCAGGTAGGCATCAAATTTTTCGAGGGCCTGCGCATAGAGCGAGTAGCTCTGGCGCCACTCTTCAGGAGGCTGGCCGGCCGTGAGCCTGTTCTTTAGCTGCGCCGCGTCGAGCCTGACCCTGTCGATGCCTGCCTTTAACTCGTTAGAGCTTATGTCGCCGGTCGTCCATTTCTCGTAGGCCGACTCGATCTCTGTGGTGATAAGGTCGTGCTCGTTGTACACGAACGAGATGTTGTTGGCAGGCATGTTGGCCACGTCCTGCGAGGCAAGCTCGCTGTCGGTGATGTTTGTCACGGTCTGGGTCTGCGGCTGGAGCCAGATGAGCATGCTTGTCGCCACGACGCCGGCGACAATAGCCGCTGTGATGGCTATGCCTTTTTTGCTTGCCAATTGACTAACTAACTCTTGTTTCCTAGAAAAGCGTCCAAATAAAAAGCATATCAACACATATACCGCCGACTGCCCATTTCCTGCAAAATAGATGAGCGCGCCACAGCAGCAACAACAGCCAAGCACTGGCAGGATAACCTACCGGCAGGACCTTACGCCGGACCTCGCGATAATCCGCATCAGCCCCTCCGACGGGAGCCCCGTCCCGGATTTCAAGCCCGGCCAGTTCCTGACGCTCGGCCTAAAGCTCGACGGCGAAGGGGACAAGATAACAAACCGTGCCTACTCGATCGCCTCGCCGCCGGAGCAAAAGCAGTACTTTGAGCTGTATGTGAAATGGGCCACAGAGCCGGTGCCCGGCAAATTTACAACCGCTCTGTTCAGAATGAAGGAAGGCGACCAGCTGTACTGGCGCAAGCCTGCCGGCGCCTTTACCATCGAGGAAAAAAGGCCGGACGGCACGCCCGACGACCGGGCGCTCGTGCTTGTCGCCTCCGGCACGGGCCTTGCGCCGTTTATCAGCTACGTCCTCCACCTGAAGGCTGCCGGCTCTAAAAGGAAAATAGCGCTCCTGCACGGCGCCCGCAACGCAAAAGAGCTTGGCTACCGCGACCTTTTGGAAAAGATAGCAAAAGACGGCGACATCGTCTACCTGCCGACGGTGAGCAGGCCGGGCGAGCCTGCGTCGCAGGGCTGGACGGGGCACACGGGCAGGGTCGAGTCGCTTCTGGTGCCAAACGGGGGCAAGTCCGAGCTTGAAAGGGCGCTTGGGCACAAGGTGGCGCCGGAAAACTCGATGGTCTACATCTGCGGCTACCAGGGCACCATCGACAGCGTAGTTTCGATACTGCAGCCGCTGGGGTTTGTGAGCAACCGCAACAAGCGCAGGGACGGGTCGTTTGACATCAAGATAGAGACGTACGGCTGATGATGGTAGTATATAGTCGCACACCAGCAGCCGGCAGGCGCGGGCGTGGGAGAAAAAGGAAGGGAGCAAAATGCTCATTACATGCCTCTCCCAATGAAGTGTGCATAGATACACATTGTCTTCATCTTCTTATGCTGCCCGGACAACCCAGTACCAGGGGTCGCTCATGGTCGACATATGCGACCTCGACCTGATAGGGACAAAGCTGCAGGAGGACGGGAGGCGGCTTGTCATCAACCTGACAAAAGAGTATTTCCAGCAGCAGGTCATAGGCACAGAGCAGGCCGCCGACCTGCTGAAAAACTGCGCCATCGCAAACCTGGTGGGGGACAGAATAGTCGGCCAGGCGCTCAGGATGAAGATGGCAAAGGAGCTGAGCGTTCGGCGCATCTCTGGCGTGCCGTTCCTGATGATATTCAAGTTCCAGCAAAAGTGAGAGCAAGGGACATGGAAGACGAAGAAGGAGAAGAGCAGAATCCGCCATCGCCGCAAAGTCATAGCCCCGTGGAGGAAGAAGACAAACAGGAAGAAGGCAGGCAGGAGGCCAAGGCCGACAGGCGGTACAGGCGGCACGAGCAGGAGAGCCGCTTTTTGAAAAAGCGGTCGGAGGACTACCAGGTGGTCGAAGAGGTCTTTGACATGCCCACCATGATGGTCATCATGAAGCTGATCAACGACGGCGTGTTGAAGTCAGTCCAGAGCCACTTTGCGGCAGGCAAAGAGTCCAAATTATACATCGGCGAGGCAGCGGGCACCTCGCAGCCCGTGGCAGTCAAGATCTACCTCACGGTGAGCTCGGAATTCAAAAAGAGGATGCAGTACATCGCCGGCGACCCCCGCTTTGCAGACGTGAAAAAAGACACGCGCAGCTTTATCGCGGCGTGGGCCAGAAAAGAGTTCAGGAACCTCAAGCAGGCTCATGAGGCCGGCGTGCGGGTGCCGGCGCCGATAGCGGTGGAAAAGAACGTGCTTGTCATGGAGTTTGTGGGTGACGACCAGGGCAACGTGGCGACCCCGCTTGCAAACCTGGAAGAGGTGACGGCAGACGACTATGAAGAGACGATAAAACAGGTGGAGCTGCTGTACAGAAAGGCCGGCCTCGTGCACGCCGACCTGTCAGAGTACAACGTCTTCAAGAGCCCCGCCGGCGAGGTAATGCTCTTTGACTTTGGCTCGGCAGTCGACGTGCGCCACCCCAATTCAAAACAGTTTTTAGTCCGCGACGTGCAGAACATCAACAGGTTCTTTGCAAAGCGCGGGATCGATGTCGTCGACACGTCAGCGCTCGTCGAGAGGATAATGGCAACAAAAACAGCAGCAGAAGAAAAAGAAGGGAGGGGGTCGAATAAAACCACATGAGCTTTTCACACAACATCAAGCTTCCGCGGGAGAGGATAGGCGTCCTGATAGGCAAGGGTGGCAGGGTAAAGCAGGACATCGAGAAGCGCTGCGGGGTTGCAATCGAGATAGACAGCGAGAACGGCGACGCCCTGATAAAGGGCAACAGGCCGGTCGAGCAGATGGAGATGTTCAAGGCAGTCGAGATCATCTCTGCCATCGCAAGGGGGTTCTCCCCGCAGCGTGCCATGCGCCTGCTGTCGGAAGAAGAGATGTTCCAGCAGGTGGATCTGCGCGACTTTGCGGGCAAGTCGCCGTCTGCGCTTGAGCGCATAAAGGGCAGGATAATAGGCGAGGCCGGCAAGTCGCGCCGGACGATTGAGGACCTGACGGGAGCCTTTATCTCTGTCTACGGCCACACCGTCGGCCTCATCGGCACGTACCACGAGGTCAAGCTTGCGACAGACGCCATAGAGATGCTGTCCAAGGGCAGCATGCACAAGAGCGTGTACAACATGCTGCAGGAGGCGCGCCGGCGCGAAAAGGAAGACAGGATGCGCCTGTGGGAAGACAACAACAGCAGCATCGCCGCCAGAAGCTCAGAAGAGCAACAACAAGAAGACGGCGAAGAAGAATCCTAGAAGAGAGAGAGGCCAGCTGTCCTAGACCTTTTGCATCTTGATGGTGAGCACGCCGTTTCTGTACTTGTAGTCGGATATTCCCATCTCTGTCGTCATGCCCTCAAGCTGCACGTCCCTTGTAAAGTTCTGGCCGCCCCTGATCTTTAGAACGCCGGCAAGCAGGCGGACGTTTATCTGCTCCTCCGGGCCGGGCACCTCCGCTACAAACACCATCTCGCCCTCGTTGTTCTTTATCAGGTCGTACACCCAGTCCTTCTGTTGCTCCTGCTCCCTTGGCATGCGCTTCTGGGCCTCCGGCCTGCTCATCTTGTAGAGCTCGCGCACCCAGTAGACTGCCAGGCCGGCAGCCACGGTAACCAGGATAAAGCTGGCGCCGTCCTGCGCCGTCCTTGATGCCAGCACGTACAGGCCGCCGACGAACATCATGGCTACAAGCGGGATCACAAAGCTCACCGATCTGCTAGAGTAAGCCTTTTTGTACCTGGCCATGGCCTCTTGTCGGCACCACCGGCCATAAGTACAATGCAAGATTATTAAAACGTTCTAGAACGACTTTACGTGCTCGTTGCTACTATTGCCATTGCTGCCGCCCCACCTCTTGTAGAGGCCGTGGTCGGCTATGCCGAACTGGTCCAGCACCTTGCCTACTACGTGGTTTATCAGCTCGTCCATCGTCTTTGGCCGGTGGTAGAACCCCGGCATCGCCGGCATGATGACCACGTTTGGCACGCCTGCGAGCCTGGCCATGTTCTCAAGGTGTATCTTGGAAAGCGGCGCCTCCCTTGGAACCACCACGACCTTCCTGTGCTCCTTGATGCACACCCCTGCCGCCCTTGAGACAAGCGTGTCGTCCAGCCCGTTTGCGATGCTGGCAAGGGTCCTCATGCTGCAGGGGATGACTGCCATGCCGTCCACCCTGAACGACCCCGACGAGAGCGGCGCGGCCATGTTCTTGTCGTCGTAGACCTTGCTTGCAAGGGCCCTGACCGACTGGCCGTCCATCCTAGTCTCTATCTTGATCGTCTTTTCGCCCCACTCGCTCATTATCAGGTGCGTCTCTACCGTCTTTAATTCGCGCAGGACTTCAAGCGCCCTTATGCCGTAGATGACGCCAGAGGCGCCCGTGATGGCGATGACAAGACGCAGCAACGGCAGCAGTTTGCGCCCCTTGTTATATAACGGTGCCGCCGTCGCCCCTTTGTGTGCACGCGAACGCATGCATGCAAAGGCCCCTGCGGGCAACAAGAAAGAGTTTTTATTTGCATCCCGGAAAAGCAGCTCTTGCAGTGCTCACCGTCTTTGGCACGATGGCCCTCGACACGACGCGCACGCCGTTCCGGACAGAGGTACGGATCCTGGGAGGGGCGGCCACCTTTGCGTCGCTTTCGGCGTGCGTGTTCACAGATACTTCTATGATAGCAGTCATCGGCGATGACATGCCGGAGGAAAACATCTCTGCCCTGAAATCGCGGGGCATTGACACGAGGGGCATCGTGAAGGTAAAGGGTGGCAAGACGTTCCATTACGACTCCTCTTTTGACTATAATTTATCGAACAGGACGACGCTCAAGACCGAGCTGAACGTCATTGCCGACTTTGAGCCGGTCATCCCGGACGCGTATGCCAGGTCCAAGTACGTCTACCTTGCAAACAACGACCCGAGGCAGAACATCAAGATCCTGCAGCTGTTCGACGCTCCGCGGCTGGTGGTGTGCGACACAATAGAGTACTGGATCCAGACTGCCAGGCCGGAGGTGGAAAAGATGATGGGCAGAACGGACGGCGTGGTGATAAACGACAGCGAGGCCCGCCTGCTCTGCGGCGAGGTGAACATCGCAAGGTGTGCCAAAAAGATCCTTTCGCTTGGCCCGCAGTTTGTGGTGATAAAAAAAGGCGAGCACGGGGCGGTGCTCTTTGACAGGGAAGGCCAGGTGTTCCCGGCTGCCGCGTTCTTTCTTGACGAGATTGCAGACCCCACCGGCGCCGGCGACTCGTTTGCAGGCGGCCTGCTCGGCCACGTTGCAAGAAAGGACCGGCTGGATTTCCGCACGATGAAGGAGGCAGTCATCTATGGCAACGTCATGGGCTCTTTTGCCGTCGAGGATTTCGGCGTCAAGCGCCTGCTGTCTATCACAAAAGACGACGTGGAAGAGAGGTACGAAAAGTACCGCAACCTGGTGCAGTTTTAAAGAACAGCAGCAGCGGCAGCAGGGCGACAAGTGCTAAATACTGCGGCAGCGGACAATTGCCATGGGCAAGACAGAAAAGAGGCTCCTTGGCAAGAACGCGCAGGTCATAGTCGACATATTGAAAAAGGCGTATTCAGACGAGATGAGGATATTCCACTACTTCTGGTACGTGGGCATCAACATGGAAGGCATCGGCCTGGTCACGTACGCGCAGGCGCTCAAGACGCAGGCTACGGGCGAGCTCATGCACGGCGAGCTCCTTGCAAACAGGATAGCCGAGCTTGGGAGCAGGGCGCCAAGCGACCCGTCCGAATGGGAAAAGCTGAGCACAATCGGCCCGCTCGATCCGGCAAAGCACCTGACGCTCAGGTCTGCGCTTGAGCGGGCGCTCGAGTTTGAGGGCAAGGCCGTGGAGAACTATAACGCGCTTGCGAAAAAGGCGCTGGAGCTGGGCGACTTTGTGACGTACAACCTGGCGACCACAATCCTCGCCGACGAGGTCAAGGACGAGCAGCACACAGAGGACGTGCTGTCGTCGCTGGAAGTAAAGTAAGGAGGGAGAAATAGGAGGAAGCGATCGCTGCAGGCAGAGCGTAATAACTTTTTTATTTCGTATTTCTTGGCCGTCTCTCCAGGTTCTTGTAGACACTGGGCCTTCGTTCAACGTAAAGCAACTTGATTTTATGCGAATTCCAACAGATCTTTATCACCAATCTCCATTTCTGTTCGGCAAACCGCACAGTGTATTTTCCTTCTACGGAGAGGTTTTGCTATTGGATTTGGATCAACCCTTAATATTCCGATTTTTTCATTCAGGTCCTTTGAGCCTGTTTGCCTTTGCCCTCGGCATCGCGTCGTTTGCAATGACATGGGATCTGCTGTACGGCAAACCGTGGGCCTGGACGGCCGCTGTCATCATCACGGTGATCAGCCTGGTGATCCATGCGGCCTCGTTCAACATAATAGGCATAATAATAAGTAAGTGCCTTCGTGCTGTACTACCTGTACAGGCCGCATGTCAAGGGCTATTTCGGCAAGGGCGCGCAGGTGCTGCAGTAAGCCACGCGCCGGGAGGCGGCAGCACCAGATTTGACCTCCTCTGGTAGTGGCAGTGCCGCAGTCAGCCTTGCCAACGTCGAGCAGGCCATTGTGGAGGAGCTAAAGATAAGCGCAGACGAGGCGCAAGCCTACGTCGCAATAGTGAAAAATGGCAAGATGGACGCCGCCGCGCTGGCTGCCAAGCTGTCGTGGGACGAGCAGCATGCGCGTTCGGCTGCAATTTCGCTTGTAAACAGGGGCATGGTCATCGAGATAACGAGCACGGAATACGAGTCGCTCCACCCGCGCTTTGCAGTGACCAACCGCTACCGGAGGCGCTGCGGCGAGGACGGCATACCCTTCAAGAAGAACCTGCGGGTGGACAACATCGGCATCGTGCTTGAAAGGCCGTACGAGGACGCAAGGACTAGAAGGACTAAATAGGCGGGCAGGCGACCCCTCAAGCTGTAGATAGCAAAATGGCGACCTCTGACCCCACCGGCGGCGACAAGGTGGTCTACTTTGGAGTCATAAACATCAACGAGGGCGGCCGCACGCTGGGCTCCGTCGACATCTGGCGCAGCCTGCTTACCAAAGAGATGTTCTGCGAGGAAAAGCGCCTGGGCATTTTAGAGATAGTCGACTATATCGGGATGCCCAAGAAAAAGGCCGAAGAAGAGTGGGCAGTCGCAGTCAGCCGCAAGCGCAAGGGCCACCTGCGCTGGCGCCTGGTAAAGCTGCCAAGGGAGGGCAGGTTCAGGTTCGAAGACGCCGACGACAAGGCAGTCGAAGTCGACGTCAGGGATTACAAGATAACAGGCGACCCTGAGTGGTGGAGCCTGCTGGTCAAGGACAACGTGAACCGCAACATAGAAGTCGAGGGCAAGTGAAAGTTATCAAAATGATGAGCAAGCCTGGTGACGACGACAACGATCTTCCTCCCCTCAAAGTGTTTGTCAAGAGCGCGGACGGGAGCGAGATTGCGGCCAAGCTTTCAGGCTATTTCGTGATAAAAGGCGAGGAGTTCAAGTTCAAGGCTATAGCGTTTGGCAGGATAGGGGGCCACAACGCAAGCGTGACCATAGCCAAGACCGTCGAGAACAAACTTGCAAAGATGGGCCTCGACCCTGAAGCTGTGATAATGGCCATCCAGCGCAAGATAGTAGAAGGCGACGTCACCCTGCCAGAAGGCATCAGGCCGCCGCCATCCTAGTAATAGCCATTATTATAGCAGTGCGCCTTCAAGCGCCGAGCCGCATGCGCACTTGACTCTTTCGACGGGCAGGGCCGGTATCAGCTCTGCGACGAGCTTTTTTGTCTTTTCCACGTTCTTGTGCAGCGTCTCGATGATCTCTTTTGATGATACCGGTATGTCGGCCCACACGTCATAGTCTGTCACGGTTGCAACGGACAGGTAGCATATCTCTGCCTCGCGGGCAAGCGAGCACTCAGGCACGAGCGTCATGCCTATGATGTCTGCCTTCATCACGTCCCGGAAGAACCTGCTCTCTGCGCGGGTTGAAAAGCGCGGGCCTTCTATGCACACGTACGTGGCCTTTTGCTGGAACGGGTAGCCGAGCTTTTCGACGACTCTTGCCGCTATCGAGCGCAGCTCTGGGCAGAACGGGTCTGCCATGGAGACGTGGGCCACCTGCCCGCCGTCGTAAAAGGTGTACTGCCTGCTCTTTGTAAAGTCTATGAACTGGTCGGGGAGCGCGATGTCTCCGGGCTTGTAGTCAAAGCTGAGGCTGCCGACTGCGGAAGGCGCGATGACGCGCTTGACCCCAAGCTGCTTGAGCGCCCATATGTTGGCGCGAAAATTTATCCTGTGGGGCGGTGTCCTGTGGCCCCTGCCGTGCCTTGGCAGAAACGCCACTTTCCTGCCCGCATACTCGCCCACAGTGATGAGGTCGGAAGGCTCGCCGTACGGAGTGTGGATCTTGATCTCTTTTTTATCGGAAAACAGGCCCGAGTCGTAGACGCCAGTCCCGCCGATTATGCCAATGTCTGCTGCTTTTTCTGTCGCTGTCATTTCTATTCGTACACCACCAGAGACTCGACCTTGTAGCCCATGTCACGCAGCCTGTCTGCGCCTTTCAGCCCTGCAAGCTCGATGACGAATCCAAAGCCGGCCACCTTGCCGCCGAGCTCCTCTATCAGCTGTGCCGCGGCGACTGCCGTCCCGCCCGTGGCTATGAGGTCGTCAGCCACCAGGATCTTTTGGCCGCGCTTTATCGCGCCGTTCTGGATCTCCATGGTGGCACTGCCATACTCGATGTCGTACGACTTTTTGACTGTGGCTCCCGGCAGTTTTCCTGCCTTGCGTATCATTATCACGCCGGCCTCTGCCTTCATGCCGATTGCCGTGGCGACTATGAACCCGCGCGACTCTATGCCTGCCACCGCGTCGAACCTTGACTTGAATCTTCTAGAGAACTCGCCAGCAATGAACTTGAGCGCATCGGCATCGCGGAACACGGGGTTTATGTCCCTGAAGAGGATGCCTGGCTTGGGAAAATCGGGATGTTTTGTTATTATCCTGTCAAGGTTGACGACGGCCTTTTTTGAAGCCACGAAATCTATGCGATCTGGCGGATGTAAAAAAGATTGCGAACGTGGTCACGCGTGCTCTTGCCTGCCCTCTTGACAAAGTAAGCAGGGGCTTACTGCCTGCTTTATACGGCCGGCGTGCGGATCATCCCCTGTAGTGGCTCCTCCAGGAGAGACCGAAAGAAGAAGAGAGCAGCAGGCGTTTGCGGACCGGGTAGCCGGCCTGCAGGACTTTGACGGCGCCTTTGAGCTGGTCAAGTCGGCCGTGTTCAAGAAGTTCAAGATGCACAGGGCCGGCCTTTCGCTCATCCTGCAGGTGATGCCCTCGAATCTGGGCGCATACCACATACTCGGCTCAAACGTGATAGTGATGAACAGCTATGTGCTTGCAGCCATCAAGAGGATATCCGGCTCTGACTCCGAATACAACGCCTACCTCTTTATGGTGCTTGCCCATGAATACCTGCACAGCCTGGGCATAGTGGACGAAAACACGGTGCGCCAGATGACCTACGACCTGTGCAAGGCGCTCCTTGGCGAAGGGCACAGCTCCACCCTGATGACAAAGGAGGACCCATCCTCTCTGTTCCCGCAGCTGCGCTACATGGCGCAGAACCAGTTCAGCAGCGACTTTCACGTCGTCAAGAACTTTGACAAGGCCGGCCAGTCATACATCCAGTAGTAGCGAGCCTTTCTTTTCTTTTTCTTTTTTTCTAGATCTGCCGCTGTAATACACCAAGAGCCCCATGCAGCAAAAGCCGATAAACTCTGGTATCATGAACAGCCAGAACCTCTTTTCCGGCGGCGCGTAATAGTCGGCCAGGCTGGCGACCGGCCCTCCGACCAGGCCGCCAAACAGCCCCGCTATGATGGCAGCAGTCACGATCTTTTCTCTGTCTACTGCCATATCGTCATCATGGTAATACTTGCTTCGTCGATTGCTTTATTGTTTTTACCCTGCTATCGGCCATTTACCGCAAAAATTGTTGCGCAAATCGCCGGTTTTTGCCGATTCTCCGAGCCGAGAACGTATAAATAACATGCAGCGCAAGTACCTCATCATATGCCTATCCGGAATGGGGCGGAATACATCGAAAGCCTCAGAGGAAGAAAGTTAAAGGTATACCTTTTTGGAGAACTTGTCAAGGAACCGGTGGATCACCCTATGATCCGCCCGTCCATAAACGCCGTGGCTGCTACCTACGACCTCGCAAACGAGGAGCCAGAGATGGCGGCGGCCAAGTCGTCTATATCCGGCCTGAACGTCAACCGCTTTTTGCACATTGCCGAGAGCGCGCAGGACCTGGTCAACCAGAACAGGATGCAGCGCCGGCTGGGCCAGCTCACCGGGACGTGCTTCCAGCGCTGCGTCGGCATGGACGCCCTCAACTCCCTTTATTCCACCACATACGAGATAGACCAAAAGTTCAAGACGCCGTACCACAAGCGCCTGACTGATTTTATAAAAATGATCCAGCGGGAGAACTATGTCATCGGCGGCGCCATGACAGACGTCAAGGGCGACAGGAGCCTCTCGCCTTCGCAGCAGCCCGACCCTGACATGTTTGTCCACGTGACCAAGAGGGACAAAAAGGGCGTCTACATCACCGGCGCCAAGGCCCACCAGACTGGCTGCATCAACTCGCACTGGATACTGGTCATGCCCACCATGAGGCTCAAGGCCGAGGACAAGGACTATGCCATCGTGGGCGCAGTCCCGGTTGACGCCCCGGGCATCACGTACATCTATGGCCGCCAGTCGTGCGACACCCGCAGCATGGAAGACGGCGACATGGACGCCGGCAACAGCCAGTTCGCAGGCCAGGAGGCCATGATAGTCTTTGAGGACGTGTTCATACCAAACGAGCTGATATTCATGGACGGCGAGTACGACTATGCCGCCATGCTGGTCGAGAGGTTCACCTGCTACCACCGCCGGTCATACGTGTGCAAGACCGGCCTTGGCGACGTCCTGATAGGCGCGGCTGCCGCGATAGCGGACTATAACGGCGTGGCAAGCGCGTCGCACATCAAGGACAAGCTGGTCGAGATGACGCACCTGAACGAGACCATCTTTGCAGCAGGCATTGCATCTTCGTACCAGGCTCACAGGACGGCTTCGGGCAACTGGCAGTGCGACGACATGCTGGCAAACGTGTGCAAGCACAACGTGACCCGGTTCCCCTATGAAATAGGCAGGCTGGCGCAGGACATCGCCGGCGGCCTCATGGTCACGATGCCGTCTGAGAAAGATTTCAGGGGCAAGGTGACCGGCCCCATCCTCGAGAAATACCTGAAGGGGAGAAAGGGCGTCTCGACAGAGAACAGGGTGCGCATCCTCCGCCTGATAGAGAACATGACGCTTGGCCGCAACGCTGTAGGCTACCTCACCGAGTCGATGCACGGCGCCGGCTCGCCCCAGGCGCAGCGCATCCAGATAGCCCGCCAGATGCAGCTGGAATACAAGAAAAAGCTCGCCAAGGACCTCGCAAAGGTGAACGAGGGCGAGGCGGCCGAAAAGGTGCTTGAAAACACCGAGTATTTCGACAAGATATTTGGCAACAGCAAGAAGAAGGGGTCTGGCAGCAAGTAACCTTCTTTCCCTTACTTACCTTTGGTAAGCATATTTAAATAGCTGGCCGTCCTATCAGGCCGCACAATGCCAAGACCAGTTCATTTCGACATGACAGCCGACGACCCGAAGAGGGCGATCAAGTTCTACGAGACGGTGTTTGGGTGGAGGTTTGCCAAGTGGGGCGGCCCCATGGAGTACTGGATGGCCACCACCGGCGACGACAAGAAAGAGCCCGGGATAAACGGCGGGATATCCAGACGCGGCCAGGCCGGGATGCCTGCCATGAACACGATAGGCGTGCCAGACGTCGACCAGTACTCGAAAAAGATCGAAACAGGCGGGGGCAAGGTGGTACAGCCCAAGATGCCTATACCGGGCGTGGGCTGGTTTGCAGCCTGCCAGGACACCGAGGGCAACATGTTTGGGATCATACAGATGGATGAAAAGGCCCGGTAAGAAGCACGTGGCGGGGGCCGTTTTTGAGGCGCCTGCCGAAAAGGATTATTTATCAGTTTCACGCTGATCATAGTATCTTGGGGGTCGCTGTCTAGAAGATGACGTTAAACGAGGCCCAGATCGAGGATCTGACGGGCAAGGTTTTCAGGACTATTGTCTCAAACGGCAAGGACGGCATCCTCCAGTCCGAGCTCTGGAAAGAGCTGGACCTGACAAGCCGCGACGGCTCTCGCGTGGCCATCCGGCTGGAGCGCCGCTCGCTCATCAGGCGCAAAAAGATGCTTGAAAACGGCCGGTGGACGTACAAGCTTTTTGCCACCAAGCTCCCTATAGACACGAGCAGCGTAGAGAATGCGCCCTGCCTCACGTGCCAGTACGAGCACATGTGCTCGCTGGAAGGCTCGTACAGCCCGATAACCTGCGGCCTGCTCGAAAAGTGGCTCCTTGTCTCCCTCGACCTGGCAGACCAAAAGAGGCAGATGGCCGCCGCTGCTTCTTCCCAGCAGCCTAAAGGCAACGGCGAAGAAGAGGCATCATCATCCTCCTCACTGGCGACGACGACAACATGAGGTTGCAGGACGCCCGGCGCGACCACTACCGCCGGCTGGCAAAGGACCAGGGATACCGGAGCAGGGCCGCATACAAACTAAAACAGCTCGACGATTCTTACCGGCTTTTAAAAAAAGGCTACAGGGTAGTCGACATCGGCTGCGCGCCCGGCGGCTGGGTGCAGGTGGCTGCAGAGCACGTCGGGCCGACGGGCAGGGTGGTCGGAATCGACCTCAAGGAGGTTGAGCCGGTCGCCAACGCCATAATCCTGCAGGGAAGCATCACCGACCCGTTGACTCCTGCCAGGATAGCCGATGCTCTCGGGGAAGGAAACGAAAGATCAGTTGCTGACGTCGTGCTGTCGGACCTGGCGCCAAACATCAGCGGCATGTGGGAGGTCGACCACGCAAGGCAGATAGACCTCACGAGGAGCGCCCTTGCCCTTGCCAAGAGCATACTGAGGCAGGGCGGCAGCGCCGTGTTCAAGGTGTTTGAGGGCGAGTTCCTGAAGGAACTCAAGGCCGAGATGACCGCAGCCGGCTTTCAGAAGGTACTCGTGAGCAAGCCCTCTGCAAGCAGGCAGGAAAGCTCTGAATTGTACCTCGTCTGCCTCAACTTTGCAAAGAATTGAGGTTTTCTTGCAGGTATCGTCAATAACCGCAAAATAACCTCAGCTGGAGTTGATTAAATTAATTAAGCAGTTTGCGCAACCAGCATGTGCCGGCAAGTAAGCAGAGCGAGCAAAAAATATGCCACAAGAGCCTGTCGAATACCAGCGCAACCACAAGCTGGACGTACCAAAGGGCCCCGAAGCGGCCCAGAGCAGGCTCCTTGTACTTTGCATCGACAGGGACGATGACATTGGCTCAAAGGGCGGCATCGAGACGCCGATCGTGGGGCGAGACCAGTGCATCAACGCCGGCACGAGGCTTGCCATCGAAGACCCTGAAGACGCCGACGCAAACGCGATTTTCGGCGCAGTCAAGACGTACGAGGAGCTTGTGAGCAAGGGCTACAACGCCGAGGTCGCCGTCGTGGCAGGCAAGTTCAACCGAGGGGTCGAGGCCGACGAAAAGATAAGCCGGGAGGTGCAGGCCATCCTCGCAAAGTACCAGGCGACAGGCGCGGTGATCGTCTCCGACGGCGAGGACGACGAGACAGTGCTTCCGGTAATCCAGTCCCGAGTTCCCGTAGTATCGGTGCAGCGCATAATCATCCGCCACAGCCGGAGCGTCGAGTACTCGTACGCCCTGTTTGGCAGGTACATCAAGGCGCTCATGTACGACCCGCAGTACAGCAAGTTCTTCCTCGGCGTGCCGGGCGCGCTCTTGCTCGCAGGCGGGCTTGCGGTTGCTTTTGAGCAGACCAAGTGGCTGACCGTGATGATACTTGCAATCCTGGGCGGCGCCTTCATTGTCAGGGCGTTTGACATCGACAAGGCAGTCGGGTCTCTTGGCAAGATGGGGCCGACCGACTTCATCAAGATATTCTCTGTAATAGCCGGGGTGCTCATCATGCTTGCCGCAATAGCAAACGGCCTGTCCAGCATCCCCCACGACATACCGGTCAACCAGATGACCGCGCTGGACATCATTACCAACAAGACCGTGGTCGGGAGCTTTGCCAAAGGCACCATCACGCTGGTGTGGATAGGGCTTGCGACCATCCTGGGCGGCGTGTTCCTGGCCAACTGGCTCAGGGGCAGCTCGCGCGAGATGTCTGACATACTGCGCCTGGTCGTGCTCGGCCTGCTGTACATACCGGTGGTCCAGTTTGCCGAAGTGCTGACTGCCGGCACCAACCCCTTCACGCTCATATCGTCGCTCCTCGTGGGCCTCGCAGTGGCGCTTGTGGCAGCCGCGTTCGTCTACCAGCGGTTCAGGCACCACCATCAGCAGAGGCGGGCCGCAACAGGCAGTGGCAATAATAGTGGCGCCGGCGGCAGCAGTAGCGGTGGTGGTGGCGGCGCCACCGACGTGAAACTCTGACCATCATATTTTATTAATAAATAAATACCCTCTCTCGCTCCATCCACTTTGACAGAAATGCCAGAGCACGGCCAGTACGACGAGCAGGCGCAGCGGTGGTTCTGCGGCTACTGGATGACTTTTGAAGAGTGGGAGGACGTGCACGACTATACGCCCAAGGCGGCCCCCGGAGAAGAAGAGAGGGAAGAGCAGGAGGACGACGACGCGGCGGCGACTGCCGCCGGAGATTAGGGAAAAAATATACAAACCAGCGCGTGCATCACTCTATCGCATATACAAATGGTGTTTGACGAGCGGTCTGCCGGAGCCGTCCTTTTCAGGGAAGGCGATGGTGGCGGCAGCAGCGGCGGCGGCAACGGCAATAAAGAGCCGCAGTACCTCCTCCTGCATTACACGGCGGGCCACTGGGATTTCCCAAAAGGCAACATCGAGCAGGGCGAGACCGAGCACGAGGCGGCTGCCAGAGAGATACGGGAGGAGACCGGCATATCCGACATCGAGTTCATCGACGGCTTTGAGCGCACGATATCCTACAGGTACAGGAAGGCCCGCAGGCTGGTGGACAAGGAGGTGGTATTCTTCCTTGCACGGACTTCTGGTGCCAGCGAGGTAAAGATATCGCACGAGCACACGGACCATGCGTGGAGAAAGTACGAAGACGCAGTCAAGCTCGTGACCTTTAAAAACGCCCGCGACCTGCTCGCAGCGGCCAGGGCTTTTCTCCTCTCTTCATCCTCCCAGTCTTCATCGTCATCGTCATCATTGAGAAAGACCTGAGCCTGCCGCCGCAGCCGCCGCCCTCTTTTTCAGCTGGCGCGCAGCGGCAGCCGGGTCGCCTGCCTCAATTATCGACCTGCCTACTATCAAATAGTCCGAGCCGCTCCTGACCGCCTGCTCGACATCTCCGCCCTGCGCGCCCACGCCCGGCGAGTAGATCTCTATGCCCCTGCCCCTGACCTCGCCAAGCACGTCTGCCTGCGTCGCGCCCACCACTATGCCGTCGGCCCCGGCCGCCAGCGCCCTTTCAAGGAACAGTTTGTAGATCCTGCTTTCACGATTATCCGCATTATTGCCGCCGGCAGCAACGGTGGTGGTAGTAGTAACAGTCGTCGTCGTCGTTGTAGTAGTAGGCAGGCCGTACCCCGCGCTTGCGTCAGGGTGGCTCATGTACACGAGCGCTATGACGCCAAGGCCCATGCTGTGCGCCTTTTTCACCAGAGCCGCAAACTCGGAGGGCCCCATGAACGGGTTTGCTATCACGGCGTCAAACCCCATGGCCGCCAGGTGCTCTACTGCGGCGCTGTTGGTGCTCTCGATGTCGTTCAGCTTGATGTCTGCTATGCAGAGCAGGCCGTGCGAGTGCGCAAATTTCGTAATGTCCCAGACTTCTCTGGCAGACAGCGGGAGGAGCAGGTGAAAGTTGAGCTTGACTGCACATATGTGGCCGGCGACTGCGCCTATCTTTTTCTTGGCAAAAAGCTTTAGGTTCTTTGCGGCGCCGGGCCTGGGGTCGACTGCCAAGATTATCCTGCTCTTTTTCTTTTTTGCGGCCTGCGCCATCCGCACCGAATAACTGCTGCTACTAGCCCTCATAGGACTTTACCAGCGGGTGCCCGTCTGCAAGCCTGACCACTTTCATGTAGATGAAGCCGTGCTCATCCAGGCTTGCCGTGAACGTGGGCTGCTCCGGCTTTTGGCTCGAGTAGCGCAGGAACGGCCCTATCGCAGCAGCCGGCTCGCCATCGAGCGCGACATAGTAATAGTAAGAGACGGAATCGTTCTCGTTCACGCTCATCGGCGTGCCGAGTATGTGCCTGTTCCCTTCTTCCCTGGAGTAAAAGAGCGGCAGGGGCGCCTCCTCGTAGATGGTCTTGTAAGCGGCCACCTTGGCAAGCGACGCCAGATCCCTGAGCTTGATGACCGTATAGCCGGACTTTTTCTTGTCTATCCTAGCGTTCTTGGCAAGCGCCGGCGGGAACCTGTCCACCTTTAGGATCGGCGAATAGACAAACGTCGGGTTGCCCACCGCCTCTGCAAGCGTCACCTCCTCCATGCCGCCTGACGCCCTGTACGCCAGGTACTGGGTGTTGGGGCCGATCTCGGCCTCGGCGTAGTATATCACCGGCCTGCCATTCAAGATGTCCAGCTGCACGGCAAGCACCTGCTTGCCCCCAAGCGTCAGCGAAAACGAGGGCATGGGCGCCCGCTCCAGCGCGCAGGCAAGCCGGCCAAAGTCCTTGAGCCCCGCAAGCGGGATGTAGCAGGGCGCCTTTAGTGGCAAATCATGATGTGGTTGACAGGTACAGTATTAAAGTCATCCGCCCTGCTACCTTGCTTGATGGCACCATCTCCATCGCTACCATCGTCGTCATCATCATCTGCGGCAGAAAGAGATGAAGAAGAAAAAGGAAAAATCCGCAGCCTGGTAGAGCAGGCCCGGACCCTGCTTGAAAGCAGCAATAGCGACAACGACAACGATGATGATGAGTTGCTGTGGCAGGCGTACGTCGCAATCGAGCGCGCCATCCTGGCAGTAAAGCTGCGCCACCCAGAGCTTGAGGGGGAGAAACTTCCGCCAGCGTCAAAGCGGACCGCAAAGAGGGAGGACCTGATTGCCGCCGCAAAAGCGGCAATGCTCCAGCTGACGGCAGTGGACGCCTATGGCAAAACAGAAGAGACGTTGTATTTGCTGCGGACGTGCCGCGACGCGCTCAAGGCCGCAGTAGCCAGGTCTTCTTAGGTCGTTTTCCTTCTGTCCACCACGTCGTCAAGCTCGGGGCCCGTGCCTATCATTGTCACCGGGACGCCCAGCTCGCCTTCAATATCCTCGATGTATTTCCTTGCATCGGCCGGCAGTTTCTCGTACTGGCGCACCCGGGCGCACGACGGGAACATGATGTCCAGCTTGGTCACGGCAAGCTGGGTCGCGCTGTTGAGCCTTATCGACTTTTTCGCAAGCGCAAAGTCAAAAGGCGCCGCCCTCCTCTGCCTGCCTGTCACGCTCCCAAACTCGAGCCAGCCGCGCTTTTTCGCCTCTTCCTCTGAAAGCTCGTTGTCAAGCGGCCCGCCCCCCACCCGGGTCACATAAGCCTTGAACACCACAAGCACGTCGTCCACCCTCTTGGGGCCGATGCCGACGTCGGAGCATATGCCCGACGCAGTCACGTCCTTTGAGGTCACGTAGGGATAGCCGCCGTGGAACAGCGAGAGGTACGTCCCCTGCGTGCCCTCGACGAGGACCTTTTCGCCGCTTTCAAGCGCATAGTTGACCGAGTTGCTTACGTCTTCTATGTAGAGCGAAAGCTCAGGCACGTCCTTGGCCATCTTCAGGGTGCGGAGCGCCCTGTCGGCGTTTGCCGGGCCGGTGCCCGTGCCGGTGGTGCCTATCTTGCCCTTCAAATGATCTTCGGCCCTGTCCCGGTCGATGTGCGCCTGCTCGATTATGCCGCACTGGGCGTCCACGTATGTCCTGTCTTCGGCCTTGAACATCGCCACCTCGCTCAGCAGCACCTGCGGGTTGACCAGCACGCCGGCGCCCACGAGAAGCCGCGTGGTCGGGTTGAGAGCCGCGCTTGGCAGCATGCGCACCTTGTACTCTTTTCCTTCAAAAGCAAACGTGTGGCCGGCGTTTGGGCCCACGCCTCCCCTGACTGCGATGGCCGGGTTGTCCTTTTTGGCCAGGTACGCTATTATCTTGCCCTTTCCTTCGTCGCCGAAAAATCCGCCAACCGTCACAAGACACGGCATATATAGAACGATCATCTCTCAGCCGGCGTCGTTATTTATTATTATTTCCGCTCTCCTGCGCTGCTAATCGTCTGGCGGTTCGTTGAGGATATTGCGGGGTAGAGAGAGGGGAGGAGTGCGTGCATATGCTACAGGCTTGCTTACTACGGCCCGAGCTTGAACATCCTGTAGAACAGGTAAACTACCGAGCCGAGAGCCAGTCACACCAGGATGGTGCTTGCCACTATTGTCGCAGGCCAGAGCCCTGCTGGCACCGGGACGGATGAACCTTCGCCGAGGAACATGAAAAACGCGATTATCGTAGGCAGGTTCATCACTATTGCAAGCGTTGCAAAGACATCGTGTTCATAAGACAGGCTGTCAACAACCGTAATCCCGCCTGCAACGGCTCCATAGGCTGCAAAGGCAAGGAGGATCCTCTCGCTGCCGTGCAACATCCTGCAAACCATTGAATTGCCTGGAGAACCTGCCGGCTGCAATTGCGCTACAGGAAACGCCTTCCGCGTTATTATGTTGCGCGCGCAAGCGCAGATCGCATACTCTACAGCCGCTTTTTTGCAAGCGCCGGCGGGAATTCGACGTCCAAAAGCGGCCCGCTCCGCAACGCTGCTGGCGCAAGAATACCTTGCCGCTTGATACGTTCTCGGGCAGCTACGACCATTCCATAAAAAACCAGTACAAGATACTTGCACGCACGTTTCCGGGTTTCGGTTTTTCAGCCACTAAAAAAATGTGCGGCGATTCTCCAAGTGGATAGCATATCTAGTTCTTAAATACATGTAGCTTTACTCGTTGCCTGCTATGACGAAGAAACCAGCAACAAAGAACGCTACTACTACAATGATGATGTATGCTGGCGTGGCGCTCTCGCTCATGCTGACGGCGATGCTCTTTGTGTCGCCTCTGGGCATGGCAGGCTCCTCAAGCCTCGTACGTCCGGCCCTTGCCGACGGCTCTTCTTCTTCCGGCAACAGGGTGCAGTTCGACCTGACAGACGAGCCTGGCAGGTGGTTCAGGAACACGGCCGGCGACATCACCGCAAGCGGCACCGAGTCCCTGGCAGTCGGCAACCCCGGCGTGAGGGTCGACTTTAACGTGAGGTCAAACACGGTGCACACGGTGACCAGCCTGATATTCCCGGCCGGCGCTGCAAACATGCCCTTTGACCAGGCCGAGCCTTCCAAGAGCTCCCAGTCAGTCACGCTGCAAGACCCCGGCCTGTACGTGTTCACCTGCAAGGTGCACCCGTACATGTTTGGCGCAGTAATCGTCGACGACCCGGCCACTGCGGGCCTAGACCTTGGCGAGCAGGTGTCGCTTGTAAACGGCATCACGGTGCCGACTTCAAGCGACCTTGCAACGAGGCTGCTGCGCACGTTCTTTATCGCGACGGCCCCGGCAAACTGGCAGGACTATACTTCCCCGTCGCCGTGGCACGTCACCTATCCAAACGTTGACGTGAGGATCACAGGCGGGGTGGTTGTGAACCTTCCAGCAGTCCTGAACGCGCGCTATGGCAACGACGTAACGCTGCCGCCCCTCTCAAACCCGGCGACGCCCGGAGTAGGCCAGGTGTGGGTGGACACCCAGTTTGAAAAGACGACGGGCAAGACCAAGCCCGGCACCGCGACGGCAGTAGACGCGCAGACGTGGCAGGTCGCAAGAAAGGTCGCCCTGCCGCAGATAAACATGAACAACCCGCACAACATGTGGACCGACAGGAACCAGAACCTGATCTACCAGACGCAGTGGTTCGACAGCAAGCTGACCGTGTTTGAGAGGGCGACCGGCAAGCTGGTCAAGAACGTGTCGGTGGGCGAGTCCCCGTCGCACGTCATGACCCGGACGGACACCGACCAGGTGCACGTCGCACTCAACGGCGAGGACGTGGTGGTCGAGATGGCCCCAGGCGGCCAGAGCATCCAGAGAGAAATACCGATGCAGCGGCCGGGCGAGCCCTCATCGCACCCTCACGCACACTGGATGAGCCACGACGGGAAGAAGATGGTCACGCCAAACGCCTTCAGCGCCGACTCGACGCTGTACGGGTTCGACACGAGCTCGATAGAGGCCAAGCCTGCGACCGGCGCGCTGCCCATTGCGACAGGCATGATGCCGGACTCGAGCAAATACTATGTTGCAAACCTGCTTGACAGCACAATAAGCGTCGTCAGCATGCAGGGCGCGACAAAGGACCAGGTGATCAAGACCATCAACCTGCTGCAGAACTATGACCCGATAAGCGGCGCGCTGACCGGGCCTGTTGGCGCGCTCCCCATACAGACGCCGGTGTCGCCAAACGGCAGGTACATGGTGACTGCAAACACGCTCACTGCGACCATCACCGTGACAGACACCGTGACAGACACCGTGGTCAAAATGCTCCCGTGCGACGCAGGCTGCCATGGCGTCAACTTTGGGGCCAAGCAGGGCGGAGGCTATTACGCCTACGTGGCAAGCAAGTTCTCAAACGCCGTGATAGTGGTAGACGGCGACCCCAACGGCGACGGCAACCCTGCTGACGCAGCCATAGTGGGCAGGGTGGCACTCGTGGCCTCTGCAAGCACGGCCAAGGACGCAAGCGTCACGGCAAACAGGGGCATGGGCGGCCAGGGTGTGCTTGCCATACCCAACGTCTACAACGGGTGGGTGCAGAACCTGCCGCAGACGTGGAAGGCCCAGCTGACCGCAGGCCAGCAGAACCCGGTCCCGTAAAAAGGGCCGCGGCCTCCCCAATCTTTTTTTTGTAATGAAATAATATCTCATAAATTGCAGCGCAAAATGTCCGATGCGTCTATCTTTTTGCCAGCGTAGGCCCCGCCTGCCTTGTCCTCGACTATGATGAACTTGCCCCTGCCTACGTGCACCACGCTTGCTACTACCGAAGTGCCACCGATCTCTACCAGGCACCACGAGCCTGCCTTTGCTTTCTCCATGCTAGAGTACACAGTAGATTGAATTACGCGGCAAGCAATTTAACGGTTGTTCTGGACTGGCATTTACATACATGCACGCTTTACCATGCGGCGGTGGCTGATGCTATGTTTTGTATTATTGTTATCAGCCTGTCTGCTTCAGGCTGTAGCGCCTGACTATCTCCCTGTCTATCTCCTCGTGCTTGATCTGCTCTCCCCTTCTCCCGGGAGTCTTCATGCCCTGCTGGTTCACCTTTTTCCTCTCGTCTTCCAGCTCGTTTCTGCTCTTTTTCCGAAGCTCCTGCGCATACAGCTCGCGAAAAGACCTCTCCTGTTCAGTATCTCCCATAAGCGGCCCCACCCATATACGCTCACTAGTGTGCAAAGCTTGGTTTAACTGTTACTGCTGTCATTGCCATCTCTGCCCCCGGCGGCCACCGAATATTCCTGCTGTTGTTGTTGCTGCTGTTGCCGCGCCGGCCTTGGCTTTTGTTTTGCTTTCGTCATAAGCTGCGGGGTGTAGGTTATGCCGTGGTCTATCTTTAGGTGGCTCAGGAAGGCGACCCCGTTGTTGACGGTGTCTTTGACGATTAGCTCCCGCCCGCAGATGCTGCACTTTATAATGTGCTCGTCGTCTCTTGGGGCCGACAAGCCTTTCTCTCCCTTACCTCCGTCCCTTGCTGCTCGTCCTATTGTTGTTACTGCTGTCATTATGCTGGTGGTGGTGGCGGCGATGATTGTGATGATGGTGATGGTCGCGGCGGTACTTTACAAACGACGGCTGCTGCATGCTGCGCCTTGCCGGCGCAGGTATGCCCATCTCCTCGTTCAGCCTGCTTATCCCTGCCGATGACGACGTCCCTTTGGACTGCCTCAGTATCTTTTCAAAGTCTGGGAACCTGTCCGGCGTCACGAGCGACACAGCCCTGCCCTGCGCGCCGGCCCTCGCCGTCCTGCCGATGCGGTGAAAGTACGTCTCTGTGTCTATGGGCACGTCGTAGTTTATCACGTGGCCCACGGCAGGCACGTCTATACCCCTTGCCGCAATGTCTGTAGCCACGAGCACGCTGTCTGCCCCTTTCCTGAACCTCTGCATGACGGTGTCTCTCTGCTTCTGGTGCAAATCGCCGTGGATTGCGGAGCAGCGGAACCCCTCCTGCCGCAGGTCCCGGGCCAGCCTGTCAGTCCTGTTCTTGGTGGCTGCAAACACGATGGCCTGCTCCTTGAGCGGCCGCATGATGTCGACCAGCCTGACAAACTTTTCCTGCTCGCCGACCAGCAGGTAAGCCTGCGAAACGCTCTTGACCGCAGTCTGTTCCGTGTTGAGCCTGACTTCGCGCATCATGTCGCCCTTGCGCATATAGTCCCTTGCCAGCTTCAATATCTCCTGCGACATGGTGGCCGAGAAAAGCATCGTCTGCCTGTCCCTGTTGTTTGATATGCGGGACAGTATGAACTTGATGTCGTCGATAAAGCCCATGTCGAGCATCCTGTCAGCCTCGTCGAGGACGACGTACATGATGTCGCCAAGCCTTATCGTGCTCCTCTGAAGGTGGTCGATCAGCCTGCCCGGCGTGGCGACGATTATCTGCGGGCCCTTCCTCAGCTTTTCGCGCTGCAGGCCAAAGCTCTCGCCGCCATAGACTGCCACCGCCCTTGCGTTCGGAGTGTGGCGCGCAAGCCTGTTTATCTCGCCTGTGACCTGCACTGCAAGCTCCCTGGTCGGGACCAGCACGAGCGCCTGCGGCTGCCTGCTTCCATGGCTGCTGCCGCCCATCTTTGACAGCAGGGGGAGTGCAAACGCGGCGGTCTTGCCGGTGCCTGTGTGCGCCTGGCCCAGAACGTCCTTGCCCTGAAGTATTAGCGGTATTGCCGCCTCCTGTATCGGAAACGGCGTCTCAAAGCCGCTTTCTTTCAGGGCGGCAAGGACGCTGTCGCCAAGTCCAAGCTCTGCAAATGTCTTGGGCATGCCTCTCTTTCTCTCTCTTTCCCTATTCCTCGAGGCCAGTCAGCTTGCCGTCAGCCTTTAGCTTCTCTGCGTGCGCCGAGATGTACCTCCATATGATGTCTGCCTTGTCCGACTGGAAGTCCCATGGCGCCACCAGCACAAGGTCGTTATCGCGTATCCACATCCTCCTCTTTATCTTGCCTCTGATTCGGCACGTGCGTACTTTGCCGTCTGTACATTTTACAATGATGTTGTCGCCGCCGACGAGCTTGATGACCCTCCCAAAAAGCTGGCCCTCGCCCGGCATGACCATCTCTTTCAACTGTGCTTCGTTCAGAACTTTTCTTTTGCCTAAGTTTAAAACCAAGGATGCTTCCATCGTCGGGGTTAAAAGTCTACGCTTTATGGGCGGGGAGTAAGTGGGGGACCTTTTCATTATTATTAGACAAGCGTATGTCGCAACAATGCCCTTCTAGGGCGCTGCTATCGTCAGCGTGCCCTTCATCCCCTCTTCAGAGTGGATGGTGCAGTGGTAGTCAAACGTGCCTGCCTCTGCAAAAGTGTGCTCCCAGTCCTCGTTCTGGCCGAAAAAGCCGCTGTCCAGCTTTTCCTCCGCCCCTGACGCCGTCCTGTACACCCCGACGACGTTGTGCTTTATCGCCGACTCGTTGACCCACCTTACAGTCGAGCCTGCGTCGGCAGTCACCCTTTCAGGCAGGTACATATTCACGCCGCCGTACACGATGTCTTTTCTCAGCGTCTCTGTCATGACGTGCTCTTGCTCGTCCTGTATGCTGACTACTTTATCTCTTTCAAGGTCGACTGCCACGTTCCATATCTTTTGGCGCGACTGGCCCTGCCTGCCGTCCAGCTCGGAAAACCCTGCCTGCACGTACGGCCTGCCGTCCACGAACTGCCAGTTCTGGGTTATCACAACCTGCCCAAGGCCGCTGTGCGTCACCTTGCCCTCCAGGCTGACAAACGCGCTAGGCTGCACCGCCGCCACGGTCAGCGCCCTGCCACCTCTTGCTTCCCCGATTATCTGCTGCACGCGGGGGTCTTTTTTCGCAATTTCCCACGACTCTTTTGCCACGTCGTTTATCGCATAGATGTACGTGTTGTTCGCCGGCGTCGGCTCCTGCAGCACCTTGACCTCGGACTGCAGGGATATGTTCTCAAGAGTGCGGAAATCCTGAGCGTGTTCCTCCGGCAGCATCTTGGACTGCATCAGGATGGTGCCCCCTGCAACGAACACCGCCACGACTGCGATGACCCCGATGAAATCCTTCCGCACTATGGTGTCTTGCTGCGCAAAAACTCGCTATATACCATGTGGTGCATCAGCCGAAATTAAATTAAATAGCCGCGCGCAGCAAAGTGCATCCGGATAGATACGTATGATGTCCTCGTCTTCTATTGCCGTTGAATACTATGAGAAAAAGTTTGGTGGCGACTCCAAGGCCGCGTTCATACACCTTGTGCGGGAAATAGGCGAGATAGCGTTTGCGATGGAGAAAAGCAACACCGAGCACGCCAAGCTAGAGATAACCGAGTCAGTCGCGCTCCTGCACTACCTGGCGTCGAAATACGGCCTCGACGTGGACGCCAACATGCAGGCCGTTTATTCCAAAAAGATGCAGTCGCTCCGGGACTCCTCTACGTCTTCTCCTCCTGCTCCTAAATGATGACATGAGCCTCCGGCAGAACCTTGACGCCATATCGCAGGTGCTGCGCGACACGTTTGCCGTCGAGCCGTTCAAGCGCAACTACGACACGGTCTTTGCACAGGTCGCAGCCGTCCTGCGCCGGTACGGGCTGGAGGAGAACCCGCGCAATCTGCGCTTCCGCTTTATCCTGTGCGTGCATGCATGCATGCAAGAGTTCTTTGACGGCATCCCGCAGGAGCAGTGGCGCGTCAAGGACCCAGCTTTTGTCAAAGAATCGGAGGAGTTTGCCATCGCAAAATTCCGCGAATGGGTCATCGAGCAGGTGACTTGGCTTTTGCATTTGCGGCCCACTGCTCGTACATTTTAATAAGCTCGTCCACGTCCCGGCCGTCTTCGGAATACGTGACTATTACCGCAAAGGTGCCCTTTGCGTCGTGGCCCCTTGCAAAATAGCCCCAGAACGTGTCCGGCAGCCGCTGAAAGTTAGACCTGTCCATTGCGACGCCTGCGAGGTTGCGGCCCAGCGCGTCGGCGACCCTGGCCGCGTCTTGTGCTTCGATCATGGCGATATTATGTGTGTGTGGCAATAATACGTCGCATGATCATTTAAACTGCGCCGCGGCTGCAGCAGGCTCTATTCTTGAGATGGCGCGCCTGAGCGCAAACGCCAGCGCCACAAGCGCCACTGCGAGCGCGGACACAAACAGGAATATCGACGTGTATTGCGCCGGCGCCGGGAAACTGGCGCCGCCTATGGTCACCTGCCCTGCCTGCATGAACATGCCTGCCACCGCAGGGCCGACCGACGCCCCCGCCAGCCGAAAGAGTGTGTTCATGCCAAACGACACGCCCATGTGCTTTGGCGGGGTGGCCATGGTGTTCATGTTTATCTGGCCCACGTCGGTAAGCGAAAGGCCGGTGGCAATGATCGCAAGGCCGGCAGCAAGCTGGACCGGCGCGCCGTGGAAAAAGAGCATGCCTGCAAACCCTGCAAGCGCGATGGCCGCGCCGGCGATGGCAACACGGGGAGCGCCCATTCTGGAAATGATGTAGCCGGACGTCGGCCCGAATGCGAGCGCCACTATCGAGAAGGGCAGCTGCACATGCGCAGCATCTGCCGCGGTGCCTCCAAAGCCGGAAGGGCCGGGGCTCCTGACAAGCACTGGCACGGTCTGGAACACGGCAAACATCGACAGGCCGATGATGATCGCTATCACGTTTGAGAGCAGTATGGGCCGGAACGACATCAGCTTCAGGTCCACTAGGGGCGCGCTCGACCTCCTTTCGACAAGGATGAACACTGCAAGCGAGGCGAGGCCGCCTGCAAAAAATGCCGCCGGCAACAGCGGCAACAACCTGGCGCCATCCGTGCTGTTACTGTTGCCATCACCACCATCATTTTCGGTGCCCGCCTGCACAAAGTTGAGAGCCGAAAGCAAGAGTATCACCGTGGCTGCAAGCGCCGCGATGCCTGCTATGTCTATCCTCGATTTCTCGGCTGGCTCGTCGGCGACCCGCACAAGCCGGGCGATCACCACTATGAGGGCGACCACTACCGGGGCGACCGGGTAAAAGGTGGCGCGCCAGCCAAAGCTGTTCGTTATCGTGCCCCCTGCCATCAGCCCTATGACCGCCCCAAACGCAAACATCGAGATCAGCGTGCCCTGCGCTATAGCCAGCTTTTCCCGGGGGAACCTGTCGCGCACTATGCCAAACACGATTGGAAAGAACGAGATGCCGATCCCCTGCACGGACCGCGCCGCGACCATGGTGTAAATGTCGGTGGCAAAGCCGCCAGCAAGGACGCCTGCCGCGTAGATGCCCATCACTATCATGAGCATCTTTTTCCTGCCGTACATGTCTGACAGCCTGCCGACCACGGGGACGGATATGGCGCCCACTATCAGGAACGACGACAGGATCCACGACGACGTGCTGTAGCTGATGCCAAACTCGTCTATCAGGTCCGGGATCGCCGGCAGGAGCATCGTCTCTGCATACACGGCGACGACCGCGATGCTGCTCAGTATGGCAAGCACCTTCCACGGCGATAACGTCGTCGAAGGCGATGACGAGGATGATGATGACGACGACGGCAGTGTCTTTTCGGCCAACTGCGACTGACTGGCTCTTTCTTTGCGCCCACCTTATTTAATCCGGGCAGTTGCCAGGGGCTTACCGTCGCTCTGCTATTGCTTCTACTACATTACTGGACGCGCTCTATGAGCTCAAACACCTTGTTCATGGCCGGTGGCTCGCCCGACGCGTCGCGCACAAACAGCGAAGCTGCGGCGTTTGCAAACAGCAGGCGCTCTCCTGGATCAAGGCCGGCTATGTACCCTACAATGTCTGCCGCGTCCCACACGTCGCCTGCCCCTGTCAGCGTCTTTGGGTCGACCTTGATGCCGTGCGCAAACTCGGCCTCCTTGCCGTTTGACCACGCCGCGCCTATGCGCGTGTGCAGGTCGGTGGTGATCCCGACGCTCTCGGCTATCTTTTTTGCCGCGCCCCTGACGTCGTCAGGCCCGTAGCTTTTAGCGCCCAGCCTGATCTCGAGGCCGAGCGCCTCCGCAAGGTGGTCGCACTCGTTCTCGTTTATGCTGAGGCAGTCCGTTACCTGCGAGAGCTTGAAAAGCGCGTCGCGGAATTCCTGCTTTCTGGCAGAAATGTCGGCAGGGTCTATGAAATGCAGGGCAGAAGGGGAGTTCTCAAACGCATAGCCTGCAAGGTCGGTGCCCTTGGAGTTGCTCGCCCAGTTGACCACCATCACGGCGTCAGCCTTTTTCAGGACGGCCCGGTCTTCCTGCGACGCTATCCTGTCTGGGCCAAAATCCCCGGCGTCGCCCACGTCGCTCACCATCACGTTCACCTTGTTACTGTTGTTATACGGGAACTCAAAAGCGGTAGTGTAGCCTTGCCTTCCTCGCGATATCCTCAGTTCCGCCCTGTCGCCAAGGGGGGCAAACACCTGCCTGAGCATGGCCGCCCCCATGTCGTCTGCCACCGTGAACAGCGTCACTTTTACGCCGAGTTTTGCAAGCGCGTACGCGACGTTGGCCGCATTGCCTCCTTTGATGTCTGTGGTCGGGAAGCCCCTGACGCTTCCGCCGCCGCATTTTGCCTTCTCCTCAAGGGCGGCAAACAGCCTCTCCTTGGACTCGAGCCTGATTATCCTGTCGATGAAAAAGTCTGGCATCACGGCGATAGAGCCGGCGACGTACAGCTGCTTTAGCTTTTCAATGATCAATATAGCTTCTTTCTCCTTTCACCTGGCGACTGATTTGTGTGCTTGTTTGTCCGTACAGCGCGCGGTATTTGTTTTTTGTCAAAAGAAATAGCGATGCAGGATAAAAGAGAAAAAGGAAGGAGAAAAGAGGGGCAGGAAACGAAAGGAAAGAGACCTTGCGCCCTTTCTTATTCCATTCCCATGCCGCCCATTCCACCCATACCGCCCATGCCGCCACCTCCTGGCGGCCCGGACGGCATCTTGGACTTGCTGGCGGCTATCACGTCGTCGATCCTCAGGAGCATGGACGCTACCTCTGTGGCAGACTTGATTATCTGCTGCTTGACGACTACAGGCTCTAGTACGTTCTGCTTGTACATGTCGGCCACCTGCGTGTTCCTTGCGTCCACGCCCGTCCACTTGGCGCCCTTGCTCTGCTTGGCGCGAAGCTCGGTCATGGTGTCTATCGGGTCCATGCCGGCGTTCTCGGCCAGGTTGAGCGGGATGGCGTCGAGCGCGTCTGCAAACTTTTGCACGGCAAGCTGCGCCCTGCCCTCCTGGCTTGACGACCACTGGCGCAGCTCGTTTGCGATGTACGCCTCCGGCGCCCCGCCACCTGCCACTATGGCCGGCTTTTCAAGCACATCTTTCATGACCATGAGCGCGTCGTGGAGTGACCTTTCCGCCTCGTCGACCACGCGCTGCGAGCCTCCACGGACCAAGATAGTGACAGACTTGGGGTTCTTGCACCCTTCAATGAACACCCACTTGTCAGTCTCTACTTTTCTTTCTTCCACAAGCTCGGCAGAGCCCAGATCCTTTGACGTAAGGTCGTCCAGGTTGTTGACAATCCTGGCACCTGTAGCACGGGACATCTTGGTCATGTCGCTCTCCTTTACCCTGCGCACTGCAAGCACGCCTGCCTTGGCCAGGTAGTGCTGCGCAATGTCGTCGATGCCCTTCTGGCACAGGACGACGTTTGCGCCCGATGCCTTGATCTTGTCGACCATCGACTTTAACATGCGGTTCTCTTCTTCGAGGAACATCTGCATCTGCTGCGGGTCAGAGATGCGTATCTCGGCGCTCATCTCTGTCTTTTCAATCTCCAGAGCCGAGTTGACAAGTGCTATCTTGGCCTTCTCTATGCGCTTGGGCATGCCTGCATGGACGACTTCCTTGTCGAGCACTATGCCCCTGATCAGCTTGGTGTCGCGCATCGAGCCGCCTGCCTTTTTCTCGACCTTGATGTCGTCAAGGTCGACCTTCAGGCCGCCCTCGTCCGTCTTTTCAGCCACCTGCTTGGTCGCGTCCACCACTATCTGGCCAAGGAGCGGGCTGTCTTCAGACACGAGCTTGGAGTCCATGCTCGTCCTGGCTATCTTTAGCAGCATGTCCTTGTCAGAGACATCGACCTGCACCGCTATCTTTTCCAAAAGCTTGAGCGCCTGCTCTGCCGCCGCGTTGTAGCCGTCAACTATGACTGAAGGGTGTACGTCCTTGTTGATGAGCTCCTCCGCCCTCTCGAGCAGCGCGCCAGCAAACACCACAGAAGAAGTGGTGCCGTCGCCAACCTCGTTGTCCACTGATTTGGCGACTTCGACCATCATCTTTGCCGCCGGATGCTGCACGTCAATCTCCTTCAGAATGGTGGCGCCGTCGTTTGTGATTGTGACGTCACCCAGGTTGTCCACGAGCATCTTGTCCATGCCCCGGGGGCCCAGGCTTGTCTTCACTATCTCTGCGATCAGCTTTGCCGCCATGATGTTGTTCTTTTGAGCTTCCCTTCCCTTGCTTTCCTTTGTCCCTTCCTTCAGGATCAATACTGGCATTCCGCCAGCCGTTGTTTGAATCGATGCCATTGTCACTACTCACCTTATATAGAGAATATGACAGATCCCGTTCCATCTCTTATATATTTTTCACAGGCCGAGCCTTTTCTGCTTCTCTGCAAACTTGGCCCTGAACCGGGGCACGTTGATGACAAACCGCTCGTGCCTCCCCTCGCCTATCTTTTCCAGCCTGTCTGCTGCCTCCACGTCAAACATCACCCTCCTTCCGTCGATTGCCGACACCCTTGCCTTCAGGTACACTTCCGCTCCCACCGGCGTTGCGGCCAGGTGCCTGACGTCGACTATTGTGCCCACCGAGTCCCACTCTGGCTCGGGTATGGCCTGCTCCTTCAGGAGCAGCCTGCACGTCTCCTCCATCTCCAGTATCATCGAGGGTGTGGACATTACGTTCTCGCCCTCCCACAGAAAGCTTGTCGTCATGTTTGCGTCCACCCTTATCGTGCGCTCCTTGGTGGCCCCCACCTTCAGTCTTGACAGCCTGTCGTCTGCGCCCATGTTTTCTTTTTCCTCCTCCTTCCCTCTCTCCCTACTGCTCTGATGCTGTATGAAAAAAAGCTTGTTTAAAACTTGTGCCGGCGGGCGTCCACCTTGCGCTCCCTTTCTTCCTTGACGTGGTGCAGCCTGTCCTTTTCGTGCAGGAAAAGCCTGCCGCACTCGGCGCATTTCAACGCGTGACGCCTGTGGGCCTCCTGCGCATGCCTTACCAGCTCGTCGTAGCTGCCGAAATGGGCGTGGCAGTCCTCGCACTCGTGCTTGTTGCGGGAGAACGGAATCATGGGAAAAGTAAGGAAAAGCCTGCGCTAAAAGGATGACTGAAAAAGAAAGGGAGGCGAGATCCCGCTTGTCTTCTTACTTGCTGCGCCTCATGCCAGAAGCGATGGCATAGGCCAGACCGACGATAAGGCCAAAGGCCAACGGAATCCAGACCGGGAATGCTGCCAACTCGATTGACTGCCCTAACAGCGATTCGAACATGCCATAGCGTTATTTCCACAAGTATATTAGATTTTCTAAAACGGTGGCCTTCGCTTATCCGGACATACATTAAATTACCCTGATGCGGTTGCTGTAGGGTATATGAAGATGGAGAAGGAGATGCGCAAGTTCTGCCCCAAGTGCAAGACGCACACCATCCACACGGTCTCGCTCTACAAGAAGGGCAAGGACAGGACGATGGCAGAGGGAGCGCGCAGGCACGCCGAGGACAAGAAGGGCTACGGTGGCCAAAAGTTCCCCGAGCTCAAGAGGACTGCCAAGACCACGAAAAAGATGACTTTGCGCTATGCATGTAAAACCTGCCAGAGGAAGACCATGAAGCAGGGGCTCAGGATACGCAAGCTGGAGATCGGCTAGACATGAAGCGGGAAAACATACTGATACCCAAGCCGAGGAGCAATTTCGTCTCTATACAGTGCGAAAAGTGCGGCGCCAAGACGGTCGTGTTCTCGCACACCACGCGCAACATAAGCTGCTCTGGCTGCGGCGAGCCGCTTGCGACAAGCTCTGGCTCAAAGGCCCTCATCACGGGCAAGGTCCTGGGCGTTCTGGACCAGTAAAAGGCGCCTGGCCACCTCTTTTTCATCTTTTGTGTTCACGTTCACCGCCAGCTCGACCATGTTCATTGCGACGTACGACTCGTCTACTGCGCTGTTGCAGACGGCGCCTGCGTCAAAGAGCGTGATGCCAGAGTGGCAATAGCCTCCGCCGTCTACAGTCACGCTCGGCTTGACGCCAAGCTTCTCTGCAAACTCTATTTCAAAGACGATGGAGGCTGCAGGCGTCCTCTCCAGGTCGCCCTCGAGCGCATCCACCGCTTTTTCCACCGCCTGCGGCGTCAGGAGAGGCAGGTCGGCCGGCACGACGAGCACCTTTTCAGGCACAAGCCTGGACAGCACGAGCGAGAGGTCTTGCGGGTAGCCGACGCCCGGAGTATCTATGACCTCTACCCTGCCTGTAGAAAGCAGAAACTCTCTTGTCCTGGGCGTGTTTGGGGACACTGCAGCAGCTATCCTGGAAAACCTGCCGGACTTGGCAAGCGCCAGATAGACCCGCTCGACAAAGCGCCTGCCTGCAATCTCTATCATGGGCTTTTCTATCTTTCCTTTGCCTTTGCCCATCCGGCTGCCCCTGCCGCCGCACATTATCACTGCTGCCACCGTCGTTGTCATTGTAACATCACCACCACCATCATCTCCCATCCGGCTGCCCCCGCCGTCATGGTCGAGAGCACGACAAGGGCGGCCAGCCTCGAGATCTCGTTGGACGCGCCAAGGACATCGCCTGATATGCCACCAAAGCTCCTCTTTGACACGTGCCGCAGCAGGGCGCCAAGGGCTACTGCCACGCCGACTGCAGCAATACCTGCATAGCCGGACGCAAGCCAGACGATCGGGGCCATTATCGCAGTTGCGGCAAGCATCTTTTTCCTCCCGTTATCTCTCATGGCCGCGGTAAAAGGCGAGCTGAACCCCTCCCACGCCGACGTGCCCTTGAACGTCAGGAGCACCATCACGTATTTTGCAATGACCTCGGCCGCCACGATGCTTGTAAATATCTTGATTCCTGGAAAACCTGTGTTAAAGACGATTATCATGCCTGCAAAATACATGACAAGGGCGGCCACGCCGGCAGAGCCGACGGCGGGGTCCATCATTGCCTTGCGCTTGACCTCCTTGCCCCCCTTGGCCATCATGCCGTCGGCAAAGTCTGCAAGGGCGTCGGTGTGGTGCACGCCGGTTATTATGACAAGCGCCCCGGCCACAAGCAGGCCCACCATGAGCGGAGGCAGAAAGAGCGACGTGCCGTACGCCATGCCGCCTATTATTACGCCAATGACGGCGCCGGCAAGCGGGAACAGGTACATGTTCCTCGCTATGTAGTGGATGTCGTAGTCGAGATGGCGCCCGCCGCCCTTCTCCACGCCCGCTATGGGCAGGATGGTCAGGAACGCAAGCACCGACTGGACGGGCCTAAGGGACGCCAAGTAGCAATAGCCTCCACCAGCCTGCCAGATATAAGAGTGACATGGCAGGCAACGAGAACACCACGAAAAACAGCACGGTCGTCAGCTTCATTATAGAGATCGCAGTCGCGCATTTCTCAAGCGTGGCCTGCTCCTGGCTGTCGCCCAGCTGGTAGTGGCCTATCTTTTCCAGCCTTATCCGCAGCGCGCCGGCGACCGCGGCCATGGGGTAGCCTGCGTTTGGCGAGAACGTCTTGCCATGGTCGCGCCTTAGCACCTGCAACGAGTTCTTCCAGTCGGCGCCCAGGATCCTGGCCGACGCCACCATGAGAAACGCTGCAATCCTTGCAGGCACATAGTTTGCAGCCGTGTCCAGCCGGGCAGACATCCAGCCGATGTGGCGGTAGTAATCGTCTTTGTAGCCAACCATCGAGTCGAGCGTGTTTATCGCCCTGTACGCAAAGGCGCCGCCGGGGCCAAGGAGCGAGTAGTAAAAGACGGGCCCTGCGATGCCGTCGACCGTGCTCTCGCTCACGCACTCGATGGTTGCAGAAAGCACGTGCTGCTCGTCAAGGTCGTCTGTCTTGCGCCTCACTATCATGGACAGGTTCTGCCTTGCGCCGGGCAGGTCGCCTCTCTCCAGGCAGGCCATTATTGCCCGGGCGTGCCTCTCCATCCCGCGCACAGCAACAGTCGCCTTCAGCGCGACGGCTGAAAACGCTGCCAGGGCAAAGACGCCGGCAAGCTGCAGGCTCGCCACTGCCGCAAAGTGGGCGGCCGCGCCGACCAGGGCTACCAGCAGGAGCGCAAAGGTGATCCCCTTTGCCCTCTCTGCTCTTGCAGATGCTGATTTCAGCCTCGGCACGAAAAAGCCTATCAGCCGGCCAAGCCATGCCACGGGGTGGTACCGGTTTGGCGGGTCGCCAAGGGCCCAGTCGAGCAGCAGCCCGCCGGCAAGCGCGTAAAGGAGCAGCATCGCTAGAGCCTGGCCACCTCGTACAGCTTGCCCACGTCGACGCTCTCCTTGAGGGCCTTTGCCAGCAGGTCCACCTGCCACCCCCACGACTCTTGCGAGGCGTCGCCCCTGTCCGCCGGCGACGCATTGCTGCCGCCGCCGGTGAGCGAGTCTTCCTCTGGCAGGTCGAAAGCTATTTTCGGTATCACCCCAAGCACGCGCTTTTTGGTCATCTTTTGCGCCACGCTGATCGCCGGCTCTAAAAGCGTCGGGTCGCCCCGGAACTTGTTTATCAGGAAACCCTTGACAAGCGCCCTGTGCTTTGGCCTGAGCAGCTGCATCGTGCCAACCATGCTTGCAAAGCAGCCGCCCCGCTCAATGTCTGCCACTATCACGACCGGCGCGCGCACCTTCTCTGCAAGGAGCATGTTGGCAATGTCGTGCTCTGCGATGTTTATTTCGGCAGGCGAGCCTGCCCCCTCTATCACGACGACATCGTTTTCCCTCCTGAGCTCGGCAAGCGCCTTGAGCGCAAGCGGCAGGCCGTGCCTGAGCGCAAAAGAGTCATAGTATTCCCGGGCGTGCATCTCGGCGTAGAACCTGCCGTTCACTATCACCTCGCTCCTGTAGTCGCCAAGCGGCCTGAGCAGTATTGGGTTCATGCGCGGGTCGGGCTCCTTCCTCGCCGCGACCGCCTGCACGGCCTGTGCCCTTGCCATCTTTAGGCCTGAGCCGGCCAAGACAAAGAGGTTGGACGACATATTCTGCGACTTGAACGGCGCCACACTGTAGCCGTCGTCTGACAGCAGCCTGCACAGGCCGGCTACAAGCGTGCTCTTGCCTGCGCCCGACGACGTCCCCTGCACCATCAGGAGCCTTGCAAGCCTAGCCACCTTTCGTTATCGCCTCCAGAGCCTTTACGAGTGCAACGTTCTCCCTGTGCGTCTTGACAGCCACCCTGATATGCTGCGAGCCCATGCCCGTGAACGTGCTGCAGTCCCGCACGAGGACGCCTGTCTTTTTCAGCAGCCTGTCGCGAAACTCGGTGGAATCCTGGTTTTCTCCTCCCCCCCCTTCAAGCCTGATCATGAAAAAGTTTGCGTCGGATTTGAGCGGCGTCAGGGACCCTACCCTGCTGCCTATCCTTTCAAACAAAAAGGCGCGCTCTTTTTCCACGAGCGCCCTTGTCTTTTTCAGGTGGCTTTCTGCGCTGGCAAGGGCTGCCACTCCTGCCGCCTGCGCCAGACCGTTGACGTTCCAGGGAGCGGCCATGGCTGACAGCCTGGCCGCGATCTCGGGACTTGACACGCTGTAGCCCGCCCGCAGGCCGGCCATGCCAAACGACTTGGTCAGCGAGCGCAGCACCACCAGGTTCGGGTGGTCGTCGACAAGCTTTACCATCGACTCGCCTCCGTTCCTGCCTGCCGCCGTTGTAGTCGTCGTCGTTGTTGTCGCAAGCTCGATAAAGCACTCGTCCAGCAGCACCATCCACTGGCTGCCTGCATTTTCGATTATCTTTTTTACCGCAGCGGTGTCGAGCCTGCCGGTCGGGTTGTTCGGGTTGCAGAGAAAGATTGCGCCCCCCTCCGACCCTCTTGCGGCAGCTGCCAGCACCGCGTCAGGGTCGAGTGCAAAATCAGCAGTCAGCGGGACAAACTCGGCACGCAGCCCTGCCTTTTGCGACGCAAGCTCGTATTCGCAGAAGGTGGGCGCCGGGATTATCGCGCGTCTATTGCCTCCTCCTCTTTCGACAGAAGAAGCGGCCAGCCGGGCAAACCAGTAGATTATCTCTGCCGCCCCGTTGCCTGCCGCCACCTGCTCCTGCTTTACCTTGAGGTACCTGGCGACCGCCTTTTTCAGCTGGCGGCATTGCGGGTCGGGATAGGTGGTCACAAGCTGTCCCATGTCCTTTGCAATAGCCCTCATCGCCTCCCTGGGCATACCGAGGGGGTTGATGCTTGAGCTGCAGTCGACCCTGACCAGCCTGTGATCGACCGAATACGCCCCTCCGTGGGAGCAATGATGCGCCAGCGCCACTACAATTCTTCATTGGGGCAGTCTGTATTTATAGGGTGTATCCTGCCCAAGCAAGCCCTCTCATTTTTTTTATCTCGCCATCCTCACTTCTACCAGGCGGCCGTCCTGCGGCGTCCGCAGGCTCGTGTACGGGTATCTGTTCATGTCGTACTCTCTAGCTTTGCCTTCAAACGTAGCGGCGGTCACCGTGCTATCGTACAGCGCCTGGAGCTTGCCGCTCTCGCCCATGTTGTCCCTAAAGTGGCCGTCAACGACCAGCACCACTTCTTTTCCTGCCTTCAAGGGCCGGAACATGGCGTCGCGGTAATCCAAAAGCGCATCCCTGCCAGAATGGATAAAGATCCACGAATACGACGGGCTGGACACCACTATCGTATTGTTCTCGCCGTCATCGCCAGCGGTAGTTTCAAGCACGTAGGAGACGGCTGCAAACTGGGCCGAGCTCAGGTCCAGCGAAACCAGCATGGCTGTGCTTGCCAGCCCAAACGCCAGGATGCCTGCTACCGCCGGCCACGCCACCTCTGGCCTGTAATCGGCAACCCTTCCAAGCAGCAGGCCGCCGGCTATGCAAAACACGGGCAGGAGCGCCATCCAGTGAAAGTACTGGAGGTAAACGCCGCTTGCCAGAAACGCAAGGAACGGCCCGGCCCACAACAGCAGAGCACAGTCGCGCCTTGCCACTGCAAAAGCAAGGCCGGCAGACCCGAGCGCAAAGAGCACGGGGTCGGCAGCGGCAAAAGTCTGGACAAACCGGGGAAAATCGCCGCTCCTGCCGGCCTGCCTGAGCACGCCGGCCTGCCAGTATGCGAGCTGGCCCCTTGCCATAGCCACGAGCGGCCACAGCGCCGGGATGGCAGCGGCAGGTGCGAGCCACGCTGCCAGGCCGGCCAGCTTTTGCCTCCACCCTGCTGCTGTGGCAGCAACAGCCTTTATCACCAGGTACCCGACGAATGGCGCAAAGAGCGCGGCGGGGGCTTTGGTAAAGACTGCCGTGCCAAGCAGCACGCCAGAGAGTATGATGAAAGCATGCTTTTTCCTGCCACTGTTATTGTTATCGTCTGCCGCGCGGACTGCAAAAAACACCGACCCCAGTATGAAGGGGAGCATCATCGAGTCAAGCAGTACCCTGCGGGTGATCCACGTGAACGGCATAACGGCAAACAGCGCCGACGCGATGATGGCTGTCCTGCTCCCGTACCTGCGCTCTGCTATGCCGTATATGAGGAGCGTGTCAATGACTGAGAGGATGCCCATGAACGCCCTTGGGACGGCGTACAGGCCGGCGACCGACGCTGCATCCGCTGAAGGCGGCAAGACGGAGCCGTTGCCGGGCGCATATCCTGCGAGCCAGAGGACGGCTGCGAGCATGATCTGGCCAAAATATGGGTGGTCATAGTAGGTGCCGGGTTCCTGCACGCCTTCTCCCCCGGCGAGGATGTGCATCGCCCTGCGCATGTAGACGCCTTCGTCGTAAAACACGTCCGGAAAGCCGGCAGGGTTCCAGATGTGGGTAAAGGACGAGAGGGCGAGGATTGCGACGAGCAGGCCGGCCGCGCCCCTGCGCCTGCCGGCTACGATGCCCGTCGCCGCAGCCTTTCTCGTCGCCATGTACAGGCCATCCCCCTCTACTGCTCTATTAGCCTTTGTTGAGGCACGTTCTATGCATGCCTCCTATCTGGAAAAACGATTATTAGTTGCTCTACGACAATTGCGCTCCGTATATGCTCAAGGTAGCAGTGATAGGGGCCACTGGCGCCGTGGGCCAAGAGTTTGTCGTGGCCCTCAACAAGCACAGGTGGTTCCAGCTGACCCAGGTGGCAGCGTCTGAAAGGTCGGCAGGCAAGAAATACGTGGACGCGATCCGCGACCCCAGCTCGGGGATACTGAGGTGGCACAACCGCGAAGAGGTGCCCGAGTACGTCAGGAACATGGTCGTCAGCAGGGTGGAGGACATCAAGCCGGAGAACTTTGACCTCATATTCACGGCGCTCGAGTCCGACGACGCCAAGGTGATAGAGCCCAAGTTCGCCCGGACGACGCCGGTGATAAGCACCGCGGCCGCTTTCCGCTACGAGGCCGACGTGCCGATACTGATACCCGGCATAAACGACGAGCAGGTGGATCTTTTGAACGTGCAAAAGAAGAACCGCGGCTGGAAGGGTTTCATCGCCCCGCTGCCAAACTGCACCACCACCGGCCTTGCCATCACACTCAAGCCGATACTGGACAAGTACGGCATCGAGAAAGTGTTCATGACCTCGATGCAGGCGCTCTCCGGCGCAGGAAGGTCGCCCGGCGTCATTGCGCTTGACATCATGGACAACGTCATCCCCTACATCCCAAAGGAAGAGGAAAAGGTGCAGGTGGAAGCAAAAAAGATCCTCGGCTCGATGGGCAAAGAGTCCATCACGCCTGCCGATTTCAGGGTGAGCTGCACGTGCACGCGCGTGCCGGTCCTGGACGGCCATACCGAGTCGGTCTTTGTAGAGACGGAAAAGCCGGCAGAAGCCGAAGACGTGAAAAAAGAGATGCTGAAATTCAGCAGGAACGTGTCTATAAAGGCGCTCCCGACTGCTCCAAAGGAATACATCATGGTGCATGACGACCCGACGCGCCCGCAGCCCCGTATAGACCGTGAAATTAACGACGGTATGACCACCGTGGTGGGAAGGCTCCGCAAGGACACGGCCTTTGACAACGGCATCAAGTACGTGCTCCTGTCGCACAACGAAAAGATGGGGTCCGCCAAGGGGGCGGTCCTGCTGGCCGAGCTGCTAAAGGACAAAAAGATCCTCTAGCTCTTTCCTCTTTTTCAATTCTTTGCAAAACCCTCGAAGGAAGGCATGGTCTTGTAAAATATTGAAATCTGGAACGGCTAAACACCGTTTTATAGGTTTATTAACACCCTGCATCTTTAATTATGCTCGGCTTTCGATGGGAAAGATAGACGATCTCGACGTAAAAATTTTGAGCGAACTTGCCAAGGATGCTAGCATTTCTGTCCCCCGGCTTTCAAAGAAAATCAACGTCAACGCGTCAGTGGTTTACAGCAGGATAAAGCGCCTGGTAAAGAAGGGGCTCATCAAAAAGTTCACGATCGTCATCAACGACGAGGCGCTAGGCTTTAACGTCAAGGCGCTGACCGGCATCAACATGGACTCGAAACTCCGCGACAACGTGCTTGGCGAGCTGTTCAAGATCCCCGAGGTCAGGGAGGTCTCGGAGGTGACCGGCAGGTTCGACATCATAGTCACGATGAACGCACACTCGCTTGACGAGATGCACCAGATAATATCAGAAAAGATAGGCAGGATAGAGGGGGTGCAAAAGACCGAGACGTTCATCGAGATGCGCAAGACCGTGCGCGACGTTGCATACCCTGCAAGCGGCGGCAGTGGCGACAGCGATGACAAGTAATTATAAATAACATTAGCGCCGCCTTTAGGTCAGGCTATAACTACTTGGACACCGTGCACCAGGTTTCGCTAGGCACCAAGATTAGGGACTATTACGAGCTTACCAAGCCCAAGATCTGGTACCTCCTCGTCTTTACGGCTTTTGGCGCGGCCCTGACGGCGTCCCTTCTCTTTGACATACCGGTAACTCCCCTTACCTGGCTGCTGCTCATCGGGGGCGTCGCAGCAGGCTCTGCGGCTGCCGACACGCTCACCGGCTACAACGACCGGGACATTGACGCCATCATGGACCGGACCAAAGGCAGGCCGATCCCGTCCGGCAGGATAAGGCCCAAGAGCGCGCTTGCGTTTGGCCTTGCGCTTGCTGCCATATCCTTGGTGTGCGCCTGGTTCATCAACCCGCTTGCGTTTGGCCTGATGGCGTTTGGCCTGTTTGACAACATCATCGTCTACAGCAAGTGGCTCAAGCGCCGCAGCCAGTCCAACATAATTCTGGGCGGGTTTTCCGGCGGCGCGCCGGCGCTCATAGGCTACGTTGCAGTTACCACGCAGAACATCGAGATCGGCCTCGTGATGGCCGGCCTGGTGTTCCTGTGGATACCGACGCACATATGGAGCCTGGCGCTCCATGTAAAGAAGGATTACTCGCGCGCCAAGGTGCCGATGCTGCCGGTGGTGTCGAGCGAAAAGACTTCGATCCGGGTCATCGCAGGGACCACCATAATGATGGTGGTGTTCAGCGTGCTCCCCTTCTTTTTCAACCAGTTCGGGCTAGTCTACCTGCTGACTGCCGCGGTGTTTGGCGCGGCAATGATAGCAATGTCCGTATGGCTGCTGGTAAAGCCGAGCGAAAGGGCGTCGTGGACCGTCTTCAAGTTTTCAAGCCCGTACCTGACTGCGCTATTTATCGCGTTTATGGTGGACGCCGGCCTCAAGCCGTAGCGCCTTTTCGCACTCGTATATCAGCCTGGCAATCACCACGTGCGCTTCAAGCCCTGTCGGGTGGACTGAATATGTGCAGTTGAACAGCTGCGTCGTCTTTTCGCCGAAATGGCCCTTTGGAAAGCCGCCGACCACAAACATGACGTTCTCCTCCCAGTCGCCGGCTGCAAGGTTCTTGGCGACCACCTCCTGCACGGTGGACTGGACGCCGGCGCTTGACAGGCCCACTATCCTGGCCGGCGCCACTTCTCTTGCCAGCTCTTCAAGCGTAGAATCTCGCATCTCCATCAGCACCTTGCCGTCGTCGCTCTTTACGGCGCCGTCGCGAAAGAGCGCCGACATGACCCCTTCAAAGCGGAAATAGGACTTGGGAACCCTCAGGCCCTCTGCCATCGAGATTACTTTGTCCCCAACAGTATGCACAAACACCTGCAGCCTGCCTTCGATGAACAGCGGGGTGGAAAGCGCCTCCATCAGCGCAAAATGCACAATGTCCGGCCTGCCGCGCTTCCACGCCCCGTCGAGCTTTTTCATGGCGGCGTGGTGGTAACTTCTGTCCAGCAGCATTTCGGCCGGCCTGGCGCCGAGCCTGCGGGCCCTGCCCGCCACGGCAGGATGCGTCGCTATCTCTTTTGGCACCGTCTCAAGCGCCGCCTCTGCTATCACCAGCGTTACCGCATTTGTTGTTATCGTGGCCGTACAGGCGACTGCCACCGGGCCTTATATTAATCCCAGCTTGGTTTATCTGCCAGCGCAAGCTGACGATCTCGCATATTAGCTGGTATCTGCGGTGGGGGACAGCAAAAAACACGTCAGGAAAAAGCAGCAGGCGGTAAAAGAGATAGCGCGCGAGCGCATAGAGATCCTGCTGGCATCTGCCCTGCAAGAGCGCGATCTGGAACTGGCAGAAAAGCAGGCCGGCCTTGCCAAAAAGATAGCGATGCGCCACCGCGTGCGCCTGCCCTACCGCCTGCGCCAGCTGTTCTGCAAAAAATGCAAGGCGTTCATCGTCCCCGGCAGGGACTCGCGGGTGCGCACCGGCCGGTCGCGCACCAGGGCCGTCAGGATCACGTGCGCAAGGTGCGGCCACACCTACAGAAAGGTCATTGCGGCGCGCCGGAATAAGGATTTATAAGGCCTACTCGAACCTGCATTTTGCATGGCCAAGGTTTACGACGTTCCGGCTGACGAGCTGATCTCCCGGCTAGCCGAGCAGCTGAAGAAGGACAAAAAGATAGAGCCTCCAGCGTGGTCGGTGTTTGTCAAGACGGGCTCGCACGCCGACAAGATCCCCCAGAACAGAGACTGGTGGTTTACAAGGTGCGCTTCGCTATTGAGAAAGATTTACCTCCACGGACCCATCAGCGTCGCCGACCTGAAGGTGGAGTACGGCGGCCGCAAAAAGGTTGGATACAACCTCGCCCACCACAGGGACGGCGGCGGCGCCATCGTCAGGCACGCCATCCAGCAGCTTGAAGCCGCAGGATACGTGACCAAGATCCAGGGCAAGGGCAGGATAGTCACGAGCGAGGGGACGAAAAAGCTGGACAGGCTTGCGACAGAGATCCACAAAGAGCTCGTCAAGGCAGTCCCGGCCCTCCAGCGCTACGGGTAAAAGCAGGAAAAATGTCTGCACCGCCATCGCCACACTACCCACAACAACCCGGCGACGACCCGGAGGCGCGAAGGCGCGAGGCCGAAGCGGCAGCCATGCGCCAGCGGGTGCTTGCGATGCTGCTGGACCCTCAGGCCCGACAGAGGCTGACAAACATCCGCCTGGTCAAGCCAGAGCTTGCCGCCGCGGTGGAGAATTACCTTTTGCAGGCTGCCTCTTCTGGCCGTCTCAACCGGGCGTTGTCAGACGAGGAGCTGAAGCAGCTGCTGCTGTCGATTCAGCAGCCGAAAAAAGATTTCAAGTTCGACAGGCGCTAGTTACCGCCGTACACTAGTTAACTATTTAAGGTCTTTACGGAGCCTTTGCCTTGATGAAGGCAGCAGTATTTAGAGAGTACAACAAGGACCCGACCAAGGTAGTCAAGATTGAGGATATCGACGTTCCCAAGATCAAGCCCAATGAAGTGCTGATAAAAGTAGAGTCCGCGGCTTACAACTATAACGACCTGTGGGCCATATGGGGCGAGCCGGTCAAGACGCCTCTCCCGCACATTTCGGGAAGCGACGTGGCCGGCACCGTGGTCGAAGTCGGCTCCGACGTGATCAAGCTCAAGGTGGGAGACAGGGTAGTTTCGCACTCGAACATGAGCTGCCGTGTGTGCGACGCCTGCACCTCCGGCAGGGAGTACGACTGCAACGACCGCATGATCTGGGGCTTCCAGACGGGCCCGCTGTGGGGCGGCTTTGCCCAGTACACGCACCTGCCAGAAGTGAACGTGGCCAAGATAGCAGACAACGTCTCTTTCGACGACGCGGCCGCAGTCTCGATGGTCGGCATGACCTCCTGGCACATGCTGGTGGGGAGGGCCAAGATCAAGCCGGGCCAGCTTGTCCTGATAATGGGCGGCGGCTCTGGCGTCGGCATGGTGGGCATCCAGATAGCCAAGCTCTACAACTGCACCGTGATTGCCACTGCGGGCAACAAGGACAAGATGGACAAGTGCCTCGGCCTTGGCGCCGACTATGTGGTCAACCACCGCGAGGCCGACTGGTACAAAAAGGTGCGCGCCATCACAAAGGAGCTGAACCAGCCGGGCGTGGACGTGGTGTTCGAGCACATCGGCAAGTCCGTCTTCCCGCAGGAAGTCTCGCTGTTAAAGATGGGCGGCACGCTGGTCGCAACGGGCGCCACGACGGGCTACGACTCGACGATCGACCTCCGCTACCTGTTCTTCAAGGGCACGAACCTGCTCGGCTCGACGCAGGGAACGAAGGCAGAGCTTGAAGACGTGGTGTACTGGGTCAGCAAGGGCAAGATCAAGCCCGTGATCGACACGGTGCTGCCGTTCTCTGACATGGTAAAGGGCCACGTCATGATGGCAGAGGCGCAGCAGTTCGGCAAGATACTGACCACTCCGCAAAAGCTGTAAAGAAAAAGAAGGAAAAAGCGACAAGCTTTTACCTCCTTTCTTTCTTCCCTTTTCTGTCGGTAAAACAGATATGTTGTTCAGGACGCTCATATTCGTGCCGGGGATAAACCCGCGCTTTGTCGAAAAGGCCCGGGCGCTTGCAGCAGACGTCGTCTGCCTCGACCTCGAGGACTCTGTCCCGGCAAACGAGAAGGAGCAGGCAAGAAAGATAATAATCGCCGGCGCGCTCTCGCAGCAAGAGTTCCGCGCTTCCGTCTACGTCAGGACAAACTCGCCGGAATCCGGGCTCCTCGACGCCGACCTGGCTGCGGTGGTGCGCCCCGGCATCGCCGGCATCGTCGTGCCCAAGGTGAACGACGCCGGCGAGGTGGAGCGCATCGCAAACGTCCTGTCAGACCTTGAAAAAGAGCGGGGCATGGCCGCAGGCAGCGTCGCGCTGATGCCTTCCATCGAAACCGCAAGGGGGGTGGTCAACGCGTACCACATCGCATCGGCAGCCGCAGGCGGGCGGGTGAACGCGCTCGTCTTTGGCGTCTTTGATTTCCTGCACGACATGCGGATGGACTATGACGAGTCTGACGGCTCTGGCTACGCGTACGCCCGGGCCAAGATACCGGTCGACGCAAGGGCCGCCGGCGTCGCAGCAATAGACGCGATATGGCAAAAGGTGGACGATACCGACGGCCTCGTCAGGGACGCCGCAGCCGCCAAAAAGCTGGGCTACTCGGGCAAGAGCATCATACACCCCGGCCAGATAGAGCCGGTGCACGGGGTGTTCAGGCCGACCCGGGAGGAAATAGAGTGGGCCAAAAAGGTGGTGGCCGCGCTTGGCGACGCGGCCGAGAAGGGCACGGGCAGGCTCGCAGTCAGGCTCGAAGGGCGGATGGTGGACGCCGTTCATTACAAGCAGGCAAAGGCTATTCTGGAAGCTTCTTCTTCTCCTCCTCCTGATGCCGGCGGCCGTACCTGACTATTACCTTTTTGACTGCCAGTATGTTGACGTAGTAGGGTATGTTGTAGAGCGCGGCAAGTGCCGCCACCTGCGGGCCGAAAAACTGGGCCGCAAACACCATGACAAGCGTGTTGTTCACGTACGTCGTGGCTATCAGCCCCTGCGGCCGCTCGTCTGCCGGCGACGCGGCATAGCCTGCAAGGGCGAGCGCGCCAAAGAGCAGAAACGACGCGGCCACAGTCTGCGCAAGGAAGAGCTGGTCTGAAAAAAAGTAGCCCGACACCGTGGAAAACATGCTGATGTTTATCAGGACCACAAACGCGATGGACAGCGGGAACGAGTTCCTCTCTGCAAAGGCCGACGCCTGTGGCGCATACTTTTTTGTCATCCAGCCTGCGCCAAGCGGTATAAAGAGCGCGGCCGCAAGCAGTAGGACCATCTGCCCAAGCGGTATCTCAAACTCTGAGCCTACAAGCACGTAGACGAGCGACGGCAGCACAAAAGGCACCGCAAGCGACGTGACTGTTATCATGCCCACGATGAGGGGCAGGCGGGCGCCGGCCACGTTTGCGACAAAGGGGGCGCCAAGGCCGGTCGACATGCCGGCCACGAGCATCACGGGCAGCGCAAACGGCCTGTAGAGCGCAAACGTCACCGCGTACGCCGCCACCGGCAGAGCCACGAGCTTTACTGCCGCAAGCACGGCCAGGCTCTTTGGCCTCGAAAAGGTGGCGACCACGTCCCTGGCGTCCAGCTTTAGCAGGTTGAGGAACAGGAGGGCGCCAAGCCACACCAGCAGGTACGGCCCCACCATCTTCCCGGCGTCCGGCACGAGCACGCCGGCAGACATCGAGCCTGCAATGGCGGCTGCGAGCGCCCAGTCGTTAGCGCGCCCTGCTGCTGCCGCCACCACCACCGCCACCGGCAAGCTCCTTCAACTGCTGCACTTTATCCCTGACAAGGTCGAACCCCTGCTGCCAGAACTCGACGCGGGTTATGTCCATCTTGCCTGCGTCCATCAACAGCTCTTCCGGCTTGCGAGAGCCGCCTGCCGCAAGTATCGACAGGTACTTTGGCACAAACGATTCCCTGCCCTCGAGCGCGTACTGCCTGTACAGCGACAGCACGAGCAGGTTGCCAAACGAGTACGCGTACGTGTAAAACGGCGTGTGGTAAAAGTGCGGTATGTAGAGCCACTCCCACTGGAATTCCGGCGACACCGCCACTGCGCTGCCAAACTGCTCTGACAGGTTGTCTTTGTAGGTTTCAGAGACCTGGTCGATGGTCGCGCCCTGCTCTCCGATGGCCCTGTGCGCCTCCACCTCAAACAGCGTGAAATGCGCCTGCCGCATGATGGTCGCGTACATGTCGTCTATCTGCTCTGCAAGCAGCAGCCGCTTTTCTGCCCTTGTCATCCTGGCCATCAGGCGCTCGTTGAGGAGCATTTCTGCAAACACGGACGCAGTCTCGGCAAGGGGCAGCGGCGCGTGCGCCACAGTCACTGGAAGGCTGGATGCAAGCATGCTGTGCACGGCGTGGCCGAATTCGTGCGCAAGCGTCGACACGTCGCGCATCCTGCCGTCAAAGTTGAGGAGCACGTAGGGGGTCATCGAAGGCGTCACGGTGTGGCAGAACGCGCCGCCGCGCTTTGCCTTGCGTATCTCCGAGTCGACGTGGCGCTCTGCAAACACGCGCTCTGCAAGGCTCCGCACCTTCGGGTGGAAGTCGCCAAAAGTGTCAAGCACCGTCGACACGGCCTGGCCGTACGTGAACCTTTTGCCAGACCTCTTTGTGGAAAGGGGCGCGTACAGGTCGTACCTGCGCAGCTTTTTCAGCCCTAGCAGGCGCGCCTTTTCCCTGAAATAGTCGTGGAAGACCTGCGCGTTCTTTTTGCACGCGGCGAGCAGCGCCTCGACGGTGGCGTCGTCGAGGTTGTTTGAAGTGTTGCGCACCGATATTGGGGTCCTGTATCCCCGCATCGTGATTGCCTCGTCGCGCCACTCTGTCACGATGTTCTGGTAGATCTCGCCCAGAACGCCTGCGTTCTTTTTGTACGTCCCAAGCAATGCTTTGTACGCGGCCTCCCTCTCTGCCGGGTCGGCGCTCCTGACAAGCGACACCAGCTTTTCCTTGTTGTCAAATTTTCTCCTGACGACTTTTTTCTTTTTGCCGCCACCACCACCTTGGCGCCTGATCTCCATCTCAAACTCAAAGGCGCTTGTCATCTTGTCGTATATCTTGACCAGCGCGCCGGTCCCCGTGACTTCAAGCGTGTTTATCACCTTTTCTTCCGGCTCTGTGAGCGCGTGCCTTGCCAGCAGGCGCTTGTGCCGCAGGTATTCCCTGTACACGGGCGGCGCAGACCCTATCAGGCGGCTGGCGTTTGTGTCGTCCACCTCCTTTTTGAACCAGAGGTCAAAGAACAGCAGGCGGTTGCTTATGCCCGCCGCCATCTTGTCCATCCGGGTCACCAGCGCCGAGGCCTCGTTTGAAGCCGTGTTGGAGTAGTAGCGCAGGTGCGCATAGCCGGACGCAATGCCCACCTTTTCATAGATCTCCTCAAGCTCGTGGATCATCTGCTCAAACTCTGCCGCCGAAATGTCGGGCCGCAGGGACGGCCTCTTGCTTTCAAACGCCCTGACCTTTGCCTCTATCGAATCGAGGAAGACTTTGAAATCGTCGCCTGCGGGATCCCTGACGAGCCCTGACAGGTCCCACTGGCCGACCTTGAGGTTTGCAAAATTCACGGCAAGACTAGGCCGGGTCGACCAAATATGTATTCTTGTCTCTGTCGTCGCAGGGCCGTGTGCGCGTTTCCAGGCTTCTACAAATACAAGCGTAGTTGTATATCTTTTCTAGTTCTTTTAGGTCTGTCTGTGGGAGGGATCAGCTGCAGAGAGAGAGGGCGAGAGGAGATACCGCGTGGTCGACAGGGCCGACATCGAGCGCATGATAGCAGAAGTGGAGGATGAGGCCGGCAGGATGGTGGCGGCAGCAGCGGCAGCCATGGGACCGGTTGTTCCCGGCCCGGCGGCAACAACAACCACAGCAGCGGCAGCGGCGGTGGTGGGCAGGGAGGCTGAAGCAAAAGAGCTCGTGCGCCTCCTGGTCGGCGGGCTCGCAAGGGGGCGCGCCACACCCTTCGTCTCTGTGTACGGGCGCAGCGGCTCGGGCAAGACGACCCTCGTGAAATTCGTGTGCGAGAGCCTCGCCTCCTGCAACAGCGGGCGCCTGGCCGGCCATGTGGCGGTCAACCTCAGGTCGGCCCGCACCGTCTTTGGCGGCGCGTGCGCCATCCTGAGGGAGCTGGGCGGCGGAAAAGGCCCGGACGCGGCGGCAGTGACGGCGGCAGTGGCGACGGCGGCGACGACCGCCACAGCCGGTGCCATGGACAGGGTGGCGCATGCTGTAGAGTCGCTTCTGGCCCGCGGCGGGCTCTTTGTCCTTGTGCTGGACGAGTTTGACTCTGTCTTTGCGGACAGGCGGGGCAGGCCGTCTGACTTTGTCTACCGCCTGCTGGACATGCAGGAGCGGCTGCAGCAAAAGGGTCTGCTGATGTCCATCGTGGCAATATCAAACAGGGCGGTGTTGTCCGGCTACGAGCTGGATGACAGGGTGCAGTCCCGGATAGGCTCTGCGGCCGAGGTGCCCTTTGCCGCGTACTCGACAGGTGACGTGGCCCGGCTCCTGATTGCTGCTGCAAACGACGGCAGCGATACCTTGGCAGTTGCACCTGGCTGCGACCCCGGGGTTATAGAGCACTGCGCGGAGATATGCTCCGACGAGCACGGCGACGCCCGGCGCGCGTTCGAGCTTTTCAGGGTTGCGTGCCAGCTTGCCCGCCTGCGGGGCGACAACAGGGTGACAAAAGCGCACGTGGATGAGGCGCGCGACCAGCTGCAGGAGGACAGGGTAAGGGCGGCTCTGGCCGGCGCCTCCCGCCATGCCAGGGCCGCGTGCATGGCCCTTGCGCGCATATCGTACCTGACCGGCCAAGAGTGGCACGCCACGTCCGTGATATACGGCCAGTACTGCATCGCGCTTGGCGCCGATTCAAAACCGCTCACGTACAGGCGGCTGTCAGAGATCCTGCGCGAGCTTGCAGACGCAGGCGTCGCAGAATCGTCCGCCCTGTCGCCGCCGAGGGGCGGCATCAGCAGCAGCGGCGGCTACGGCACGCGTTACCGGCTCACTCTGGCGCCCGAGCTGATGGGCAAATCCTGTTCCCCGGCACCCGGCTGGTGGGAGGGCATCGAGAAGGCAAAAGAACAGCACGACATGGAAGTGAGGATAGCGCACAGGAGGCGCTTTGAGATAGCGCACAAGTCAGCCGAGGATCCGTCTTACGCCCAGTCTGCGGCGGCCATTGCCCGCAGCGTGGACATGCAGCACAGGGCTTGGTGGGAGGATTTTGTATGGAGGGAGGGGGCCGGGTAGCCAGCTAATCTCCTACCTGCAAATTCGATGGTTCCGCTTACCAGTGGTTTTTGCAGTCCTCTGCAATGTACGCAAGAGGGAGAGAGAAAACGGAGAGAGATTGGGAATGCCGCCTTTATCCATCGACCATGTATATGTGCAAAACTGCCCTTCTGCCGTCCGTATGGCAAAAAAATATCATCTTCCTCGCCCTGCCTTCAGGCACACATCTGCCATGTCTAAATGAACTAACAAGCGGAATAGAGAAAATGCACAGCTGGCTTAAATAATCGAAATTCCATATGAAAGTCACTCGCATAAAAAAGCGGGTTTCAGCATGGACGAACGGAGACGAGGCGAGCAATATGCGCGCGCCGGGCGAATTTGGCCCGCTACGCTGTGCATGATAATGCCTCCTCCCCTTGCTGTCTATCTATTCCATTCCATTCTATTCCTTTTTCGTCTCCTCTTGAAGGCGCTCCTCATCGCCCTCTGCATGCTTTCTCCACCCCCCACTCCCGCCAGGTACTTATCGTCTGGTGCCTGAGGCGGGGCCCCGCCACTGTCCCACTCGCTCCCCCCCTCCTCCACCAGATAGGCGTACTCGCTCCCCTGTCCTTTCCTTCTTGCTCCTGATTGATGTAGACCATTCCCACCTTTCAAGAGAAAAAAAGTTGGCAGAGTGAGAGAGTGTACAATGACCGGCGGTAACTCGGCCGTCTAGTGTGCCAGCCTGGCTGCGGTGGGCTTATCCTTGCCGGTTCAGGCGCTAGGTCAACGTCTTGGTTTGCGTATGCGCAACAAATCTTTTCTTGGAAAAAAATCACTGGAGGCCGGTGGCGCTGACCTGTTGCTGCTGCCTCACGAATATGGAATATGATGTGGCGTCAAACTGCTCGCCTTTTGCGTCCTTGAACATCACATAGAGCGTATAGACTCCGTCCTTGTTTATCGCCGGCTTTAGGTCAAAGCTGATGTCTATGGCGCCGTCCTGGTCCTCCCAGCTCTCCGCCTCTATCACCGTGTACGTGTCAGGCTGCTGGTAGCGCATGCCGCCTGGCAGCGGCGCAAACACGGACGCCGCAAGCTCGCCGGCGCCGTACGATATCATCTTCTTGTTGGCCTGGTACGCCGCAGGCGACGGGTGCTCGTCGTAATACACCACGACGTGGTCGAGCCTGGCGCCGTCCCCCGGCGCGTCGCCGACAATGTTCACGTACCCGTCGTCGGCCTCCACCTCGAGGCCATAGTCGTTCTCAAAGTTCTGCACAAGGGCAAGGTAGTACTCGTCGTAGACTATGCCTATGCTGACCTTGGTGTGGTGCGGGTCCAGTATGTTGTCCCTGTGCCCGTTGTCGCAGCATTCCTGGTCGTTGTACATCATCTCGTGCTCAAGCTCGTCGAGCGCCTTGGCGGGGTCTATCCTCTCGCACAGGATCATGGTAGACACGCACCTGTCGTACTCGTCGGGGCCAAAGCCGGCGATGGCCACGTTCTGGTGCACGCTCCCCTTGCCGCCCATCTTGGTGTAGGTCATGTAGGGCTTTTCGCCGTTGCTCATCCAGTGCGATATCTGCTTCATCTTGAAGACGTCTTCCGCGTGCGCCTGGGCCGCCTCGTTGTCGCTCAGCTCGACAGGCGCCAGCCCAAACTCCCGCCTGTCCTTGTTGATGGCGTCGAGCATGCGCTTTACCAGCTCGTCCTTGGGCACGGTCTCCGGCCCCACGGCAGGCGGCCGCAGGATGGTCACCGCGCTCCCCACCGGATTTTCTTTCTGGTTAAAGATGCTGGGATACATGAAGACGACTGCGACTATTGCTATCGCTGCAATGCCGATTACAGCCGCCCTTGCTATGCCCTTCATCGACCTTTCCCCCGCGTACGGGTTTGCAGCCCCGCACGTCGGGCACGACTCGCTGTATGCGCTGTACCTTGCCGCGCACACTTCGCAGTCGATCCAGAGCTCAGTCACGTCTCCAGAAATGCGGCTAAAGTGCATTTAATGGTTTACGCAGGGCGGTTCTACAACTTTTTATAGCGTCCACCGGCAGCTCCTTTTGCAGTGGTCCTGCGGCGGCGCTATCTGGTGACAGTCAGGTTCTCCGGCGACGGCCGGCTGGAGGTCACGGAGGGCGACAACTCTATCATCATACAGGTGTCGATCAAGTCGCCTCCCGAGCGGGGCAGGGCAAACCGCGAGCTTGTGAAAAGGCTCGCACGGCACTTTGGGGTGCCGGAGCCCAGCGTACGCATCGTGTCGGGGCTTGCGTCGCGCAAAAAGGTGGTAGAGGTCAACTATTGCTAGCGATCACTGCAAGCGGGTGCCGCACTCGCCGCAGAACTTGACCCCCGGCTCTGCCTGCTTGCCGCAGCCTGGGCACGAGGCGCCTGCGATCTGCGCGCCGCATTCCCAGCAGAACCTGGCCTTTTGCACGCTTGCGTGGCAGTGCGGGCAGGATGTTTTGTCGCCGGCAGCAGTTGCTGCTGTCGTCGTTGCGGTGGCGGCAGTAATAGCAGCAGCAGTAGTAGTAGCCAGAGCCCTGCTTGAATGCTCCTTGCACGCCTTCTCTGTCTCGTCAAAGCAGTACTTGCAGGCCCACCTGTTGCATACCGTGCAGCGGCCAAAGTGCGCCTTGGCCTCCTCCTGCCCGTCCTCAAACGCGCGGTCATGTTCCACGTGCCACTCGGCTGACATGTGCCCGTACCTCTTTGCCAGCTCGTCTGCCACGTCGCCTGCGCTCTTGCCTGTCCTGTCCAGCTCCTGCTCGGTCACGGCGGCCTTGGTGCCGCTGCCGTAGGACGCGCCCACTCCGGGTATCTTGGCCGCGATGGTCGTGCCCACGCCGACGCCCCTGCCGATGAGCCGGGCGATTCCTGCCTTGTTGCCAGATTTTGAAGGGACGAACCTGGTCTTGTACCCGTCGTCTGAAAAGTCGCAATAGAACGTGAACTGAAAGCCCGCCTCAGTGCTGTGGTCCTCAAACCTCCTCACGAACGATTGAAGGGACATTGCCTGTGCGCCACTAGGCTCTGCGTTTTCCTTGTTCTTAAGCATTCTCCCATAAAAAATCACCATCAGGAATATCTTTTGATATTTTGCTGGCCTGAGCAAATAACTGTCTGTCTGACTGCCGCGGCGCCGGCTCCACATGGCGCTGTCACATGCCATAGTGCATCGCCAGAGAGATGGCTTTTGCAAAAAAGTCGCACTGCAAAAAGAGGGATAAAAGAGGAAGGGAGGAAGGAGAGGAGGCGCAAGTCCTCCTGCCTATGCCTCCACGAACGGGCAGTTCACCACCACTCCTGCTATCTCTGTGGTCAGCCGCCCTGCTTCTGCTGCCGCGGACACCTGCTGCGCTGTGGTAAGAAATCTTGCCTGCCCTGCATCCGACCACGTGGTCGCAAGTATCCTCCAAAGCGGGCTGTACAGGTCGTCGCCAACGTTGCTCCCTGCGATGCTCGCCTGGAAGCCCATTGGGCCGGTGCCCTTGATCCCGTTTGTGAACACCCACAGGTCAGACGATGCCCCGGACACGAGGGCCGAGCCGGTCTTTTCCACGTACACGACGCCCAGCGCGTCTGCCACCTCCTTGACCGACGCGTCCGTCGCGATGTAGTAGATGGTGGAGCCGTCCGGAGCAAACCCTCTGTGCGCCACGAACGTTACCTGCATCTTGCCGGCCGTGTCGATGGCAAGCACCTGGCCGCCGCCGTACGGCGCGTCGTCCGACAGCTTTTTGTCCTCCCGCACCTTGAGCGACTCTCCTTCTCCCCACTGTACGAACGGGCAGTTCACAACCATCTCTGTCGACGTCACCTTGACTTCGCCCCTGGATGACGCGTCGAGGACCTCGGCCTCTGATTTCAGCTCCCTGGGTGTGGTGCCCGCATTCCACTCGACCGTGTTTACGCGCCAAAGCGGGCTGTATTTCGAGTCGCCCGGCTCCGAGTCTGCCACGTTTGGCTGGAATCCAAGCGGCCCACCGCCCTCTATCCCGTTAGAGAACGCGTAAATGTTTGCAAGCGACCCTGCCGGCGCAGAGGCAAGCGAGGGCGCGTACGCGACCCTAAAGCCCGTCACCCTGGTCAGGTGCGCTGCAAGCTCCCTGTCCGACGCCTCGGTGGATATGTAAAACACCTCGTGGCCACCGGCGTAGCCCCTTGTAAGCGGGATCGTCAAAGGCACGCTCGTCCTGGTCAGCTTTTTGCCTTCCATCATCATCATTGTCGCCGACGCAGATGTCATCATCGAGCCGCTGCTGCCATCATGCCTAGGCTGGCTCACCGTGCCATAGATGGGAGTTGAGCCAAAGTGGCCGCCGAGAGCGGATTTGTCTATCACGATGGTGATGACTGCCCTGTTGCTCACGGTTATGGTCAGCGGAACGCCGTCCGCTATGCCGTCCTTGGTGGACACAGCCGCCCTGCCCTCAAGCACCAGCCTGTTGCCCTTCTCAGAAACGTTGCTGCCGCTGTCTGCCACAAACTTTGTTATGGTGTGCCTGTGCGCGCTGGTGCCGTCCACGGCCACCATGTTTATCCTGGCGCTAAACGCCACTGCTCCTCCCCTACCGTCATCAGTGAGGCGGAGCACCCACGTGCCTGACTGGATCCATTCCGGGCTGCCGTCGCCGCCGGGCTGGACGCTTGATATGCTGCCCCTGAGGAGCTGACTTTTTCCTTTCTCCGTCATCCTTTCCTCTTTTTCCTCTGCCATCATCATCATTGTCGTCATCTTGCCGTCACCGTCACCGTCGCTGCTGCTGTTGCCTGCTGCTGGCGCGGCAAATGCGGCCCTCGCAAAAAAAGGTCCTGCTGGCAGGGAAAGCGCCAGCGCCGACGACAGGATCAAGGCCGCTGCAAGTGCCGACAGCAGCACCCGCAGCCTCTTGCTCTGGTTGCCTTTGTCGTTTTTCATTGCCGCAGCATGCGCAGATATTATAAAATGCATTTTTCCAAATGATTTCCAGATCTTGTCCACATCGCGGCCGACGACGACAGCACCATCGTCATCGTCATCATCATCGACAGCAGTACAAGAGCTGAGAAAAGAGATGCGCAGGCTCGCAGACCCGAAAAAGGCAGAGGCGCTGAGCCGCTTTTTCAAGACCGGCAAGGGCCAGTACGGCGAGGGCGACGTTTTCCTGGGCATCGTGGTTCCCCGGTCGCGCCTGCTTGCCAAAAAGCACGCCGGCCGCCTTGCGCTTGCCGACATAAAAGAACTGTTGCATTCTGCAGTGCATGAAGAGCGGCTCGTCGCCCTCCTCGTCCTGGTCGACAGGTACAGGAGCGACCCGGAAAACGTCGCCAGGTTCTACCTCGAAAACCTCGGGAGGGTGAACAACTGGGACCTGGTCGACCTCAGCGCGCCCAAAATTCTGGGCCCGCATCTGGAGCGCGTCGGTAAAGGCAAATCGTCTGATCTCCTCTGCCGGCTCGTACGGTCTGAAAGCGTCTGGGAGCGGCGCGCCGCCATGGTGTCCACGCTGCACTTTATCCGCAAGGGCGACTTTGCAGACGCCCTCAAAATAGCCGGGATGCTCCTTTCAGACAGCCACGACCTCGTACACAAGGCGGCTGGGTGGATGCTCCGGGAGGTGTACAAGCGCGACCCTGCCGCGGCGGAAGCCTTTCTGGAAGAAAACTGCGCCAGGATGCCAAGGACGATGCTGCGCTATGCCGTGGAGAGGATGCCGGAGGGCAGGCGCCGGCGCTACATGGTGGCGGCGGCTGCCAAAAGAAAAAACGACAATGCCGCGTAATTTTCCAGTACCAGAGTGGCTTGCAAAATTGTGCTATGGTTGTATAATATAATATAGTTTGTCCGGCTTGTTATGCAATAATAATATGTTTTTATTCAAAATATACAAAATTTCGGCTGGATATATATGCCCGTAATGCCGCGCCGCGGTCGGGGTTGTAATGGGACCAAAATTACGGCGCAAGGGAAACCTGTACGTGACCATTTCTGCGGCATTTGCCTTCCTGCTCATTGCAGGGAGCGCGGCTGCCGCAATGGCAGAACCAGCTACCGTGAATGCAGAGACAGTGACAGGCGGCATCCCGCTCCACATGTGGACCACCGCCGCAGAGAGCGGGGCAAGCGGTTTCACGCCTTTTGTTGCAACAGCACAAGATGCCACAGTCACAGTGCACGACTATGCCCAGTACGTCTTTGACCACTGGGAGGACGGCAGCACGGACCGGACCCGGTCTGTGGCGCAGGGCGCATCATCATCAACAACAACAGCAGCAACAATAATGACTGCCTACTACAGGGTAGAGCCGCCCTCTATCCGTGAACTGCTGCCCAAGACCGGCATGTACGTGGCGCTCTATTCGTACCCCGGTGGCGACTCGTGGGCGCAGTGGCAGCGGGTGATAGACGCCAAGAACGCCCACCCGTCGGTGCCCTTCGTGGTGGCAATCAACCCGTCAAGCGGGCCGGGCAGCCACAACCCAGACGGCAACTATGAAGCCGGGATCAAGGCCATGAGGCAGGCAGGCGTCATAGTGCTTGGCTATACGTATGACGGATACGGCGCAAGGCCGGCGCAGGACATCAGGGCAGACGCAGAAAAATACGCGCGGTGGTACGGGCTGGACGGCCTGTTCATCGACGAATTCACAAACAGGCCCGGCTTTGAGGGCCGCTACCGCGACATCACCGCCTACGCCAAGTCGATAGGCATGAAGATGACCATGGGCAACCCGGGCACAGACGTGCCTGCAAGCTATGTCGGGACGGTGGACGTTCTGAACATAACAGAGGGCAGGGGCTACATGCCTGTATCGTGGCTGAACGGCTGGCACCAGGACTATGACAAGCGCAACTTTTCGTACATACGGTACGACGTTGGCTGGCTTGACACCAGCTTTGTCAACGAGTCGTCCAGGTGGGTTGGGCTGATGTACATACACACGGGCAACGACTCTAACGGCAGGTGGTTCTCGCTGCCGCCGTACCTGGAATCTGCCGTGGCCGCGCTGGACAGGCAGCAGTAGTAATAGTAATACTGCAACGGTAGAGAAAGCAGCCACAACAGCCATCAGCGACGAGCGGCTCGAAGAGAGGCAGATGCCTCGCCGCACCGCCTCGTCTCTCCTCCTCTTCATCGTCTATTTTTTCCTTACCTAACGCGTTATTGTTACAATGTTGTAGAAGATAGTTGTTATCAATAAATTTAGAAGATGATTGCAACAGATTCAATATGCCTCTTTGCATGAAAAATATTACTTTGCAGGAAAAACATAATAGTTCAAAACGTGCACTCTATCTTTACACCATGAGCAAGGATTCTAACGAGAGCATCACCTTCCGCATAGACTCTCGCAAGCTAGAGGTCCTGCGTGGCAACGCCCAGGAAAACCAGGTCAGCCTCAACACGCTCGTAAACCAGATACTCACAAGCTACATCGAGTGGGACATGATAGCGGTCAAGGCTGGATATGCCACGCTTCAAAAAGACATCCTGCGAGAGGTGTTCAACGCCGTGGACGAGGAGACGCTGAAAAAAATAGCCGTCAAGACGGCAGACTCGTCGAAGGACCTTTTGCTCCTCATGATGGGCCAGGTCACGCTTGACGCCTGCTTTGCCATGCTCCGCAACAGGGCCAAAAAGTCCGGCTTTACATTCAGAGAGTACGAGGAGGGCGGCACGCGCAAGTTCATACTCCAGCACGAGATGGGGCGCCACTGGTCCGTGTTCTTCAAGGCCCACAACGAGCGGATGATAAACAACGCCGGCCACAGGGCGCACGTCGATTACACCGACAACATGATCGTAATTACCGTGGAAGGCGTGTAAAATGAAACGAATCAGGACAGCCCTGCTGCAAAAAACGATTGCAGTACTTTGCAATGAAATTTCGCATGTCTAACCGAATGTACCCTGACTGCTTATAACGTTGAAGCAGTCTAACAGTTATTAGTCAAAGGCGGTGTCCCATACGCCTTTGCAAGTCAACGATGCAACCCCACCCCCTGCCTTCCCCGGGCAGGGGCACTCTTTTACATACGATAGAGCCGCAAAGACTTTTAGGCATAGCCGATTGTCCTGTATTGGTTTGGGCAGGATCGCAGACGAGGAGGAGGATGACCCCGGAGGCGTGCAGGGCGGCAGGACCGGAGGGGGAGGGGATGGAGAGGGCAGCGTCAGGATCACCTTCAGCCTCGGCCCTGAGCTGGGCGGCATGCTCCGGAAGGAAGCGGACGCCTCCGGCGTGGGCGTCAGCACGTTCCTGCGGCAGGTGCTTGAGCACTATTTCAGCTGGACCGCGACTGCCGCAAAGGCGGGCTTTATCCCGGTGCCCAAGCAGGTCCTTGCCATGGCGCTTGAGAGGCTGACCGAGGACGACGTGTCAGCCATAGCCGAGGAAGTGGGCCGAAGCTACGCCAAAGAGATCCAGCTTTTGATGCGCGGCAGGTTCACGCTCGAAGGGTTTCTGGAGAATTTCGAGCTGTGGGCCCGGGAGGGCGGCATGGCCTACCGCAAGAGGATGGAAAACGGCATATACGAGTTTGCGCTGCAGCACTCGCTTGGCTACAAGTGGTCGCTCTACCTCGCCAAGCTGTGCGAGGTGGTGTTCTACGAGTCTGCCAGAAAGACGGCCAAGTTCGACCTGGCAAGCAACGGCTTTACGTTCAAGGTGAGCGTCAAGAAGTAGGATCAGTGGAAGACGACGATGACGGGGCTTCAGATGAAGAAGAAGCAGCAGTGGCGACGGTTCCTTTTCTCTCCTGTATCTTTGGGTTCGGGCTTGTCTGGTCGTTCCTGCGGGCCACCTGCTCGTGCTCATCAGGAGTCATTTCTCTCGTCTCCGACCCCGGCTCTCCCGGCTCGCGCTTTTTCGGTTCCGTGCGCACGGCAGGGACAACAGACGCCAGGAACGATTTAAAGGGCTTGAATTACCTGCACGAGTTTTAAGATAATGCAATAAGCCGGGGCAAGACTCCTAAATACGATTTTTACGCTTTTACCTTATGGTTCTCAATTTTTCGAGGTCGCTAGTGTCTTCTCTGGTCTTTGCCCTGGCCGTGCTGGCCGCAGCAGCATTGGCTGCGGTAGGGGTGGTGGTTCCAACAGTGGAAGACGCGCACGCGCAGGGCGGGCCCGCGCTCCCCGCCGACGGGGGCAGCGCGGTGTGGTGGGCCATAGTCTTTGTCGTCAGCCTGCTCGTTTCGACCGTGATAATCTACGTCGCTTCAAAGCTCTTTGGGCAGGAGGAAGGGATAGGCAGGGCGTTTGTCGCGGCCATCGTGGGCACCGTAGTCTATTCGGCCGCGTATTTCCTGCTTGGCACCGGCTGGCTTGCCGCCATAGTGGGCGGCATAGTGTGGCTGCTTGCGCTGAAATGGCTCTACGACATCGGGTGGCTCAAGGCGCTCGGGATCGCCATAGTGGTGTGGATAGCCGCGACCGTCGTCGGGTTTCTGCTCCCGACCGCGCCGGGGCCCCTGTAGCAGCGTGTATGCGGGAGATGACCTGTGTGGAAAGAAGAAAAATGATGATGCGGGCAAACGTGATACACACAGACCTGAACCCGTGCGGAGGCGCCGAGAGGCTGGCCGTGGCGACCATGCAGGCGCTCTCGCAGATGGGGTTTGAGATCGACTTTACGGTGGCAAGGGCGCCGGACATCAGGTGCATCGAAAAGGCTTTTGGTGAAGATGCAGCGCGGGTGCTCCGCCAGGTCAGGGTGGTCAGGATGGGCCGCCTGCCGCTGCTGCAGAAGCAGAGGAGGGCGGCAGCCGACATGGCAACGATGACTGTGACGGCTAGGACGGCAGCGGCGGAAAACGAAAAAGGACACTCCTCCTCCTGCAGCCAGGTCCGGCAACAACAGCAGCAACAACAGCAGCAGTACTATGACCTCTTTGTGAACACACACGGCGACGTGCTCCCGTACTATCTGCCGCAGTTCACCCGGGCAAACGCCATCACGTACTGCCACTACCCCGTGGCAGCCGAGTACGTCCGGGACAGGCTGCTCCCATACATAGAGCACATGGAGAATCTGGGCCTTGTGGATCCTGCAGGCGACCGGGAAAAGGTCTGGGGCGAAATCCTGCGCCATTACCTCCTGATGCTTGAAAACTCGCTTGTGCTCACGAACTCGAATTTCAGCAGGCAGGCAATCAAGGCGCTCTGCGGCGTCACGCACGAGCCGATCGTAGTTGCCCCGCCAGTCAACGTGGAAGAGTTCCAGACGCCACCACAGCCAGTGGCGTCAGCCGCAGCAGCAGCAGCGGCAATGGCAGGAGGCGCTAGGCTGCCGCAGCGGTCGCCCCGGGACGACGTCGTCCTTGTGGTGTCCAGGCTGAACCCGTCGAAAAAGCTGGAAAACGCCATCGAGCTTGCATCACTCCTAAAAGAGCGGGGCATCTGCGCCGGGGGCGTCGTCATAGCAGGCAACCTGGGCCGGGGCGACGTATGCGGACAGGAATACCGTCGGCGCCTTGAAGACATGATACGGGCGCGGGGGCTTGCAGGTTATGTGCAGATAAAGACAAACGCAAGCCTGGCAGAGCTGAAGGCGCTCATGCACAGCTCAAAGATCTACTTTCACACCATGCCTGCAGAGCCTTTTGGGATATCGGTGGCTGAGGCGATGAGCGCCGGCCTGATACCCGTCGTGCCGGACATCGGCGGCCAGGCCGAGTTTGTCCCGCGAAAATACCAGTTCCGTTCGCTTGAAGAAGCCACTGCGATAATCGCCGGGTCGCTTGGAGCAGACGACAAAGAGCGGGCAGTGATAAGCGGTTCAGTCAGGCGCTTTTCGGCATCCGAGTACATCCGGTCTCTCCAGGGGCTGGTAAGGGAGCTGGTGGCCGCACCAAGCCCGAAACAGATAGTGGCGCAACAGCAACAGCGGCACGGCTCTGCTGCAGCAGCCGCGCTATAGCCGGGGCAGGCTGTTTTTTAGCAGATGATTTGCCTTTACGGCAGCAACGGCTGTGACTTGCATTTCCTTGCATACCCTGAAGCGGAGAGCAAGGAAGCATGCTCTGCAACAACTATCGCCTGGAATTTTGGCACATGCACGCGCTATATTGCCGGTGAAGACGAGCAACAGCTGCAATTGACTATTGCTTTCACTGAAACTTGTTCTGTGCTGCCATTCTGCAATTGGAAAAAACCGCGAATATGTCTGCGTCAAATGTCTCATTTTATTGCAATGCAGGAAAAATCATGCATAGCATTCCAAAGCCCTTTAAGAAATAAGCTAAAGCTAATAGTATGTCCACAACTGATCATGGATCTGAAAGAAAATTAGGCGGCTCTGCTGCCTCTACTTCTGACAGTTCTTATTCGTCGTCGTCGCCGTCGTCAGGTGCCACGGGTGGCAGCAGCAGCGGCGCCGGCACCGCCGCCAGCAGCAGCCTCTCGCCTGCAGAAAGGGCCGAGCAGATAAGGCTTGCAGCAAACAACATCCGCCAGTCAGCCGTCATGCTGAGGGAGACGCTGAAGGCGCTGCGCGAGTCTGGCGCGCTGAGAGAAATAGGGGCCGCAGTCAGAGAAGCTTCCATAGCGGCCAGGGAGACTGCAAGGGAGATCGACGAGACTGCCAAGCAGCTGGAACGGGAGGGCGTCATCCAGGAAGTGAGCAGCGCCATAGACGACGCTTCGCGCTCTGTAAAGAACGCGGCCGAGACTACCAAGGCCGCAGCCGCTTCTGCCAGGACCGGCACGACGACCCAGGCTACCACTACCACCACAGACACCGCTGCCGGCACTGCTTAGAGAAAAAGGAAGAAAGAGGAGGAGGTGGAAGAGCAGGATGGACGACAAGAGCGTAAAAGACCGTGTGGAGGACGCAGGCGATAAGATGAAGGCCGGCGCCAAGGCTGTAAAGAACAAGGTGGAAGACACAAAGCGCGACATTGACGCCGAGTACGAGAAGGAGAAGGCCAAAGAAAAGCTGAAGTGAGATGGGCGGCCGCAACAGTAGCAGCAGCAAGCTAAGCGACATACGCGACACGGCGTCTGACACAGTAGAGATCCTGCGCCAGCTGGGCACGCCTGGCGTCCAGGAGACGCTGGACAAGGCGCAGAGCATGACCGTGACCGTGAAGGAGATAATGGAGACCATGAAGTCGCCAGAGTGGGTGCAGAACATGGACAACATGCGCAGGATCGTCGAGGACATGAGCAGGTCGTCGCAGGCCATACACGACACGGTGCGGGAGATGAAAGACACCGGAGTCTTTGAGGATCTGAAGGGACTTATGCAGTCTGCCCGCAGGACGATGGACAGTTTCAGCAGCCAGGAAGAGGGAGGAGGAGGGCAGGGCGCGGGCATTGTCCGGCAGGATCTCCACGGGATGCTTGTGGCGCTGCGTGAGATGCTGGACTCGATCAGGTCTCTGACAGAAGAGCTAAAGGCCGCCGCGGCCGAGTCGCGGCAGTCCGGCGCGATATCGGACCTCAAGCAGGCTGCAACAAGCCTGTCTGGCGCATACGAGACCGTGGCAAAGAAGAGCGGGAGGGCGGCATGACGATGACCGTAGTTTCACGTGGCTGTCGCCCTCGCCCTCGCCACCGCAGCTCCTTCTGCCGCCTGCGCATCCGCATTGCTATTCCTGGCTGATGCAAGATGCATGCAGGGGGAGCGGCAACAAAAAGAGAGAAAGGGGGATGTGAGAGGAGGGCAATGATGCCTTGACGGAAAGGATGGAAAAAGAAGAAGGAGGAAGAGGAGAAGCAAACCTTCTGCCGCAGCCGACATCCTCGTCGTCACCACCACCGTCACCACCAATTTCTACCGCGAGGCTGACTGCCGTCATCTACATTCTGGGCGTGCTCAAGATGGTCGGCAAGTACCTGCCCTCCATAACCATGTTCTTTGCCGCGCTCAACGCGATACTGGCGATATACGACGTCAGCACGCAGAGCTGGGGCTGGGCCGCGGTCCACATCTTTTTTGCGGCGGCAAGCGCCATCTTTCTTGTCCAGCTGTACCAGAGGCACCGCATCCACAGCAGCGGCTATTACAGGGGGATCCATTCGGTTCACTACCCGCGGATGGCCCGGATAGATGATTTCGGCAACAACGACTACCGCATCGACAGGAGCGACAGGAGGTGAAAGCAGAAAGGTGAGCAGCAGGGACAACGACAACGACGACACCGTCGCTGCCCGCGGCCAGAAAAGCAGGGGGCTCAGGAGGGACGGGGCGCTTAACGATGCCACGCACGGTCAGCTTGGGGAGCAGCCAAGGCCAGAGCCCGTGCCCGGGAGCAACGAGAACCTGCAGGACTATTACTCGGGTGAAGGCGTTGGCAGCGGCAGCAAAGACGATGACATCAGCATAGGCAGGAGCAGGCGCAAGGTAGCCCGGGACAAGTCGCGCAGCTAAAAGAAGAACCTGCGCGGCGAGTGCCTGCCGTATATCTCGAAATTTATCTGCTTTAGCAGCTTTTTTCTGGAGCTTGCCGCCTTTGCTGCCAAGCGCCGCCTCTATCTCGGCGCGGATGATGTCGCAATATGATATTGAAGGCGTAAATAGAATAAAAATACAAAAATGTAGGGAGGGGAGCTAGTTCCAGAGTTGTGTTCCAGCAGTTATGTGATTTACAGTATCTCTTTGCCAGATTACCGTGCCTGCAGGAATAGAACTGCTTTTCAGGTTGTAATTTGCGCCAGCGGTTGTGTAATCGGTGTCGGCTATTTGTACACCGCCAATGGTTCCATCAGATGCAGTATATCGAGTAATATATGCTCCATTGGCAGAGTCTGTACTCGGCGCAGTAGATTTTACTGGAACTGTACTAAGATATCCAATCGATGATGACCAAATCTCATATTGCTTTACAGTCCATGTAGAGGTCAATTCTGCGCCATTTCCTTCAACTGCAAATTGGAAATATTTCATTTTCTTTGCTACCCATGTCGGCGGATTTCCAACCTGAATGTTCTTGTATTCTGCTCCTGAGGCAAAGTATTGGGCAGGGTCGCCATAGGTTGACATTGTATAGTACTGTATTGGAATTGAGACTATGCTGCCGCCATTAGTATGTGGTTCATAATACTGCCATGTTCTGGTTCTCGAGGGGCTCTCAAAGGCGAATGTGCTATATACATAATCTATGTCGGCAGAGGCGGTTCCATGATTACCTAAACTTGGCCCCGTACCTGAGCAGTTGTATTGGCAGTTAAGACCATTCCAGACTTGATAGACACCCCTTATGGCATTTGCGGCTAAAAGCGCAATTCCTTGTTGATGTATCCAAGAGGTAGTATCTGTTGCAGTACTTGAGGCGAAGGTGGCAGCAGAAAATACCGATGTTATGTCGGTGTTTCGCGTCGATGTTGTTGTGCCGCTGAAATCGGTTTTTTGAGTAAATTGGTTTTCTTTAGAGATTGTCGTTCTGTCAGGATATCCTGCCACGTAGGGATTCGCCGCGAATGCCTGACTATTTGCCATTGTTGCGCCCAACATGATCCCGATAGCAATTATTGCCGACGTGATAGCATACTTGCTTCGCATTTTATGGGATCACCTCCACATTTACACTGCTGTTCTCCACTAATACTGTGTCTGAATTACCCCTATCGTCTGTGACTTGAAGAATTATAGGCACTGGAAAACCAGTTCCAACCAACTCTCCGGGTAATGTATTTGGTATTGAAATATTCATTACAACAGACTGAATATTCCCCTTTGGAATGGCTATAGAGTTGTTATTCAAGCCGGCATATGTAATAAGGGTTCCCAGATCTATGCTACCGGGTACTTGCTTGCCTGTAAGCATAGCTTCTTGTCTTTGTTCAAAGGATGTGGATTTTGCGAGAGATGGCGGATAAAGCAGGTATCCAGTGGGAGGCAGAACTTTCACATTCGCATACGAAGAACCATTTTCTCCACCGATGTGTTTTATATTGACGTTTACCGTCGCAGTAGAGCCTTTCTTCACCTTTACTTCGTTTATTGGTAGCTCTACTTTGACTGCGGATTTTCCTGTCTGGTTGACATGTTCCTCAGCGTTGGTGATTCTGACAGATATTCCCTCTATCTTTTCGTCCGTAGAGACCGGCGGTTGTACAAATGCTTCTACTTGCTTTGTTTGAACAAACTGGACTGCGACCAAAAAAATCGCAAATAGCAGTCCAGCAATTCCAACCGGGGCCATTGCCATGATAATGCTCTTTTTCAAGGCATAATTCACGTTAGACTAATTATATACCATAGTTTTAAGTTTTGATTAAATTTGAATTTAACTAATCAAAAATTGCAAAAATAAATCGTATTTACAGATTATTTTTTGCTCCTGAAATGACTATAGGCCCATGCAGAGAATGCACCTGCTAGTCCACCTATAAAAGATAAGATTAGGGGAATATTGCGATAGAGTACCGAGGGCGGTCTGTCTAGGTCCGTGACAGTCAGTGATAGACTATCAATTCCGATTGATTGAACAGTCGCATAGATCAATCCAGCCGCACAGATTGAAGATGAGATAATAAACAGCTTCTCAAGCTTATGCTTTAGGCTTTGATCTTCTGGATTCAGATGTATGATTATGGCGCTCTTTTTATGGTCATATTTTTTCATCTCTCTTCCCTTGCTGTTCAGGTCTACGCTTGTGACATGAACTACATCAGCTTTCGATAGCCTAGCCATATGATAAGAGACTAGAGGGAGTGAAATGTTCAAAGCGGAGGCGATCTCTCCGGCTGTCTTTCTGCCATCTACCAGACAACGCAGAATGGCGCGAGCCGTTTCGTTGGATAATTCTTCTCCTAGAATCTTTAGCCGCTCATCGTCAATTGATAGGATCTCCACTTCCGTTGCAAAAGAATAAGATGCTAGATCGCCTGTGTCTTCGCTCGGGAGATTTTCTCCCATATAATTATTGATGAATGAAACTTTGGTATATTAGCATTATCAGGATCTGTTGCTTCTCTTTATGCAAAAACAGCTACGCACCAGAAGATGTCTTTATAGCATCATTTTCTTATAAAAGCTACATCACAATGTTGTAAGGTCTTTGCTGCCGCTTAAGAATGACGTCGTTGCAATCAATAACTTGACAGCGCCGTTGTGTATCTCATATGATTATTTTGCAAAAAAGAAAGGGTCCGGCTTGCGCCCTCTGCCTGCCCCTTATGAAAAACGTCGCCCTCGCCGTACTGGCTCTTGCCGGTCTTGAAAAAGCGGCTCAGCACCTCTGCCTTTTTCGGGTCTGCGAGCACGTGCATCTCTTTCCTCAGCTCTTGTACTGCTGTTGACGACGTCGGCGCTGTCGTCGGCGCTGGCGCTTTCCGTGCCAGCAGAACCCTTTTTTGCTAGGGCCGCGTTTGCCGCGCCAGCAGCGGGCGGCAGCAGCAATGACATCAGCAGGAGCAGACGCAAGGTAGCCCGGGACAAGTCGCGCAGCTAAAAGAAGAACCTGCGCGGCGAGTGCCTGCCGTATATCTCGAAATTTATCTGCTTTAGCAGCTTTTTTCTGGAGCTTGCCGCCTTTTTGTTGCTGGCAGGATAGCTCTTGGCCTGCAGGAGCGCCTGCAGCCGTTCCAGCTCGTCAAGCGACAGCGTCTTTAGGCCCCTGTCAGACACCGCTTCCAGCAGCTGCCTGAGCTCGTTATCATCATTATCTTTTTCTCCCTCTGTTCTCCCTCTTTCTTTTGCCGGCACTACAATGTCACCATATGGATACGTGTGTACGTACACATGCTGTTGCCAGCGATAAAAAAACATTGCACGCAGGAGGAGATCTAATTACTACTGCTGCTGTTGATTCTGTTGTTCTGGGGGCGGGTCGGCGTCCGCCACCCTGACGGGAGCCGGCAGCGTGAACGCAAACGTCGCGCCTCTTCCTTTTCCTTTGCCATCGCCGCCGTCCTTGCTGTTGTTCTCCGCCCATATTTTGCCCCCGTGCGCCTCGACAATGTTCTTTGAAATGAACAGCCCAAGGCCGGTGCCTCCTGCCTCGGCCTTGCTTGCAAACTTTTGGAACAGCCGGGGCATTATCTCCGGGTCGATGCCCTGCCCCGTGTCTCTGACTGCCACCTGCACCACGTCCTGCTGCGGCCTGCTGACAGTCACGGTTATCGAGCCGCTCTCTGTGAACTTGGCCGCGTTGTTCACCAGGTTTGAAATGACCTGCTCCAGCCTTCCCCTGTCGCCCTCCACCACAGTGGCGGCGTCTCCCTTGCGCTCGACCAGAAATTCCACGGCGCCGCCTTTTGCCGCCCTCCTCCTTGCGTCCTCCACCGCATGGGCGGCAAGCTCGCCAAGGTCGACCGGCTCCCTGTCAAGCTTGAGCATCCTGCTCTCTATCCTGGTCACGTCCAGAATGTCGGCAGAGAGCCGGTTGAGCCTCTCTGCGTTCCTCTTTATTATCATGAGGTCTTCGCCCTTTATGAAGACGTCCTTACCGGCTATTCCGCCATTTTCTCCTCCTTCCGTTGCGGCGGCGGCCTGCTCTGCAAGCATCTCTGTCATTATTATGATGGGCTGTATGGGCGTCCTAAGCTCGTGCGCGGCTATGTTGATGAACTCTTTTTGCATCCTGTCGTGCGATTCTAGCTGCTCGTTTGCCGTCCTGAGCGACGTCACGGCCTCCTCCAGCTCTGCAGTCTTGGATCTGACCGTGCGCTCAAGCCTCCTGTTCCACGACAGGACCAGCACGGCTATGGCCACCGCAACCGCGCCTATGGCTGCTACCACCGCCGTGCTAAAGTTCCTCTGGGCGTCGATGAGCCCAAGCACGTCGCCGGCGAGCCTGTGCTGGGCGACTATGTAGACGACCCCAAAGTCCTGCCCCCTCCCTTCCTCCACCGTCACGGTCTTGTACGCAAGCGTCCTGGTGACCCCGCCGTACGAGATGTCCTCGGCGCCTGCGCCGCCGGCAAGCGACCTGCGCAAAAAGCCGTTAAAGTCCGGCTTCAAGTCGTCGGGTATCCTTGCCTGGAACTCTTCTCCAAACACGTCCTTGCCTATGGCCGTCGGGTCGGTGGAATAGAGTATGATCCCCTGCCTGTCGAGCATGCCGACGCTGCTTTCGATCTCCTGCGAGAGCTGGCCCTGGAGGTACTTGCCAAGCGTCTCAAGCCTTATCCCGGCGGCAAGCACCCCTCTGAACTCGCCTTCGCGCACAACCGGGAAGGAGACGTACATGCGCGGGATCCCGTCGTTTGAGAGGATTGCCGTGCTGTAGTAGGCGGCAGGCGGCGACAGGTTGTTGCGGGCCTCGACAAAGTACGCCCTCCCGCTGAGGTCTGTCCCTGCGTACTGCTCTGCGACATTTTCCTGGCCCGTGCTGCTCAGGTTGACGAGCCTCCCCCTGTCGTCGAGCCACATGTAAAACTCGGTGAGGTCAGAAGTGGTGGACTGGGCCCTGCCAAGTATCGCCGCGCTCGCCCTGACGCTGCCCGCTGCCTCTCCTGCCGGCGGCCTTTCAAACACCGGGTTTTCGGACATGACTCTGAGGTTGCTGTCTATCGAGTCGAGCTTGGCGGCAAGCACGCGGGAGATGTCGTGGACCTGGATCTTGGCGTTTGACTGTATGTCCCTTGCGGCTACTGCGACTATGTCGGCCGTCGCGCGCCTGGAATATTCGTAGCTTGCCGCGGCAAGAATGATCGCCGTCCCCGCTATTATCGCTACTATGATAAAGCTGTTCTTGGACATCCTACCTGCAAAAGGCACGATGTGACATTAGTATTGTGCATTCAATTAAGCAGCATGGAATTGTAAACTAGAAGAGTAAGATAAAATATATTATGAAAATCTCGGAAAATCTGCATATCTGGCAAATATGCGGGATCTTTGCTGCCAGCATCAGGTGCGCGCCGCCGCCACCGCCGCCGCCGCTGCTGCCTGCTTGCCGTCCTTTCCTGGCAGAGAGTGAGTCTGCAGGCCAGTTGCTATTGCCTGCCCAAGAGCGCGACCAGCTGGCCAAAGTACGGCGGCAGGCTGTTGTAGGGGTTCCTGTCGCCGTCGCTTTCCAGATCGTCGGTGATGTAGAGCAGCCCGACGTACATGGCGGCCTGTTCCACGTACGCTGGGTCGAGCGACTGGACGCCGCGTGCAGTAAAAGAAAACCCCTGCGGGGCGTACTCCGGGTGCCGGGTGTTTTCCTGCAGCTGCTGGATGGCGGGCAGAGACCTGCCTTCGTAGATGGCGACGTTGTCAAAGAAGGCGTCCCGGTAATACTGCGCGTCTGCCTTTGTCCCGGGGTTTGCCCTGACAAATTCCAGACCCTGCGACCTTGCATATTGGGCTATCTCTGCGTAAAAGGCGAGCTTGGCCCCTTCGGAGCTTGCCTGGTCGAGCATTATGCCGTCCACGTCCGGGTACCACGCCCTGTACCTGTCTATCATGGCCTTGATGTCGGCAAGCGTAAAGCCTGGCTCCTGCGAGCCGTAGCGCGTGGGGATGTAGCCAAGCACGTGCTCCACGCCTGCCTTGCCAAGCTCGGGGATGGCGCTGGCATAGGCTGCGTTGCGCGCCTGCCCAGGGCCTGAAGCCGGGTTTATGGTCACCACGAAAGGCACCTGCGGGTGCTCCCTCTTTGCCTTGAGGAGCGTGTTCCACACGCCTTCCGGGTCGGCAAGGTCGGGGAACTTGTACAGCGGCACATAGATCCCCGTCCTGCCTGATGCAGGCACCGGCAGTGGCTCTGCAGCCGGCGGCGGAGGTAGCGGAGGTGGAGGGGCAGCATCAGCAGTAGCAGCAACAACAACATTTGCATCCGGCGGCACTGCCACCTGCGCCGATATCACCGGGGAAAACAGCAGCGGCCTTGACACGCTGTCGATGGAGAAAGCCCGCAAAGCGTAGCTGCCCGCCGGGAGTACGATCTCTGTCTCGGCGCTTGCCCTCTGCCCCGGGCCGAGTGCGCCACTCGTCAGGCCAAGGAACGCCGTGACGCCGTCTGAGCTGCGCGCTTCGAGCACGAGCACGTACTGGCCCGGCACGCGGCCCGCGTTCTCGACCCAGACGGTCGCCACAATGCGGGATCCAGACGCTGCGACTGCCAGGGGGCCTGCTGCGATTCTGTTGTTATCATTGCTGGTGCTCCTGTCGCCGTCCCCCTGCGCAAATGCACGCTCCAGGCTGGCCGCTACAGCCACGGTGGTGGTGATGACGGTGGCTAGGATAACAGCGACAGCCGCTGCTGCGGGGGCCATGATCACGCCAGTACTGCTACGGTAGCGGCCCTTGCTATATGCCTGTTATGCAATTATCTTCTTAGGTACACGTCCCGGCGAGCCTGGCAGGCTGTAGCGTTGCTATCATTATTGCTGTTGCTGCTCTGCTATCGTGACTGCGTATATCTTGTACCCGTTGGCCGCAAACAGCGGCGCGTCCTTGATCTCTGAAAACGAGTACCCTCGCAGCGCCTTGACCTTCTCGTAGAGCCCCTCGCCTATGACTATCCCGCCAGCGGGCGCAAGCACGTTCATCTTGGAGGCCAGGTTGACCGACGTGCCGAATATGTCGTTTACAGACGAGGTCGACATCCTGGCTACTATGACCGCGCCGTACTCGCAGCTTATCCTGTACTTTACTTCCGGCAGGCCCTCCTTCTTCATGCGCTCGTTCAGCTCCGGCTCCTTGGCCGCCATGGCAAAGCTGCACTTCAGCACGTCCTCAAATGCAGACTCGCTGCCGTCCTCCGTGTTGGGAAAGTAGTAGAGCAGGCTGTCGCCTACGTTCTTGACCACGACTGCGCCGTGGCGCATCACCACCTCTGCAAGGCCGTTGAGGAATATGCTGTAGTACCTGCTGGCCTTTTCCGGCGGCATCTTCATCGTGATGCCGGTGGAGCCGACCATGTCCACCACGCCCACGCAATAGTTTTTCGTGGCCGTAAAGAACTCTAGCAGCAGGTCTATCTGCTGCTTTTCCCGTGAATCGTGCTCGCCAGAGTCTGATGCTGCAGCAGCAGAAGAAGAGGAAGAGGAAGATGTGTGCGTCACGCGATCGCCGCTACCGGTGGGAGGAGGAGAAGAGGGAGGAGGGGAAGGGGGAGTGGACGATGATGGCGCCATCCGGCCGATCACTTGCTACTACTACTGCTGCTACTGCTGCTAGCGCTGCCGGGGGCGTCGACCTTGCTGCCCCTGGACTGCTCGATCTCTTGCACCTTGGCAAAAAGCGTCTCTATCCTCACCGGCTTGCGGAGCGACGAGTGCACGCCCTTTTTCACAAGCTCCTCTATCTCGGCGTCGGTTATCGAGGACGCCGTAAAGAGCACCACGGGGCAGTCCCTTATCCTTCCCGATTTTACAAGCTCGTCTATAACGTCGAGGCCGGAAAAGTCGGGCATGGCTATGTCGAGAAAGATCAGGTCGAACCTGTCACGCGTTATCATGGCAAGCCCCTCCCTGCCGTTGTCAGACGACACCACCTCGTGCCCGACGGTGGCCAGCACCTTGACCATCAGGTCGGTTATGTCGTGGCTGTCGTCAACTATGAGGATCCTCATCATCGATGTTCCTCTGTGTCTGTGGGCAGGCTGAAATAAAAACTAGAACCCTTGCCCTCCTCGGTCTCGACCCATATGTGGCCGCCAAGCCCTGTCACTATCCCCTTGCTTATCGCAAGGCCAAGGCCCGTCCCGCCGTGCTTGCGCTTGAGCGACGTGTCCACCTGGTAGAACTTTTTGAACAGGAACTGCTGCTTGTCTTTTGGGATGCCCGGGCCGTTGTCCCTGACCCCAAAGAGCACGCCCTTGCCGTCCCTGGCCGGCTCGGCTATGAGCTCTATCCTGCCGCCGGTCTTTGGGACAAAGTCAACCGAGTTGTAGAGAAGGGCGTTTAGCACCTGCATTATCCTCGCCTCGTCCGACCTCAGCCTGAGCCCAGGCCTGACGTTGATGACAAAGTCGATGTTCTTCTCTTTCATGATGAACTCGCAGTCGCGCTGGACGTTTTTGACCATCCTGTCCACGTCCACCTCGCCTATGTTGAACTTTAGCTCGTTGAGCTCTATCTTTTGCGCGTCCAGCATGTCCGTTATCATCTTTTCGAGTTTTATGGCGTTCTTTTCTATCGTGTCCACGGCAGCCCTCTGCTCCGGCGTCAGCTTGCCAAGTATCGTGTTTGACTTGAGCGCGCCGGTCCACCCGATTATGGGCGTGAGGGGCGTCTTTAGCTCGTGGGAGGCCATGCTCAGGAACTCGTCTTTCAGCTTGTCCTTCCTGCGCAGCTCCTCGTTTGTCGCGTTGAGCTCCTCCACCTGCTGCTTGATTATCTCGGCGTTTGCCCTGTCCCGCTCGAGCGCCTCCTGCAGCCTCTCCTCCGTGTTTTTCAGGTTGGTGATGTCGTTGTGGATTGCGATGTACTGCTTGGGCTTGCCGTCCTCGCCCAGGAACGGCACTATGGTCGTCTTGACCCAATAGTACGAGCCGTCCTTTGCCCTGTTCTTTATCTCGCCTTCGAATATCTGGCCCGACGATATCGTCTTCCACATGTTTTCAAAGAACTCGGGCGGGTGGTGGCCCGATTTCAGTATGCGGTGGTTCTGCCCTATCAGCTCCTTCTCCGAGTACTTGGATATCTCTACAAACTTGCTGTTCACCTTGGTTATCGTGCCGTTTCTGTCGGTGACTGCCACGATGGCCGTGGCGTCGAGCGCGTTTGTCATGTCGGTCAGCTCCTTGGTGCGCTCCCTGACCAGCCTGTTGAGGTTCATGTTGGTCTCAAGCACGCTCTTGCGCATCATGTCAAACTGCTCGGCAAGCTGGCCGACCTCGTCGCCGGACTCGACTTCGACCTTGTAGTCATAGTCGCCCTTGGATATCCTGTCTGCGGCCTCTTTGAGGAGCGTTATCGGCCTGGAGATGGTGCGCGACACATAGACTGCGATCGCTACCACGACGCCGGTTATCACCGTGGCCGCTATCAGTATCCCGTCCCTCAGCTGGGTGATGGGGTGGAATATCTCGGCCTCGTCTATCTCTGCAAGCAGCACGAAACCCAGGTCCCGGGCGCAGTACGACGACCCGACGATGGGTATGCCCCTGTAATCAGGGTAAACGGCAAACACCTCCTCGCCCCCGTCAAAGCACCTGTTGACGGCAAGCGTGTCGACCCGAGTCCTGAACGCCGCGTCCTCTATGAACCTGGATTCAGAGATCAGCGTCCTGTTTGCGTTCACAAGGTAGACCTCGCCGGTCTGCCCAAGCCCCTCGCGGTTGAGCAGGATCTCGTCGAACTTGCCCACGTCCATGGTGGCGATGGCGGCCCCTATGGGCTCCGACGTGCCCGCCTCGCCGTACCTGTACACCGGCACTGCGACCGTGACCTTGCGCTCGCCTCTGACCTGCTCAAACTGGAGCAGGCTCTCCCTTATGCCCCGCCGGAACCGCTCGTCGCCGGACAGGTCGGCGCCCTCCTCCGACGGGTCTGACGACAGGAGCACCGTGCCGTCCCTGCCGAGCACCTTGATGTTCTCAAGCCCTGCCGGCGTGCCTATCACCTGGCGGAACGACTCTACCTCGGCCTGAAAGTTCCTGCGGTACTCGTCCATCTGCTCCGGCGGGACAGGTCCGGCGTTGAGCCGCTCGACTGCCTCCTGAGCGACGCTCCCTGTGAACATCAGCCTCACCTGCTCTATCTTGGTATCCACAAGCGAGCGGATGGCCGCGCCCCTGCCGGTGGACTCGCTCACCAGCTGGTCGCTCACCCTCTCGCGCAGCAGGTTGTCTGCCGATATGAAGCTGATTATCGACACCGCAAAGAGCGTCGTCACGGAAAGGAACAGGCTGACGAATATGATCTTGGACTTGATGCTCAGGAAAACGGGCTTTTGCATCGCCGCATTATTGGCGGCAGGTGCAGGATAAAAACGATCTCGGCCGCGGAAGAAGAAGAAAAAGAAGAAAACAGCGGCGGCTATATCTATTTTAGCAAGATGGCCGTGCCTGCGGCTGGTGGTGGCGGTGGGGGAAAAGAAGAAGAAGGGGAGCAGCTTTGCCTACGTGCTCTACGTCACGCTGATCTCTGTCTCGCTTGCAATAGCGTCGGGGGTGGCCGCCTACTACCTTGCGAGCGCGCCCGCCAGCGCCGGCGGCGGCCCGCAGGTGGAGGTGACGCGCGCGCCGGAGGAGGGAAGAGGGGGAGGCGGAGGAGGAGGTGGTGGAGGCGCACACCCGGCCGACCCTCTGCCGGCTGGACAGCCCGGCGATGATGCAGTAGCAACAGCAGCTGATGCTGCAGCCCATGCCGATAAAAAAGAAGAAGGGCATTCTACAGAAATAGCTGCCGGCGACGGGCATGCCGAGCAGGCCGCAGGCTCTGCTGCAGAGGCGCACGGCAAAGAGGGGGCTGCAACAGCGCCAGCCGAGGGTGGCGACGGCGCGCACGCGGCGCAGGAAAAACAAGATCAAGATCACGCTCCACCGGCCGGCGGCCACTGAATCGAAAAGGCGTCCCTGCCCCTGCCCTGCACTCTTTATTTGCAACCGCTGCTGCTAGTGTGATGCTGCGGGGCCTGTTGTTGCAGCTAGCCGCTGCCTTCTTGATGATGATGGTGATGGTGATTGCCATGATCGTGATGGCCGTGGCCGCTCCTGTGCATCCTTATCTCCCAGATTATCGCAAGGGCCATCAGCAAATAGTCTGCACCAAAGAGCAGGGCCGACACCCACGCGTTCTGGTCTATCCACTGCAGGTACGCCTCCGGGTCGGGCCCGACCGGCACGAACGCCTGCCAGCTGTACGCCATTATGAACGCAAACAGCGACAGCGTCGAGAGCACCCAGAACGGGTGGTTGTGGCTGTCCTTCCTCAGAGCCGCAAGAAGCAGGATGGTAGGTATCAGCATCAGCGTGTTAAAGATGGCGTAGGCGTAGTGTATCGCAAAGTCGGCCGGCAGTATCTTGCCTGTGAGCACCGTGAAATACAGGTACGTTATCAGCGCCAGGAACACCGTCGGGACAGCAGCCGACGCCGCCGCAAGCCTGGGGCCGTACTTGGGCGCAAATATCCTGCACGCCTCGTACAGGTGGAACGTGAACAGGCCAAAGCCGGCCAGCTTGAGCAGCGAAAACGCGCCATAGATGTAGCCGAAACTGCCGCCAAGCACCGCGTTGAGCCTCTCAAGGTCGTGGCCGGTGACAAAGGTGATGAGAAAGTCGCCGGGGTAGATCTCGTGCAGCTCTTCTTCAGAAAGCAGGGTGGGTATCGTGAGGTTGAACCACGTCTCTATCACCCTTGACGCGACCCACAGCGCGAGCCCGGCTGCAAGCGCGATCTCGGCCCTTGCGTGCGGGCCGATGCCCTTGTGCCTGAGCAGCAGGAACGCCAGGAGCACCGAAGACGACGACGTGATGTTGGCTATCCACATCGCCACGGCCTCTTGCTCGGCCTTTTCTCCAGCAAATATGATGAACGCGGCAGATACGAGGACGAGGCCTGCAAGCGCGATTGCAATGTTTGTAAAGCTGAACTTTATCCTGCCAAGCGCCGCCCCGATGTGGACGTGGTGCTTTGTGCGCTGCCCAAACTCCCTTCCTCTGCGCGCCCTGCGGACAAACACGTCTACCAGCACCACGGCCGACACGATGATGAGGCCAAGCTCGGTGATGAGGAACGTGTAGGCAGACATCCACGGCACATTTATCTGCAGGCCCTTCATGCGCTCAACGGTCACAGACGTCGGGTGGCCGCCGTGCCCGTCGTCTTCTGTCACCACCACCTTCAGGCCGTACTCGCCGTGCGAGTCGACCACTAGGCGCGCCTTTTTCTGCCCCTCCTCGCCGGTCCTGAACTTGCCCTCCCCGGCCACGTTGCCCTGGCCGTCGACAAGGTAGTACTTGACCAGGAGGCGGCCGGATCCCTCGCTTGCAGCGTGTGCCTCCTGCAGCAGAGGGTTTTCTCCTTCCCTCTCTCCTGTTGCAGCGTGCTGCTGATTGTTGCTGCCGCCGTCGTCCCCTTCGCCTCCTTCTCCTCCCCCCCCTCTCCACTTCAAACGTCAGGGTCACCCTTGCAGCAGGGGCAAACGCCTTGGCTATGGGATCGACGCCCACCTGCGCGGGCCTGACCGTCCAGTCCCCTATCGAGACTGCCTCGGCGGCCGGCGTCTTTACCGAAACGCTAAAGATCGATTCGGTCAGGGCGATGCCGCTGGAGGTGAGGAGGCCGAGGTAGTTGGCAAGCGGGTTGATGTCGCCGGGCATCTCCGGCGACACTTCTCTGAACACGAGGCCGTCCCTGATGCCCACCCTGACCTGCTTGGGCCCTCCAAGGAACTCCTCGTGCTCGATGATTTCCTGTCCTCCCGGCTGGTGCTGTTCACCTCCTCCTATACTGCTGCCGCTGCCTGAAGAATGGCTGCCGCCCCCTCCTCCACCTCCACCACCACCGCTACCGGCTCCTGCTGGCGAGATCGCAAGCAGCGCCCACGATGAAAAGTGGTTTACGTTCTGGGCGCACACCACGTTGGGGTCGGTGCTGGACGGAACCGTGGGCAGGAACGTCCACACCGGAGGGGTCTGCCTGGTGTCAAGGAACGAGACCCTAAAGTTCTCTCTGGCAAAGCCTGCCGGCAGCGGGGGCAGGGTCATGCAGACGTCAAACGACGTGCTGCTGGCAGGGTTTGAAGGCTCCATGTTGACGATGTTGTTGCTGCTGCTGGCTCCAGACTGGACGCTCGTGGCGCCTGCCGGCAGCGCGCCCAGCTCGGACGGCGAATTCGACAGCAGCTTGAACTCTACCGTCGACGCGCCGTAGACGCTGGTGATGAGCGACTCCACAAGGAGCACCAGGCCGTTGCTGTCGCCCTGGAACGGCACGTTCAGCTCAAGCGGGGTCGTCTCGTCAAGCAGGGTGGGGTCAAACGCGACCGAGCCGACCTGCTCAGGCGCGTCCGTGACCACCGAGAGGCTCAGGGGGAGGGTCTTTGCGGCAAGGCCGCCGACCGACGCCGTGAGGGTGAGCTGCGAGGTGCCCGTGGCTGCGTCGCCGGCAGCGGCGATAGTGAGGGTCGCAGTGGCTATCCCCGTGCCTGCGTCGAGCGGGGTCGCGCCTGTGACTGCGGCGCTGATCCCCGCCGGCAGGCCGGATACGGAGAATACAGGCGTGGGCGTGCCGGCGACCCCGACCGTGACGACGCGAAGCGTGCTCGACACGCCGGTCCCCCTGTTTACCAGCAGGTCGGAGGGCACGGCAGAGACTATAAAGTCGGAAGGCTGGGTGACGCGCACGCCGACCCTCTCGCTTGCTATCACCTGGCCCGTGCCGGCGTCGACTGCCTCTATCACGACGTTGGTGACGACGGGGGCGGCCGGCGACGACACGACCATCGACACCTTGGTCGGGATGCCTGTCGTGACTTCGACCGCCGCGCCTGGCAGGAAGGAAACCCCGACGCCGGGGGCGACGCCCGCCGCGCGCAGCGTCACGGTGGACGAGAACGCGCCTATGGGGGACACTGTTACCTCCTGGGTGCCCTGCGACAGCACCGGGATTATCAGCTCGGCCGGCGCCACCTTGAGCGTGACCGTGCCGGCGGCCGAAGTCGGGATCACCTTGAAGGGCGCAAGCGCGCTCCGGCCAGACAGCGCGCCCTTTGCCCCCACCTCGTAGATGCCGGGGTTGACTGAAGGCACGGTAAACTCGGCAGTTATCGTGCCGGCGGGGCTTGCCTGGATTGCCGCAGCCGACGGGACGACTGCAAACGCGCCCGGCGCAAGCTGGCCAAAGGTCAGCGCCACCTGTTCGCCTGCGACAAAGCCCGAGCCCAGCACGCTCACCTTGGAGCCTGCCTGCCCCTCTGCCGGCGAGAACACCAGGGCCGGCCTTGCCGGCGCGGCCACCGCCACCGCAAGGGTCCTGCCCTTGGTGGTCACCGTTGCAGCCGCCGAGCCGCCGTTGTTGCTATTATTATTACCGGTGCTGTCGGGCCCCTCTGCGCCAAGCAGCAGGGAGTACGTCCCGGCCGGAACCCCGGCACCTGCCGACACGGTCGCGGTGAACGGCAGCGAGCCTCCAAGCACCGGCGTGACGGCAGAGCCTGTGCCCTCGGTGCCAGACGTGGTGCCAGTAAAGGTGGCAACGGTGGAGCCGCCCACGTCTGCAAACCTGACCGTCATGCCTGCCGGCAGGCCGGAAACCTTGAGCGAGAGCGGGTCCGAGTACTGGTTTATCGACTTGGCCGTCATTGTGACAGACGCGCCCGAGCCCTGCGGCACGGTGAGGGCGTCTGACGAAAGGTCGACATCAAACGACGGCCGCTCGGCCGCAGTCACGGTGATCCTGGCCTGGGCGGAAGAAGAAGAAGGGGAAGGAGAAGAGGAAGAGGAAGCCCCTGACGTGGTGGCCGTGAGCAGGTAAACTCCGGGCGCGACGGTGGACGGGATCAAGAGCTCGCTGCTCCACCTGCCGTCTGCGCCGACTGTCACCGGCGACGGCAGGGCCAGCGTCGCAGGCGTGGGCTGGCCTGCGGCTGCGAGCGAAACAGAGCCGAGGGTGGAGGAGGGCACAAAGTCGGTGCCTGACAGGGTGGCCGCAAAGCCCGCCCTGATCGTGTCCGGGTTTGACACGAGCGACGGGATCCTCTCCGCAGTCACCCTGGGCCTGACCTTCAGGCTCACGTCTGCAGTCTTGGTCAGCCGGACAGGATCCTGCCCCTCTGCGACCGCGTTCAGCACGTACGCAGCCGGCTGCGTCCCGTCCGCGGTGGCTATCCTGATGCTTGCGGTGGCGACCTCTCCTATGCCGGGCTGCAGTACGAGCGGGTTGCCGGCCGACAGGGTGGTAAAGACGTTGTCGGCGCCCCTGCTCCACAGCGCGGTCATGCCCTGGCCCAGCCCGGCGACGTTTATCCTGACTGCGGGCGGCACCTTGCCCGGCAGGGCCGCGACTGAAACCTGGAACGCCTGGCTGGTGCCGCCCTGCTCTGCGGCCGGGAGGACTGCCGGCGCCACCTTGAGTGTAAAGGTCTCGGTGCCTGCCACGACCTGCACGTCTGCCGACGCCTTCCTCGTCGAGTCTGCTATCGTCACCGGATAGATGCCGGGCTGGACCGGCGGCACCGTTATGCTCACGGCTAGGGCGCCGTTTGAGTCAAACCTCGTGCCTGCCGGGAGAGCCACCGCCAGCCTGCCAAAGGTCACCGCCGGCGCCTCGTTGGCCGCAAAGCCAGTCGCGGCAAGCGCAAGCGGGTCGCCGGCCTCGGCCGACGCCGGGGAGACTGCCAGCTTGCCTGCCGCCCTTGCCGGCGGCTCTATCTTGATGCTGACGCGCCTGTCTATCGCAGAGCCTGGGTTTGCCGCGTCGTGCGCCCTGACGGTGAGGTCGTAGCTGCCAGGCACCACGGAGGAGGGCACCCTGACCGTCATGGCAGTCGTCTGGACAGAGTTGGACGGGACGGAGGGCGGCGCAAACGTTGGCAGGCCGCTAGGTCCGGCCGCCGCGTCTGCGCCGTTGAAAGCCACCGTCGCGCCCTGCGGCAGGCCGATCACGGTAAAGACCACGGACGCCTGCCCCGGCTGGACCGGCGTCTTTACCGCAAGCGATACCGGCTGGCTCTCTGCTATCGCCACTGCCGCTGCCGATGTCTGCCTTATCGCCGGGACGCTGTCTGGAGTCGCGGTAAAGTCGAACCTGGCCGCAGGCGAGAGCACCCTGAACTCGGCTGCGGTGCTTACGCCGGCGCTGTCGGTTAGGCGCACAGGGTACAGGCCCGGCTGCGCAGAAGCCGGGACGGTTATCGAAAACGTGGCCGCGCCTGCGCTGCTGAAGGTGACGCCGGCGGGCAGGGCAAACAGCATGTCGCCAAATGCCAGCCTGGCAACGGTGGCGCCGGGCGTAAAGTCTGACGCCTGCACCGTCGCCTGCGAGCCGGCTAGGCCAAAGCCGGGGGAAAGCGCGATTGCACCGACGTGCGGGTTGTACCTGATGGCTCCAAAGTCTGCCACCTTTCTGGGCGAGCCCTCCGTCAGCTGGACCGTGTGGACCCCGCCCGCAGGGGTTGTGAACACGAACCCGGACGGCAGCGCGGCGGTGACCTGGTAGGTGCCTGCAAGCAGCGCAAGGAACTCGTACGAGCCGTCAGGGCGCGTCACCGCTGCTGCTGTTGTTGTTGTTGTGCCCGGCCTGACAAGCGTCACCTGCGCACCGCTGATGGCCTCTCCTGCGTTTGCGACGCCGTCGGCGTTCCTGTCCTCAAAGACGGTGCCCCTGATGTCGCCCCTCGTCGGGATGACCGTCTGGACCCTGAACGTCTCCTGCGCCCTGACGGGGTCTGACACGTCGCGCCCTGCGGCGACCCTCCTTGCCACCGAGTCTGCCACGCCGAGGGT
>NZ_JBBIHK010000001.1:5804-44707 GCF_037447015.1 Nitrososphaera sp. | reverse complement strand
CTTGCCACCGAGTCTGCCACGCCGAGGGTCTCTGCCGCAGGTTTTCTTGCCGCATTTACACCTGTAGAGGGCGAGGAGTCCGACAAGGACAGCTGCTCGGCCGGCGCCCTGGAAAAGGTTTTGGCCCGCGCCACGCTGTCGCTCACTGCGAGCGACTCTGATCCAGAGCCATGACTCAGCATGGCCCGCGCCACGCCGTCGCGGACGCTCAAACCATCGGCAGCGCCTGCCACTTTAAAGATGGTTGGAACGCCGTCGCGGACTTCAAAGACGTACCTGCCGGGGACGGGGCTGTGCAGGCTGTTGTTGACAAGCGACGTGGCAGCAGGGCCGCTGTCGAGGAACGCGCCCGGCACGCCGGAGCCCGGCAGCTCAAAGAAGGTGCCCGGGTTTCCGGTGCCCTGCGAAAGCCCTGCGCGCGCAGATGTGCCACCGGTGCACTGCGCGCTGCCTCCGCTGGCCTGGCCCGTCTCCCACAGGATCTGGTCATAGTTGAACTCGATGTCAAAGTTGCCGGCGCCCGTGTCGGAGCGGTCGATGAGGACCAGCTGGAACCTGTTCAGGCCGGCCGGCGTGGTCAAGTCCGAGTTATAGCAACCCACGTCGATCCAGTTGGCCCCAAAGGCGGGGCGCCCGCCTACACTGTCTGTGCCATATCTTACAGGCAGGCCGCTGCCTCTCGTGTCGACGTCGGCAAAGAATAATGCTATTATCCGCCGGCCCGTCGGCGTCGCAAGCTCGAACGGCGTAAAGTCGCTCAGCGGGGACTCGAACGTTATGTTGCCGTTGTTGTTTACAAAAATGGACGAAAAGAGGCTGCCGAAAAAGTTGATGTTGAATCCTGCGGGGACTGCGCTGGTCGATGCGTCGTCATTGCGCTGGAGCGTGTTGCTGTTAAACCCGCAGTTCATCCGCACAGCAGAGCCGCTGTCCGGGACAGGGCAGTCGCCGGCCGAGATTGTTTCTGCGCTGGAGCGTGATGCAGACAGGGTCCTCGTGATAGAGTCTGTCAGCTGTACCGACTCGACGGTCGCGTTGCCGCCCGGAATGTTTCTTGTTATGCGGGGCGCAAAGACCGTCGCCGAACTAATGCCGTCCTGCAGCGCAAGCGTATCCTGCGTCCCTATTCCTCTGGCAAACACCTGCGAAATGGCGTCCGTGGTCAGTAACACGTCTGCCGCAGAGGCGCTCATTGCCCTGCTCGCGCTGGCTGTGGGCGAATCCTGGAACGAGACAAGCTCGGTAGTCTGGACGGGCGGCCTTATCTTCACGAACTGACTGGCGTTCGTCTCCACGCCTGCCGTGTTTGTCGCCCTTGCAGTGAGCGTATACTCTCCGACTGCAAGCCCTGCAGATGTGAACGACCACGACGAGGTGCCAAAGTCTGCAAGCGAGAACTGGGTGAATTCATAGCGGTGCACCCTGTTGTTGAACGTGTCAGCCACGTAAACTGACCCGTCCGGGCTGATCCCGACGCCCCTTGGGCCATTGAACTGTCCGGAGCCGGCCCCAATTGAACCCCACTTTGAAACAAAAGTGCCGTCAGCCCGGAATCTCTGCACCCTGTTGTTGAACGTATCGGCCACATAGACGGAGCCGTCTCCTGCAATGGCCAGGCCGCCGGCGGAGCCAAAGTTGAACTGCCCGTCACCCGTGCCGCTTGACCCCCACTGTGTGATGTACGTTCCACTGCCGCTGAACTTTTGCACCCTGTTGTTCCCAGAGTCGACCACGTAGACGAACCCCTCCTGGTCGACTGCGATGGCCGTCGGGCTGGTAAAGTTGCCGTTGCCAGAGCCGCTGAACCCCCACTTTGTGAGAAACGTCCCACTGCTGCTGAATTTCTGCACCCTGTGGTTGTTGGTGTCAGCCACATAGACGGAGCCGTCCGGCCCGACAGCGATTCCTGCCGGCTTGTCGAACTGCCCGTCACCCGTGCCGCTCGTCCCCCACTTTGCAGCAAAGTTGCCGCCGCTGTCGAGCTTTTGCACCCTGCCGTTGAGGGTGTCTGCTATGTATACCGAGCCGTCAGAGGCCACGGCTATGCCCGTCGAGTCCTGCGAGAAACTGAACTGCCCGTCCCCGCTGCCTTGGCCGCCCCACTCTGTAAGGGCACTGCCGCCGTTCGTGTACCTGAGTATCGCGCTTGGAGAAACTTGAATGACAAGCACGGTCCCGGCGGCGGCCACGGCGACGCCGCTTACCCCGCGGCTCGCCGGGAGGACGTACTTGAAAGACGGAGTCGAAGGAGGAGCGGTGGAAGAGAGGAACCCGACCTCCACCTTGCTTATTCCCGACCCGTCGCTTGCGGTTCCGCTCACCGTAAACGAATTCGAATAGAGCGTGGCGCCTGCCGCCGGCGTGCTTATCGAAATCGAGGGCGCGGCCTGCGCCGATGCCTCTGGAAAAGGAGGCAGGTGGCCGGCTACAACCGACAATAGGAGCATGGCAGCCAAAGCCAGGGCTAGCGGTCGCGGCTTTTCGCCCACCTCGAGGCAAAGCCGTGTTAAGAATAAAAATATAGTAGCTGATTATAGAGCAAAGATCCAGATAATTTTTCTCTGTATATGGCACCCGGTATTCTGTTCTCCTCTTATGGCCAATGCCGGCCGGACGCTATTGCCTGCCTGCCATAATCTTCTTGAAGAACGACTCTGCCTTGCGAACGCCCGGTATCCCAAAGTCCCTTGCCACTACGACGGGGCAGGGTATCTGCTTTACCATCTGCAAAAACGGCGGGCTGTCAAACACGCTGAACGGGCCCACGGTTGCGCCAAGCACCACCAGGTCGGGCCTGTACTGGTCTATTGCGCTAAAGAGCAGCGCGGCCGACTCGTGGGCGCTAGACGTTATCCCTGTCTCTTTAAGCTCGATGCCAAGCTGCGTCAAATAGTCGGGCTTCATGGCTACGCTTGCTGCAGCAGCGCTGCCGCCGCTGCCACCACCATCACCGCCCTTTCCCTCTTCTTCCTTTTTGCCCACCGCCAGTATGTCTATCTTGAACCTGCCCGAGTGCTCGAACCAGCTGGTCGCCCTCAGGACAAGGTTTGCGTGCGCGCCGCCGTCATAGACGACGACCATGTTCTTTTTCTCTGCAGCGGGCACCGCGTGCCTCTCCAGGTCCTCGCCTATGCGCTCGCTCTCCGGCTCGAGGTCGAGCGTGTCGTCCTCCGCCTTGATCGCAAGCACGTCGCAGGTCGCAAGCGTCATGAGCTTTTTGTTCCGGCGCACGGTCTCAAAGTCTGCTATGAGCAGGCCGATCTTTTGCTCCTCTATCGTCGCAAGTATCGCCTCCGTGGTGTCGTGCGACACCCTCACCAGGTAGTGGCACAGCACGCCCTGCCTGCCAAACGCCTTCTCTATGGGACCAAAGCCCTTGCGCGCGCTCTCTGCAAACGCCGAGCCTGCCGACAGCGGCGTCTGGCTGGGCACCGTGATGACGCGGAGCACGTTTATCTCGCCCCCTGCCTCCCTGGCGGCCCTCGTGGCGTACTTGGCCAGCCTGTCCGGGTTTTCCGGGCTGTATATCACCATTATTCTATAGGCAAGCCTCTCTGCGGCCCCCTGCGTCGTGACCAGGGGCGCATAGTGCTCAACCTCCTTCTTGAACTGGTACATGCGGTACAGGATGAAGCCGACCAGTATCCACAGCACCGTGATGCCCCAGCTCAGCGGCTGCGTGACAAGCAGGTAGACTGCAAGCCCCAGCTTTAGAAAAATGCCGATGATGGGGATGGCGGGAAAGAGCGGTATCTTGAACCCGTACGACAGCTTGTCGCCGTATATCCTCCTTATCGTGATGGCCGCGATGTTGACCTGGGTGAACAGAAGCAAAAAGATGACTGCAGCCGCCAGGGCAATGTCTGCAAGCGGCAGGGCGTAGGCCATCACCGCCATGATTATGCCGGATATCACGGTGGCGACGTGGGGGGTCCTGTTGACTGGGTGGATGGCGCCCAGCGCGTGGGGCAGGTTGTAGTTGCGGCCCATCGCAAGGGCGACCCTTGCCGACGAAAAGGTGGTGGCGTTGAGCGCGGCAAGCGTGGAGACTATGCCGCCTGCAAGCACCACGTACAGCCCGTAGGGCATAAAGAGGTCGGCGGCCCTTGCGATCCCAAGCTCGCCGTTCTTGCCGATGAACTCCCAGGGCTGCTCGCCGCCCGGCGGCGCGATGGCAGAGATCGCCACAAACGCCATGAGGCAGTACAGGGCGACCACTACTGCAAGGGAGATGAATATGGCCCGGGGTATGTTGCGCTTTGGGTTCTTGACCTCCTCGCCGGTCTGCACTATCACCTCGTAGCCTTCAAAGGCGATGAAGGTCAGCCCCATCGCCGCGGCGAGCCCGCCAAGGCCCAGCGGCAGCAGCTGCTGGACGAACTTTTCCTGCCAGCCGGGGTTTGACTGCATAGCCCAGAACCCAAAGCCGATGATGACCACGATGGTGCCAAGCTGCGCAAAGGTGACTATGGTGCCTGTCTTGCCGGTCTCCGAAGTCCCCTTCACGTTGATGTAGGTGAACGCGGCGATCGCGGCCACCGCTATCAGCTTGTCAGTGGGCAGGAAGCCAAGCGCCGCCTGCGGCAAATAGTCCTGCAGCAGAGTATAGACGAACGCTCCAAAGCCGACCGCGTAGAGGCTGCCGGCTACAATGTGCGCAAACCAGGCCATCCAGCCGCTTATGAACGCGTTGGGCCGGGGCAGCCCCTCCCGTATCCACATGTAGCCGCCGCCTGCCTCCGGCATGGCCGAGCCCAGCTCCGCATAGACCATGGCCGTAAAGAGGGTGATGATGCCGTTTAGGACCAGGACGATTATCACGGCGCTCCCTGCAAGGCCGATTGCCGGGCCGGTCAGCACAAAGATGGCCCCGCCTATCATGGCGGCTATCCCGACCATTATGATGTCGACAAGGCCGAGGGTACGGACGAGCTGGTGCTGCTGGTGATGCTGCTGCCCTCCGTCCTCGCGGCCGCCGCTACCACCACCACCGCTGCCGCTTCTGTCAGGAGAGGGAGAAGGGGCCGACAATCTCAAAAACGACGCATGGGCATGGGAAATAAACCTTTACCGGCAGCAGGCTTTTTTCCCCCGAGCGCCCACTGTGAGCCGTGCTGCAGACTCGGCGCGTCACCATGGTGCGGGGGCCGGCGACCGTCAGGGTGCGCGGGGGCCGCTGCACCGTGCTTGCCGCCGACGTGTCAGACAGCGTGGTGAACGTCAGGGCGGGCAAGGCGCTGCCCTTTGAGCACTATGAAACAGAGGAAAGGCAAGAAGAAGAAGACGGCGGCCCGCCCGGCGCAACAATAACAACAACAGCAACGATAATCGAGACTGACGGCGAGCGGTGGGAGGCTGACCCTGCGCGCGCAGGCACGTGGATGTGGCGGCGGGCGGCAAGGAGGCTGCTGCTACTACCACCGCTGCTGGAAGGAAACAGGAAAGTGATAATGATAGTCGGCAGGGCCGACGCCGGCAAGTCCACCTTTGCCACGTTCCTTGCAAATTCTGCCCTTGCCGCCGGCCTCGTCCCGTGCGTGGTGGACGGCGACATCGGCCAGGGAGACCTTGCGCCGCCCGGGGCGATGGGAGCGGCCCTGCTGCGCGCCCCGGCGACTGACCTGCGCGACGTGCGCGCAGACCTGTACGAGTTTGTAGGCGACATCACCCCCTCCGCTGCTGCCGCCGGCGGGCTGGAGCGCGTCGTCGCAGAAAAGCTGCGCCTGCTGGTGGGCAGGGCGCGCCGGCTTGACAACGTCGACATTTGCATCGTGAACACTGACGGCTATGTCTCTTTCGGAGGCGGGGCGAGGTACAAGGCCATGCTTGCGAGCCAGCTCAGGCCGGACGCGGCAGTCGTGATAGGGAGGGGGGTGCCGGCGCAGCTGCAGGCCGCCCTTGCACGCAAAAGCCTGGTGATGAGGGTGAGGTCGGGCGCGCACATCAAGACGTACCAGGAGAGGATGGCGCGCCGGCTGGAGCAGTACATGCGCCACGTTGGCGCCGGCTCTGTCACATGCGACCTGGCCGCGCTGAGGGTCATTGCAGTCGGCGGCGGCCCTGCCGGCCAGCAGGCGATCAGGGAAAAAGAAGGAGGAGAAGTAGTGGAGGGCATGTTTGTGGGCCTCGGCCTGGCAGGCAGGGTGGTGGGCTTTGGGATCGTGGAAGGAATAACCGGCAATGGCGACGACAGGAGGGGGAGGACGGTGGTGACGATAAGAACCGACACGGCGTCCTTTGACGCCGTCTATCTCAGCAACATACTGCTAAAGGGCGGAAAAGAGGTCAGGCTCTTCCTCTAGGGAATACCGGGTCCTGCAGGCCAAGCGACGCAAACGCCTTGAGCCTCTGCACGCAGGCGTAGCACCTGCCGCAGTGCGAGCCGCCGTCGCCGTGGCAGCTCCACGTCTGCCCGATGGGCACTCCAAGCTCCAGCGCGAGCTCGACCACGCCCTTCCTGTCAAGGTCTGCAAGCGGCAGCACTATCTGGTACGGCTCCTGCAGCCTGCCAGTGCCAGCGCCAGCGCCATTGTTGCCGTCGCACAGCAGGCAGCCCTCCCTGAACAGCGCGTTCAGCTTTTCGATGTAGCCCCTGGACGCGTCCTTGAAGAACGAGACGTCGTGGCTGTTGTGCCCGCCGACTATCCACCGCACGCCTGCGTATTCTGCATAGTGGGCGGCGATTGAGTAAAAGATCATGTTCCTTGCCGGCACGTACGAGTCCCACCTGCCGTCTCTGTTATTGTTATTGTTGCTGCTGCTACTACTGCTACCGTTGTTATCGCCGCCGCGAAAGTCGGCCGCCTCTTTCATGAACGACAAGTCCACCTCTGTCACGTGCACGCCTGCCTTTTCTGCGACAAGCCGCGCGGCCTGCTTCTCCTTCTCAAGCCTGCCGAAATAGTTGAAGGTTATCGCAGAGGTCTCGTAATTCCTGCTGCGCGCCCAGTAAAGGCACGTGGCAGAGTCAAGCCCGCCGGAGAGCATCACCAGGGCCCTGTCTGCTGCTTTCCTCTTTTTCTTTTTGTTTTCCTCCCCCGCCGCCTGCAGCGCGCCCTCCATCTCTGCCGTCATTCATCCATCTCTGCCGTCTTTCTTTACGCCGGCGATGATGTGCGCGCCCTTGTTGACGCCCTCGTATATGTAGACGCCTATCGCCTCCACGTTTGGCGGCATGCGCGGCGCAAGCAGCCTGATTATCTCGGTGGACAGGTTCTCGACCGTGGCCTCGCCGGGCATCATGTACGTGGTCATCTTGGGGAGCTGCAGGCTGAAATAGCCCCTGGGCCCCTGGAACTCGACGAAATAGTGGACGTCATCCTCCTTTTTCAGGTACTTTTTGTTGATAAAGAACTTGTGGTCGATGGCGTTGAGCGTGTCCTTGATTATGCGCTTTGCCTCTCCGAAATCTACCACCAGGTTGTTCTTCATGCTGCCTATTATCTCGACCATCACCGTCGAGGTGTGGCCGTGCAGGACGGAGCATTTCTCAACCAGTGGCAGTATGTGCGCGTAGTCAAAGGCAAGCGACGGGTCCTCTATGAATATCGAGCCGGTGGACATCCTCTCTGACTCGTCGTAAAAGAACATCGAGTCGATCTCGCCCACCCTGCTGGCGTACTTGGAATGGCCGACTGCCACGATGTCGAGAGCCGGCAAAGCTTCTTTGATCCTCCTGAACTTTTCGGCGTCCGCCTCGGAGTCCACGACTTCGATGAACCTCTCGCTACTGCTGCTGATGATGATATTGTTATTGTTATTGTTGCCCGCTGCCGATGGAACAACCGCAAAGTCCACGTGCGCCTTGCCGCCACCGGGCAGATCCAGCTGCGCATTGTACCTGTAGTCGTGGCCAAGGAACGCAAGCATCCTTGCTACCGAGAGCTCGGCCCTGCTTGCGAGAAGGTTGCCCTTGCTGTCAAGGTACCGTAGATCGCTGTCTAGGACGACCCGCTCGTCAGGCGGCAACGCTGCAAGCTTGTCCTGGAGTCTATATAAACGGTGTCCGGCCCGCCTGCCGCCGGCATATTCGCCAAAAATCGAACGTAACTGTTTTAATAAAGTTCTCCATAACAAAGCTACTTTTGCCCTCTAATGGGAGGAATACGGAGCCTATACCCGCCCGCAGGCTACTTTATGCCATGGAAAGCCTCGGCAAGGTGCTTGGCAGGTCGATGACGGACCTGCTCGTCATGGACCTCGAGAAGCAGGGCATATTCCTCGGCAAGGAAGGGGGCTCGTACAGGCTGGAGCAGCTCGACGAGGCGTTTGTGAGGATCTTTGGCCCTGACGGCGGCAAGCTGCTGATGGACAGGGTGTGCAGCGTGCTGGGAGGAGAAGAAGAAGAGAAGAGGAAAAAGGAGAAGAAGAAAGGCGGAGAAGGAAAAACGGGCGATAATCATCAAGAGTGAGCGTTAGCGTCAAGCAGGACGTTTATAGATCCTATTATAGCGCCGAAAAAGTAAATTCACTTTTATGGTTTTGCAGTACGGCGGCTACGAAAAGCTGTGCAGGGCAGTCCGGGAGCTGGACCCACGCGTCGTGGGGGCGTGGGTGATAAGCCACGGCGAGGCTGTGGCCGCGTCGGTCAGCGAAAAGGCGCCAGTCCCGAACAAGGACAAGCTGGGCAAGATATTCTTCCAGGCGCAGGTCATGGCCGGGATACCGCGCACCAACGAAGACATGTACGGCAGGCTCGAGTTTGTCCTTATCCGCCACATGCACCTGGACGCAATGCTGTTCCACCTTGACAGCGGAGACGAGGCGGTGCTTGCAGTAGGCTTCCAGAGGCCGTACCCGGAGATGCTGCTTGCGGGCAAGGTGGCAGGCTGCATAGCGTCGTCAAGGGCGCAATGAGCGCGGCCGCCACTGTGCCACCGTATTTATTCCAGGACGTGGGGATCGCCGGCTGTATCGGAGTAGTATGGAGCACATGACGCCGCAGCAAGAGGAACTTTGCCGGGCCCTCCGCAGGGCAGTCGAGTCTGCCGTGCCCGAGCAAGTGGTGGCAGTGGCTTTTTCTGGCGGGGTGGACAGCTCGCTACTTGCCAGGATCTGCAAGGACCTTGGCAAGGAAACGACGCTTGTCACCGTGGGGTTCCCCGGCTCACACGACATCTCGTTCTCCCGCGAAATAGCCGGGGAGCTGGGCCTTGCGCAGCGCGTGGTAGAGCTTGACGCCTCCGGGTTTGCGCGCGACCTGGAGCACGTGCGGGATAAAATCGCCTGCGGCAACACCTCGCACATCGAAAACTGCATAGCGTACTATTACATTGCGCGCGCGGCAAGGGACATCGGCTTGGTCCTGAGCGCCAACGGGTGCGACGAGCTGTTCTGCGGCTACAACGGCTACAGGACAGTCTACGACCAGGGAGAGGCTGCCGTGCTCCGCCTCATGGACGCCAAGATAGAAAACGAGCTTGCCCTTGTGCAAGAGATATCTGCCGTGGCAGGCGAATTTGGGGTGCAGGTGCGGCAGCCCTTTCTGACGCCGGAATTCATAAGGTTTGCCAGGGCCATCCCGCTTGAGCAAAAGATCAGGGGGGCAGACGACCTTGTACGCAAGCACGCGCTGAGGCAGGCCGCGCTTGAAATGGGCGTGCCGGCGCGCGCGGCAGCAAAGCCGAAAAAGGCGCTGCAGTACGGCTCGCTGATACACAAGAATTTCAAAAAACTGGAAAGGTGAGCTGCCTCTGCGATTGCGGCGCGCGCAGAGGCGCAAGTTGCTCTGCCACTGGTCTCTCTCTTACTTGACTAGGATGCCCTTTAGCTCCTGGTTGTCCAGCAGCGTGTCGATCAGCTTTTGCTGCTCCTCCTTTGGAAGCTCGTTCGACATCTCGAGAGAGTCGATTGCCTTGAGTTTCCAAAAGTTCGTCAGCGCGTTGTCGACGGTCCGCTGCGAGTCGTATACCACCTTTCCGAACGCCGTGAGCGTGTACTTGCCACTCTTTTTCCTCACGAGACCAGCCTTGGACATCCTTGAAAGCCTGGAGTAGTATTGCTTGCGCGTGAGCTTGGTCTTGCCCTTGAGGCTCTCGCTGTCAATGCTACCCGCGGCGATGGTCCTAAAGAGGTCCATCGATTTGTCGTCAGAAATGGTCCGGAGTACTGTGGCTGTTGTCTGGGACTTGGCCATTTTCTACACTCACTCTGCATTTGAGCTTAATATTACTTGATTATCTAGGAACGAGCGATATGTGCCAAAAGTATCCATTTGTGGATACTTTTATCTGCCTATAGGAATACTGCCCCTGCCGCTACGCTGGACTGCAGTATCAGGTGCAATGGGAAGAGCTTTTTATGCTGCCTGCGCATGAACTCCATGTCATCCAGCCCCTTCAGCATTTTTGTCATCCGCGTGAAAACGATGGCTGCAAAGGCGCTCACCAGTACAGCGGTGAGCAGGCCTGTCCCCCCCAACGCAAAAGTCAGCCACGAGGTTGCTGCCATGCTTGTGATGAGCACCATTGCCATCTTGACTGTATTGATGCGCCCGATGACTATGGGTATGGTGCGCCTTTTCGCCTGCCTGTCTCCTTCTATGTCTCCCATGTCGTTGAACACGGATGAAATAAAGATCATGGTTCCAAGCATAAACATTGCATGTACTGGCACGATGGGGTTGCCGGCAATAAGCTGCAGGCCGTACGACGATGTCATGCCCAGCAGCGCGCACAGCATGTAAAACAGCGCAATGGAGAGCGTCTTGACGATGAACCTGTCTGCCAGCGAAACCCTCGGGGCTGAATACAAGAGCCCGATGGCGAGCATGGGTACGACCAGCGCAATGCTGACATAGTTGAGGGTAAGAACAGCAAGTAATACCGCCAGGCTGCTGGTCCATATGATAAATGTCCATGCCTGTTTCTTGGAAACCAGCCCAGATGGGATCGGCCTCTTCTTTCCGTTTGCCCTATCTAGGTCCGAATCAACCAGATCATTAAGTATGTACATCCCGGTTGCTATCAGCAACGAGATGGCAGGAAGGGGGGCTACCTGCTGGACCAACGTCCACGTCCATGCTTCGGCGGCCATCAATGCGAATACGTCAGGTATGCAGAACAGCCCTGCGACCGTGGCCAGAGAATAAAGGAGGCCCCATTTTTTGCGTGACTGGAACAGGGCAAGCTGCGACCTGAGGAAGGATGTCTGGATTTCTCTAGTCTCATCGATCTGATGTCTTATGTACACGTTTGTAATAGACATTAACCCAGCAACAAATAGTCCGCGCTCTTCTGCTTTTTCTCAAAAAAGTATCCAGTTTTGGATACTCATAGGCAATAATTTGCCGGTACGAAGATAAATTCTGTCCCGGACCTAGCGTCCGCTACCAGTTAGTACAGTAAACAAAAGACGATTATTTTTCCCTCAGGCTCGCCAAAAGCTTTGGAACCTGCGCATCTCTGGCCAGTGTCTCATAGTGGGAGATAAGCCTCTGCGCCAGGTATGGGTCGTCGTAGTGTGAGATGGCCAGCGTAAACTCTTCTGGGTTATTGTAGGTGGTTGTCTCATAGCATACCATCCTCCCATCGACAACCATAAAGCTGGCAGTGATCTCTTTTCTCTTCAGGTCGAATCTCGAGGATCTGATGATGCTGTTTACGATATCGTAGGTCTCCCTGTTTGGCGGGGTTCTCAACACTGCGTTCAGCCTGTTTTCTACGCTGATCTGTTCTGGCAGGCTGTCGAGCATGTGCATGGTGATGCCTTGGTGTATTTTGTTAAACATGATCTTTGAAAAGTTGGGGTCGTGGTAACGCGTTGCAAGATATACTTCCTTCTGGGCAAGGCTCATGAGCTTTATGACTTCGTTGATAAGCTTGTTGTAGTCTTTGAGGACCGAAAAGCCCGAGAGGTGGGTGGAATTCACCATGTTCTTTAGCGTGGAGCTCTGGATTATCTCGTTGATCACGGACTCTTTTTGGTGCAGCGGGAAATCCTGTCGGGATTTCAGAACATCCACTGCCTTCAGGCTCCAAAAGTTCGTCAGCATCTCATCCATGGTCTTGAGGTGCCCAGTACAGATGAGGGAGCCAAATGTCGTTACTATATACATCCCGTCGCGTTTTTCGACGAGGCCGGCATCTCTCAGGCGCTTTAGCCTGACGTAGAATTGCTTTTTGCTTATGTTGCCTACGTAACTCGACGACGATGCCATAAAACCTGCATACGCCATCTTCAGGATGTTGGCCGTGTGCCTGTCCGCCAGTAGCGAAAATATCTGCTCTGGAGTTGCGTGGTCTGGCATATTGTATTTAGGAGTTGCGGGAGCTATTTAAATATTAAAAAAGTATCCGTTGACAGAGAATAATTGTCGTTATTCTGTTCTGGGCAACACTGGTTGTCAAATAAAAAATTACGAATTATTTAACTAGCTTTTACCTGCCTATATCATATTGGGTAATGGCAGGGAGTGAGGCAGTCCGCGAACTTGGAGAAAAGATGGACAGCCTCGCACGCATCCCCCTTCGGCTGAGCGTGACAGTTGCAATAGGTCTCGCAAGCTTTTTCACCTATTATGATGTCACAAATTATTCGTACATCTCTCCGGTGCTGCGTAATGCCTGGGGGATAAGCGATGCAGATGTTGCGGCTGGCGCATCTCTTACCGTCGCCGGCTATGTCGCTGGAGCCGTCTCTATAACCCTGCTTGCTGACTCGAAGGGCAGAAAAGTTGCATTCATCACCTCGATACTGCTGCTGGGCGTGGGCTCGCTGCTTGCGGCCGCGTCGCAGAACATCGGCCAGCTGGTAATATTTCGCTTTATCACTGGAGCAGGTATCGGGTCAGAGCTTGCGATAGCAAGCGTGTACATCGGGGAGATGACCTCTCGCTCAAAGAGGGGGCGCTATACTTCTTTCCTGAATGTGCTTGGGTGGGCGGGCCTTTCGTCATCTGGTCCCGTTTCGCTCTTTCTCGTGTCAGGGCAGTTTGCCGGGATCGATGGGTGGAGGATTGTCCTTGGGATTGCCGGAATCGTCGCGTTAGTATCGATACCATTTCGAATGCGGATGCCGGAATCGCCCCGCTGGCTGCTATCGAAAGGGAGAATCGCAGAAACCAACTATGTCTTGTCGTCGATAGGGCTTGCGCCGTTGCGCTCAAGTGAGTTGCAAGAAGGTGCGAAGCAGAAGAACAGGATACCCGGCAGAACAGTGCTTTTACGGATAGTCTTCCTGAGCGGCGTCTGGCTGCTGGTGTACATCCCGATATACGCGTCGCTTCTGCTGGTTGTCGAATACGTAAACCAGGGTTACAGCATCCCGCAGTCGATCCTGATAAACATACTTGGCGGGATAGGCTTTGTAGCCGGCGGCCTGGCGTCCGTCGTGATGGCCGAGAGGATGGAGAGAAAATACCAGATCGCAACCGCAAGTTTCGTTATGAGCATAGGCTTTGTACTTCGCGGCCTGTTCGTGGCCGATTTTGCCGGCCTGACTCTTGCCGGCTTTATCGCGTTCTTTGGAAACGCCTGGCTTGTTACGTCGCTCCTTGCATATACTGCAGAAATATTTCCAACCCGGATCAGGTCATTTGCAAGCGGCGTTGTGGAAGGAAGCGGCCGGGCCTTGGCCGCGGTGGCCCCGTTCATCTTTGTGGCACTGCAGCCCTATGGGTTCTTTAACCTCATGATAGGCATGTCGGCATTTTCGTTTGCCGGCGCAGCCCTGATAGCTGCCTTTGGAATGCAGACTAGGGGCAGATCTCTGGAAAACCTGAACCGTGAATATGCCTAGATAGGCAGCATCACCCTTTCTATCATGGCAGGATGCTTGTCCTTGAAATGCTTTACAAGCTCTTTGCCAGAGCCAAACGCCTGCATGCACACGTCGCACGTGTCTGCCGGCGTCTTTGACACTGCAAACAGGGGCTCCTTGCTCACCCTCAGCGTCCTGTTGCCCGGAAGCGATATTGCTATCATGCCGCCGTCGTTCCAGCTCCTGTACTGCTTCTCAAACTCTTCGTACGGCGAGAGGTTAAAGCATGCCACGGGGTCGCTTTCAAACTCGCACGCCTTTTTCTTTTCGATGTATTCCTGGTGGATCCTGCCAAGCCACCCGTCCACGATCTCGGGGTGCTCTGACAATATGTCCTGCGCTATCCTCATGGTATAGACTGCGATCTTGTTTTCCAGCGCGTCGTTTGGCACTACCAGGTACCCCTTTAGCTTCAGGCCAAGCGAGCTGTCCTCAAATGCATGCGCCATATATATCCCATTATTACCGTCTTTCAAATAATTAAGCCTTCTCTTGAGCTATTGTATGAAAATCAATTTACAAAATTCCAAATAGATAATTTACATACAATTCAACGGAAAAGGTTGAAAATCCTGGTATGCGCCTGCCCTTTGAGGCCGGGCAAAAAGGAGGTCATGCGCCCTCCCTGTTCTGCCTGACGTCCCAGCTTGCAGTCACGGGTTTGCCAGCCGGGCCGCCCTTGCCCGCCGCAGGATAGTAGGTGAACTCGATCTTGGCAAAGTTCAGGCTAAAGCTGTCGGTTGGCACATCGCCGCTGGCCCCGTCCTGCTGATAGGATGTGATGAGGACGTCTTGGAGCTTGACTGTCATGAACTGCTGCTGGTTCTTGCCGGAAACTTCGCCTGTCAGCACGGCCTCCCTGATGTGCTCGCCTTTGGCGGCCTTTAAGAATAGTGCTGGCGACGCCTTGCTCGTGCGTGCGGTAAAGGAAATGTCTGAAACTGAAACCTTGCCCGACCCCACTCCTCCGCCACCACCGCCACTGCTGCTCTGGTCCAAATTCATGGCGCCCCAGCTGAAGGAAAGCACTTCTATCTCGCCCTTGTGCTTGCCCGAAGTGGACTCGCCTTCGACGCCGTTGATCTTTAGAAAATAGTCAACGTTTGCCGCTTCTGCGTACTGGATCTCTGGGAACATGCTGCCCGCTTTGCCCTGCGCTGCAAAAGACGCGCCGGCCACCGCGTATGCCAACAGAACCGACGCCGTCGCTATCGACGCTATCTGCAACCTGCCTGTCTGTAACATAGGTACAGATAATCTAGAGAAGATATACCTCTTCTGTCATCGTTTTCTATACAAGAAAAATAAAAAAGGAAAAAAGCGCCCTATTCGGGCAGCTTGCTGACCTTTTCTGCTATCTGGGGGATCCTGCTGATCTCGACGCAGGGGACCTGCTCGAGGGCGACTGCCGCCGTTTCAGCGGCGGCGTAGCCGTACGGGGGCAGGCTGTCGAGCACGCCAAAGCCGTTGGTGTGCTTGGGCCTGACCCTCAGCTCGATGGCAAAGGCGCACTTTTGGTGCGTCCCGAGCATCTGCGCAAAGGTCTTGGTGGCTATTGCGGCGCTGTCTGCGTCCAGCACTGAGGGGATCGGCGACGGCGCGTTTGAGGTTCCGTCCGTTATGGGGATGGTGGCGTCGTTGAGTCCCCTGACGGCCCACAGGCTGTAGCTCTGCATAAAGTTGTTCACGTGGAACGCGTAGAACCGCACAGCAAAGTTGTCGTCCGTGCAGCCCTGCAGGAAGAGGCAGGCGCCGGCGGCAGGTTCGTTGTTCTTGCGCAGAGCCACGATGTCGCCGTAGCACGCGACGTTGTCCACGTGGAACAGGTGCGTCAGGGCGGCAAAGTTGACCGCCGCCGTGTTTGTCTCGTCGGTCCACCTCCTGAAGGCAAAGCCGACTGGGCTGCCGGCTCCCGGCGCCCCCGCAGGCTTGATCCTGTTGCCGGCCGCGTCAAACACCTCTACTATCACGACGTGCTTGCCGTTGTCGTGCTCTGCGGTGTTCCATGACTGGTGGAACTGGAACCACAGCCACCCGCCGTCCGGCGCGTCCGACTCGTACGGGATGAGGTAGAGGTCCGAGTTTGTGCCTACGACGTTGGGGCCCAGGGGGACCGCCTCCGTCTGCAGCTGCGAGCCGACCCACTTCCACCTGCTCCACGCCACGGTGCCGGTGAGCTGCTGCGGCGTCCCTACCGCGTCGCCGGCCGCGCTTGCCTTGGCCACGCTCATCCTGTAGTATTTTGCGCCAAGCGCCTTGAGCCCTTCCGTGAACTTGAGCCTGAAGCTGAGGGTCTTGCCCCACGGCTGGCCGGGGTAATTGTGGCTCACGAGGCCGTCTGATGCCACCGGCGTCGCCACGCCGTACTCGCTGTCCTGCGCAGGGCTTGCAAGCTTCCAGCTGGGTATGACGCCAATGTTTTCCAGCATGACAAACTCGCCTCCGGGGTTGGGTATGCCGCCGCCGTCGGGGCTGCACGCGATGCCCTTCCACGTCCTCAGGTGGGCGTCGTCTGACGCGCTGAAATACTCGTTGACAGTCGAGCCGTCATAGATGTACACCCACTGGTTGCCCTGCCACTGCCTCACCTTGTAAAAGTAGGTGACCCTGCAGCGGAAAGGCGTGAGCGGCGCCCTGAAGCACACGCTGAACTCGCCGTCTGGGCTGACTGCCGTCTCTGTGACCTTTTTCGTGGAGCACGAGCAGAATATCGGGCACAGGTATTCGCGGGGCTCCAGGTACGCCATCCTCTCTGCCGGCGTCGTCATCAGCGACATCGCATGGACGTCCTGCACAAGCCTTTCCGGCACGTTGCCAAGGGGCAGCGGCCTGTCGAGTGCGCGCGCTATCTTGGCGTTCCTCGTCTCCCTGAAGAACGGCGCAGGGTCGGGACCCGGCCCGGGGAACGGGCCCGGCGGCCACGGGTCGATAGGCGGGATCGGCGGGAACTTTTCAATCCATTCGCGCAGCCAGTCGACTATGTCAATGTCTGTTATTATGGGCGGCCAGGTGCAGCAGCACGTCTTCTGGTATACCTCGACGATGGCGTTGCATATTGGAGCGCACAGCGGCGGGAGGTGCGGCACCACGGCCAGCTCGCTTGCTGGCGAGAACCTGGAAGGCACGAGCGCCCTTGATTCAACGGCCTTGGCCGCAACAGCAGCAGCAACAGCGCCGGCAGTCTTGGGCGAGGAGGCAGACGCAGCCTTGGTCGCCACGGTGGTGACGATGGTCTCTGTCCACCACCGCCATGGCCTGCACTTGTGGACGTCGCCGTGGACGCAGACGAACGGGAATATCCAGTCACGCCACTTGGGCCCTATGTCTATCAGGCCCGTGGTGGCCCACTCGGTCAGCTTTTGCGGGCGGAAGGTCGAAAGCATTTCCTTGCTGACCTCTTTTTCGTCGACGTCCGGCCCAAAGCCTGCGGCGCCCTCCTTTACAAGGCGCACAAGCTCCGAGAGCATTATCCTGTTGCCCTCGATGCTCCTGATCTTTCTGATCGCGCCCTTCTCTAGCGAGTAGAGCGCGACCCTTGGCTGCTGGTCCTTCTCCGTGCTTCCCAAGAATTTTATTTCAAGCGGCCTGTCTCCTCCTCCTCTGTTTGTGTTCGGGTTGATCCCTGCGCGTTCCATGTCCGTTGAGGATTTCCCATAAATAAAACACTTGTAGAGTTTGTCTCTATCTGACGGTGCACTGTATCAGATTCGCTCAATACAGTAATTATCGAACATGAATACCGTTTGCAGAAAACCTGCGCTAGACATAGTCGGTTATCCTGGCCTTTTTCGACTCTCTGCGCGCAGATCTCTTGTCGATCTTTTCCTTGAGGGCCAGCTGCGGCCCTGTTATCATCCCGCCCATCTCGAGGAGCTGGAGGGCGTTTATGGGCGCGCTGGAATGATAGTGGTTGTTAAAGTAGGCGTAGGTGGTCTTTGCTTTTGCGGATATCTCGTCCAGCCTTTTTACCCACGGCCAAAGCTCGTCTTCTGAATATGTATAGTCGAACCAGACGTCCCTGCCCCTGCCGTGCCACCTTACGTACGAGTGCGTGCCTGCGGTGACTATGGGCCTGCTAAGGAACTCTAGCGGCGAGTCGGTGATGGTGTTTGCCACGCCGTACCTGGCAAGCAGGTCAAAAGACTCCTGCCTGTCCCACGACTCGTGGCGGAACTCGACTGCAAAATGCAGGTGCGCAGGCATGTCCGCAAGAAACGATTCCAGGCTGCGCCGCCCCTCCTCGTAGGTAAAGCTTGGAGGCAGCTGCACAAGCAGGCACCCGAGCTTGCCTGCGTCCTCAAGCGGCTTTATCACCTCAAGAAACGAAAGGAACTCGCGCTGCGCGCCGGCAAGGCGCTTGTCGTGCGTGACCGTCTTTGGCACTTTGAGCGAAAACGTGAACGAGGGGGGCGTGGCCCGCTCCCAGCCCTTGACCATCGCCTTTGAAGGCGCGCGGTAGAACGACGAGTCGACTTCGACTGTCTGGAAGACCCTGGCGTAGAAGGGGAGCTTGGCGACCCTGTTGTTCGGGTAGAATGCGCCCACCCATTCCTGGTAGCTCCAGCCGCATGTCCCGAGGAGGACAGAATTGTTTGCAACCTTGCTGCTATTGCTGTCGTTGTCGTCGTCATTAGCGGTCGTAGCGGCAGTCACTGCAACAGAGTACCGTCACAAGAGTATAACAAATCTTTGGTTGTCGTTAGTAGCAACGCTGCGCCAGGGTCGCTTCACTTACTTGGTCCTGATATCATTGTCAATTCTAGAACGATGTTACCCAACATTAATCTGCAAGCTGGAGGTGCTTGACGCCTGATGCGGACCGGCGCCAAGATTGCAGTTCTGGCAGGCATTGCAATATCTGGCCTCGCCGGCATGCTGTTGTTGCTGTTTACTCCAACCGTTTTCTCTTTTTACGGAGGACAGCAGAACGTAAACCCTCCGCCCGCACTGACCAGCATGAACCAGAGTCTAGAGCCGCGCTCCACGCTGGCCTTGAACCACCCTGCCTGGAGGGGCCAGGTGATGGAGGTCCGGATAGAGCCAAACCTGGGGAGTACACAGCCGATCCCGGAATACGAGCTGCTGATAACGATGGTCGATCCGGGCGGCTATACCGTATTCAGCAAGTTCATCAAAGAGCCGTTTGTTCAGAAATTCATTCCTGCCCGTGAAGGATGGCATGCAATCATCATAACCAATGTCGGCAACACGACAATTGCCTCTGGCGACAGAATCGGGTCGCGCATGCGCGACCCGAGCGCCGACAAGGACGTGCCTATCGCAATCCCTTGCATAGTGCCGCCGAGTCTAAAGAACCCTGGCAATACGCCGTGGCCGTGGTGTTAGGCTTGGCCTGCACGCAAGCCAATTGCATAGTCGAGCTCTTGCCTGATACTGCTAGCTCTGCTGCCTCGGCTTTTTCAAAAACATCTTGGCCACCTCTGGAAGCGCAAACGCATAGTGTATGTGCATGCAGTCCTTGGACTCGCACAGCCCGCAGTACAGCGACCTGTCCTTCAGATATACTTCTGCCGTCTTGCCGGCCTTGGCGTCCCTGATGAAAAGTATGTTGTCCTGGTAGCCGACCTTTGAGAAGAACGGCGCGTACGCCTGCAGGAATTTGTCCCTGTCCAGCGCTTCTGCGAGCACCGAGTTGATGTACTCCTTGGTGTTCCAGCGCATCCTCTCGGCGCTTGCCTTCATCATGTCGTACGTCTCTTTGAATATCTCTACGGTGACCACCTCTTTTCCTCCGCGCTTTACCATTCAGACGCCATTCCCCTGCATGCCATGTGCGTTAACATGTTGTGACATGCTGGTTAATATTATTTTTGCCTGCGAAATAGTTACCGGACATGCCATAACATGTCATAACATATTCTTTTAATACACGGCTGGCGCTTGGATTGCAATGTCGGCTGAAAGGATGGCACTCGAGGAGTACGCCTGGGCGCTGCAGCAGGTTCGACACGCCCACGGCGACGTGAAAAAGTGGATAATATACGCAGGCGAGCAGCTGGAGATAGCCGGCATCCCCAAGGAAAAAATTTCCACAAAACTGCGAAACGACCTGTCGGATATCTCGGCCGACTATATCAGCCAGATATGTAGCCAGGCAGGGTGGACCGACAAGCGGTTTTCCCCGGAGGTTGAGCAAACTAAACCTGGAAATAGTTCCAGCTTCTCTGCTTCTTCCTCCTCTCAAGAAGAAAATACGCCTGCAGCCGGCGGCGAAGAAGAATCGCCTGACCGCGCCCGGTGCCTCGCCGAGAACCGGCCGTACATTGACCACCTGCAGAAAAAGATCGAGTTTTTGCAGGAGGTGCAGAAAAAGCTGCGCGGCCGGCCGTTTCTCTCGCTCCTTGACAAAAAGCAGTACGACGAGTACATTCTATTGGCGGACATGGCAGAAAAGCTAGCCCGGGAGTGCTGGGACGCCCGGCAGACGATACCTGTTGCGACCCAGTTCTACCTTGCGCAGATAGTCGCCACCTCGACCATAAAGCACGGGGCAAGCGAGTACGTGGCAAAAGTGAAGGAGATGGCCGGGCTTACCAGCAAGCAGGTCACAAAGACGCTCAAGGGGGTGGTGCGCGACGTCCACTTTCTGTACGAGCCGACCAGCAGGGCTGAGGCTCTGATGGACGGGTTCTACGGCAAGCCCTGTGAAAAGTGCGGCAGCTGGCGCGTGAGGTGGGAAAACGGCCTGTGCCACTGCTTCCGCTGCGACACCGACTACAAGGCCAAGGCAGAGCGCCTGCCGCTTGCCCGCCAGCAGGGCCAGTGGGCCAACTAGCGACGACGACGATGACTATGACGATGGCGATGGCAGCAGCAAGCAAGAAAAAACAATTCTTTTACAATGTCCCTCGATCTGCCGCCAGGCGATGCCGTTGCTGATCCTGCCGACCTGAAGGGCATCCCATTCTGGCCCGGCCCGCACGCTCCTTTCAAAAAATGCTGCTTTAACCACGCAGTCGGGCTGCCGTCCAAGAACGGCCGCCAGATGCCCATCTTTGGCTACGAGAGGCGGATAGTCGCGGCGCTTGCAAAGAAAAAAGACAGGGCCAAAGCCAGGCACGTCTGGGTCAAGAAGGCCACGGGGCTTGGCGTGACGGAGCTGATGCTTCGCTACATGGCGTGGCTGTGCTACAAGAGCGACGAGTTCTCGGGCGCGCAGATGTGCATAGTGACGGGCCCCAACATCGAGCTTGCCAAGGGGTTGATAGCGAGGCTGAAAGAGATATGCAGGCCGCTGCAGATAGAAAAGACAAAAGAGACGGTGGCAATCCTGAACGGCTGCAGGGTGGAGGCATACCCGTCGCACCACCTGGACGCCATGCGCGCCCTTGCCAGGCCGGCGTTCATACTGCTCGACGAGGCCGACTTTTTTCCATCAAAAGAGCAGCAGAACGCCCGCGCAGTCGCCGAGCGGTACATAGCCAAGAGCGACCCGTACATCGCGCTGGTGAGCACTCCAAACCTGCCCGGCGGCCTCTTTGAATCGATAGAGAAAGAGCCGGAGGCAGGCTGCATCTACCACCGCCTGCACCTGAGCTACCGGGTCGGCCTTGGCACCATCTATACAAAAGAAGAAATCGATAAAGCGCGCCGCTCGCCGTCTTTCGAAAGAGAATACAACCTAAAGTACGGGTACGGGGTCGGCAACATATTCCCGTACCAGCTGGTGGACGCCTGCTCTGAAGAATACGGCCTTGCCCTCTGCAAAGATGCCAGCAGGGTGCTTGCCGTTGACCCTGCCTTTGGCTCGAGCAACTTTGCCATCGTGGGCATCGAGCAGCCTGCCGAGGGCGGCCTGATGTACGTCAAGGAGGCCCGGGAGTATCAAAGGCCGTCGCCTTCTGCCATGCTCGAGGTGGTGGCCAGGTTTGCGCGCCACTACCCTACTGTCCTTGTGGACTCGGCGCACCCCGGCGTAATAAAGGACCTGCTGGAGATGGGGATAGACGCCCGGCCCGTCCTGTTTTCAAAAGAGCTGCAGGAGATGACCAGCTCGGCGTCTGCGGCGGTGAAGGAAAAAGCGATAAGGATACACCCGGCTTTTTCGGACCTGCAGTACCAGCTAAAGGCGGCGGTCTTTAACGACAAGGGGCACCCGGACAAGACCCGCCTAAAGTTTGACATGGGCGACTGCCTGCTGATGGCCGTGCATTATTTGAGGAATGCAGGCGGGCTATACGTCGTAGAGGCATGATCAGTTCTCTTTTCTTACTTTTGCAAAGCCTGCCGGCCTGCCTGTTGCAACATCGCTGCACCAGATTTGATCTGCACAAAGTCAAGATACGGGATTCGAATACACTGACATTTCTTTTCCTGCAGCAGGTCTGGCTGAAAATGAGGCAAAAAAGGTTTAAAGAGAAAAAGCTCAAGAATATGCGCTTGTCCTTACAAAGGATGGCAAAACCTGGTGGCTAAGAAATGGCTGAAAAAGTATTCAAAAACACGTTTGCGCCGAATGTAGAAAATGACGAATTGCCAGTAGGCGCCATAATTCGCATGCTCTACATGGGATTGCAATTCAGCAAATTGCCACCAGAGGTAAAGGCTGCTGTCACAGAAGAGATGGAAAGGCTTCACGGCAAAAAATACGATGTCGGCCCAAAACTACCAGGTCTATCTATTGAAGGCATCATCAACAAACTAGTATCGCACGAAATTGATCCTGCAGATCTGCCTGATGACATTAGGGGCATCGTGAATGACGAGATCCAAAAAAGGACAAAGATGAGTTTAGAAGAATGGTGGAACACATATCATGCTTCGAACAGCAGGGAATCCTCGCCGGTCCACAGATGAGTAATCTTGAGAAATGCCGCCAAATCGAACGATTGCGATTTAGCAGTCCTGACCTAGGAAAGTAGAGGGCGATATGCTACCTATGTTATCTATTGCCTCATATTTCCTTGGATTTTTTCAAAGCGATCTTTCCTGTGAAGCAGGAAAAACAGTCCCTGCCAGTCTGCCGATACTTTCTAATTCTCTTTTCTTTTTCCAATTTAATACTGGCGATGCTCAAACTCGTCCTGCCGCAAGGTTACTCGTTCCAGGCCGGCGACTATGGCCGGCAGTACACGTTCAAGGTCTACGCTGAAGACGACGCGCCCTTTGACGCGACCGGGTACGGTCTGCCTGCCGTAAAGGTGTTCGACAGGGACGGCAGTGGCATAGTGACTGTCGCCGGCAGCTGGACCGCGCAAAACCAGGGCGCAGGCGCATTCTCGTTTGCGCAGCCAGCCGGCAGCGTCCTGTCTGCCACAGGCCCTTGCTATTTGGAAGTGCAGATGGAAAAGTCCGGCGCGCTGGTGAGCACCGAGCGGCGCAGGATAACCGTCTTTCCAAGCCCATAGTTCTCTTTGCCTTTTCCGCGCGTTGACATCGCGTTATCAATATGTTGAAGAAGAACCTGCGTTTCTGGCAAAAGCGACAAGAAGGAACGACGACGCTGTACGGCGCCACGATCCCGGCCGCTGCTACCAGCACTAGCTCGCAGGTGTCGGACCACTCGCTGTACAGCCAGCAGCACGTGGCTCCAACCGTCGACTTTCGCACCGCTTACGAGTATTACAAGACAGTGGGCAAGGTGCAAAACGCAGTCGAGTCGTACGTTTCTGAAATTCTGTCGCGGGACTGGTATTTCGCCGGCGACGAGCAGGGCGTCAGGGCTATGGAGGAGTGGGAGCTGCGCTTTGACCTTTCCCGGCTCATAGAATACATCGTCCGCGACTGGCTGGTCTGCGGCAACTCGATAATCGGCGTATCGGACTGGCAGCCCGTGCAGATGTCGTCGATAGTGGGGATGAAGCGCAGCCCATACGGGGCGACTGAGCAGTTCGTCCAGCAGGTGAACGGCCGTGAAGTCGCGCTTGACGCCGGCGGCTTTATCCACACCAGGTACATAGAGATAAACAGGGAGGCGTGGGGCGTGGGCATGTTCCACTCGCTCCTTGCCACGTTTGAGTACGGTGGCCGGCGCAGGTCGCTCCCCCACCTGGAGATATACCGGCGGCAGATCCAGCTCTTTTACCGCATCCTGGAGAGGTACGGCTCGCCTGTCACAGTCTGGTTCTTTGAAAACGTGGCCAAGGCGGAGTTTGACAAGCAGGTGGAGGAGCTGCGGGCGCTCGAGCCGGGTGACAGGCGCATCCTGTCAAAAAAGGTCGAGATAGCGACGGAGACGATAGACGGCCGGGGCAACCTGATAAACGCGACCACGCCGGTCATCAACGAGGAGATCGAGGCCGGCCTGCAGACCTCCGCCAACCGGCTCCTGACGCAGCCGTCTGCGATGGCAGACGCGCGCATAAGCGAGGAAAAAGACTCGGCAAGGCTCCTCGGCATATCCGAGCGGATACGCCGGATCATGAACGCCCTGTTCATCCCGCGCATTACAGCCGCCAGGGTGGAGTTCAAATGGGGCAAGCAGGACTCGTACGAATTCGATTTTGAGCAGCTGCTGAAGGCAAAAAGCGCCGGCCTGCTGGGGGCGCAGGAGGGCAGGGCCATCCTTGCGTCTGTGGGGTGGAAGCTGGACGACAGGCTGTTTGGTGACGGGCAGCATACGCCGCCGCAGCAGCAACAACAACAGCAACAGCAACAGGCCGACAAACAGGAAGCGCTGGAGCAGAGGATCCGCGATGCTGTCCTTGGGGCATTACAGGAATTCAATCCGGACCATGATCCGCTCACAGGTCAATTCACGTCAGGTGGTGGATCTCATCGGGGCTCTGATAATAAACCTAATAGCGACAGATCAGTCAACAACCAAAAACAGTAAGTTATACCTAGGCAAAAAACAGATTCGAAAAGTTTGGTTCTGCAACGGGGAAACAACAATGTTCCTTTGATCCATTTACTAACAAGTCATATGATGTTTCAAATGTTTCTGCGCCAAGTCTTTCCATTCCGAATATGCAGATGGTGATAACGATGTCTATGTGGTAGCCGTTACGAATAACAGAAGAAAAGCAGGAATACCACAAACATCCCGTGCATTATGGGGGGCAATGCAGCAGTCAAAAAACAAGAAACCTGAATGACCGGTTTAAAGAAAGATTCAAGCTGTTCGTAAGGATGGGTTCTCACTTTTCTGCCAGCAGCGCCATCTTCAACTAGTTCTCTTCTTTTTCGCCTTCAAGTCCTCTCCGTGAACCCCCAAGTCAAGATCGAGTTTGCAATAATATCCGCAAAAGAAAAAGAGAGGAAAAAGATAGCCGGCATCCTTGCCATCCCGCGTATCTCCCGGAACGGCAACCTGTACCTGCCAGAAGAGCTGGCCCGCGCGCACGGCCGCACCATCCCCGTGCTGTGGAACCACCAGGGGAGCCCGCGCAGGGCAGGCGAGCAGGTGGACCCGCAGGACATCATAGGCACGATGCACCTGTCCTGGGATCCGGACCTGCTGCAGCTGAAGTACGAGGCCGAGCTGGACAGGGAACTCCCGGCCGGCGTCACTGCGTTGCACACCTCGCTTGGAGCCTTTTTCGAGCGGGAAGATCATGTATGCGGGAGCTCGCGCTGCTATTCCGTCCCGCGCAACCTCAACTTTGTCGAAGCCTCGCTGACGCCCACGCCGGGCATCCCCGAGACCACGGTGCAGATAGTCGAGAGCTTTGCCACAACCGCGCAATGCAAAAACAATACAAAAAGAGGACATAGTTCTCTTTGCGCCGGCGCACCCAATGGAGGCACAATGACGATGTCTTCAGCAGCGAGTGGTGTTGATGATAAAGGAGAGGCGCACGTGACAAGCAAACAGTTTGCGGCCGGCATCCAGACGGTGATAGACGCGCTGGCATCGGCGGCCGGCGCAAACGGCAAACATGAGGAGACAGCGACGACTCCTTCGAGCATGGTGGCAGACGAAGGCGGCATCGGCGGCATCGACGAATACCTGGGAAGGGTGGTCGAGTTCTTTCAAAAGGTAAAGGACAGCCCCAAGGACTCGTCGTTCCCGGCCGTGTCGTGGAACGTCGACAAGGACAGGTACCTCGCCAGGTGGGGATACAGGCTTGCGACCGGCTCCAAGAAGAAGACGGAGGCAGTCACGGTCTCGGCCGGCGACATGGGCCAGCTCTTTTCAAAGCAGGTCCTGGTGGTCCCCGGCGGCAGGATGAAGACGCCTGTGAGACAGTACTGCATGTACGAGGACATTCCTGCCGGCAACGACAGGGCCCACTTTTACACGATAGGCGCGTTCGACTTTGGCGCCATCACCGAGGGCACCGAGCCGACAAACGTCTCGCAGACGGTGAGCAAAAAGACTGCCACGCCCTCGATCAGGGGCGCGGTGCAGCGCATCGGCTACTCGCAGGTGGAGAACGCGCCTTTCGGGCTGGTGAACGCGGTAAACGAGGCGATGGTGCTCGCAGCCATCGACGACGAGGCGACGGATCTGCTCACCACGACCTATGATGCAGAGACGCCGACAAACTGGGTGCGTGCCGACACGGGCGCAGCGATAACGTCAGACGACATAGCAAGCCTGACGTTCAAGCGCGAGGGCCTGCTTGCCGCAAAGCGCCTGATAGGGCAGAGGGGATATGATATCAGCCCGGGCAACTTGGTGCTGTTTATCCACCCCAAGGCATACCAGGAGCTGATGCTCGACACGAACCTGAACAACTTTTACCAGTACGCCCGGCCGGACATCACCGCGACCGGCGTGCTTGAAAGGCTGTACGGCGTCGACATCGTGGTTGCGGACCAGGTCAAGGCGCAGGACAATACCACAAACGACACGTACCGCAACGTGCTTGCAGTCAAGGGCGTGGCGTTTGGGATGGCCTCTGCCCGGAACGTGGCGATGGAGGCCCAGCGCCGCAACGAAGTGCAGCAGGTGATTGTGAGCGGAACACACCGCGTCAAGTCGGTGGTCATAGACGAGACTGCGAGCTGCCGCATATCGAGCGCGCAATAGTAGATCAGGGGATGGTGGGAGCTTGGGGCTGAAAGAGCACTATGAAAAGTTTGCAAGGGAGGGCGGTGCCGGCAGGAGCAACGTGAACGAGCTCCTGAAGGCCATCGTCGACGAGGTGGAAAAGCTAAAGGCCGGCCGGACAAAGTGACCCTCTCTTTCCTTCCAGTTCTTTTCTGAATTTTTGCCCTGTTCATTTTTGTTGTTTACAAAGAAGACAGGCAGGCATTACTGCACTACCTTTGGAGTTTTCAAGGCTGCGTCATCTCCTGGCATCTCGAAATGCGCCGAGTGCGGCAAGGAGCACGCGCCAGAGGAGATTCAGGAGGCGATCTATCGTGCGATACTGGAATTCAATCCATATCACGACGAGCGTGGCCGCTTCACCAGCGTCGGTAATGCAACCAACGTCTCGGTTGTTGCCGCAACTAGGTCAAAAAAATCCCCGGCTTCATATCAAAGAGCCTATCATACAGTCTGCAAAACCGACGGAACAGCACAAGATTAGGGCAAAGGAAATAGTGCAAAGCAATCCTGGGATGATCGATGAACAGACTGCGACAGAACAAGTGTACAAAGCGGAAAAGATCAGAGGAGAGCAGTACGTAGAACTGGGGAGAGGCAGGTCGATGAACTTTCAAATGCATGCCCCAGTGCAAAAGTCACGGCCAGAATAAAAGATGGCTCTAGCATGGTTGAAAAAGTAATACGCAAGCCAGAGGAATACAGAGACCCGTCTGAACTGCAAGACGTTTTAGGTGTCATGATAGTGGCTGAGGATTTGGATGATGTAAACAAGATAACAATGTCCATGAAATCGGGTCATCAGGTGACATTCGAAAATGATTACATCGCGTCTCACCAAAAAGCGACGGCGAAAACTAGATGATGATGATGCCGGCAAGAGACAGTTCTCTTTTCCAGTTTTTGCCGCAAATCTCTCCATATGCCATATTATGAAATAGCGCGCTTGCGCGAGATAACGCTCGGCTCGGCCACAGACGCGTCGCAGGACACGCTGCTCAACGCCAAGGGGGCGCAGGCCGACAGCCAGGTAGACGACGAGCTGTACATAGCGGCAAACCGGCATTCCCGGCTCCAGTCTCTGCCAGCCCTGCCGCTTGCAGGCGGCATGCTGACGCAGTCAATCAGGGACGCCGCCACAGACCGCGCCGCGTCGCTCTTTTTCCTTGCGCAGCGGCAGCCGGCGATGGCTGAAAAATACATGGAGTCAAGCAACAGGGCCGTGCAGGCTTTTGTGATGAGGCTTGGGAGCGAGTCCGAGATATACAGCGAGAACGTGTAAGCGAGATGGGCGTGCTGGACCACATCAGCAGGGACGAGTTTCAGAACCTCCGCCACGACGTCGCAGAGCATTTCAAGGCGCTGCACGAGTGCGACAGGCGCATAGAGCGCAAGCTGGACGAGCTGGCGGCAGCGCTTGAGCCGGTGGTGCGCAGCTATGACGAGGTTGCGGCCGGCAGGCAGCAAAGAAAGAACGATAGGCGCGAAGTGAGGATGCTGGCGCTCGGCGCGGCCATCGGGGCCGGATTCAGCGTCGCCGCTGCGCTCTTGCTTTTCATGATCGGCCTGAGGCCGTGATACTAGTTCTTTTTGCCGCTTTTCACTTTTCTGCCTTTGCACATGAGCGACAACAACAACGACGACGACAGTAACAGCCCGTCCGTCGAAAAAGAAGTGAGCCTAAACGCCAAAGAGATTATCCTTGCCATCATCATTTCCGCAGGAGGCATAACGGCGCTCGTCTCGGCCGGCGCCCTGCTGACCGGCAACGCGGCGGTGGCCGAAAAGGCGGCCATCGGCTTTGTGAGCGGCATAATCGGCTTTGGCGCAGGCATCGTGACTGCGCTGTGGGGCCGCTAGACCGCATAATAATTCTCTTTCACCCTTTTTCCCTCTCTGTTTCTCTGTGTATATGCCAAAGAACGCCGAGAGCAAGAACCCGTCGTGCCCCTGGGGCTGCGGCCCGCTGGAGGCGGCAGGGGCGCCGTACGAATACCGGTGTCCAAAGCACGGGCAGGAGGGTCGCCATTTCTGGGACGTCGTCAAAACCGGCGCAGGCCAGCAGATAGGGTCGTGCCGCTGGACCGATTTCCCTTCCGTGGAGCGGCGGCAACGACAAAAACACGAGGAGAAGGAGGAGGCGGCGTAGCGGCAGATGTCGTCAGGCTGGGTGGTCGCAGGCACGGGCAGCAACCTTACCAAGACAGTCGAGGAGCTGCTGAAGGAAAAGATAGCCGCGCAGTGGGCCGAGGCCGACCCTGCCGCAGCAGGCATTGAGTTTGGGACAGGGTGGGCACTTGCCGGCATCCTCAAGCCCTATGCCATCCACTGCACGCACGTCTCCACCGCTTCTGCGCCGGCAGTCAACGGTTGGGCCAAGTACCTCTTCAGGGCGCTGGTGGACGTACACGTGTTCATTCTGAGGACGGGCATGTCCGAGCCGGCGCAGCTCCGCAAGATGCAGCAGGAGGTGGACAGGATAGTGGCGCAGAACCGGACGTCGCTGGGGCAGGGGGTGTCGGCAGCCAGGCTCGTCAGCTGGCGCAAGTCGCACGACCCGGCAGACCTTGGAGACCAGGGGTACTGGCGTGCGATAGGTCAGCACGAGATAGTGTGGTACATGGCCAGCAGCGCTTCTCCTCCATAGCGACATAACGGGTGAGTGAGTGGATGGGCGAATGGGCGAATGGGCGAATGGGCGAGAGCAAAAAATAATTCTCTAGTGCCGAGCGCGCCAACGCTCTCTGCACATGTCATATTCGCCCACCGGCACTTGGAACATTGTCAAGAAACTGCAGTACGTCGAGGAAAGCGCGTTTGGCTCAACGCCCGGGTCTCCCGCGTTTGTGCTGGCAGGCCACCAGGTCAGGATGCGCGAGTCGACTGAAACCTCGGCTCAAAAATACAGGGAGCTTGGAAGCAGGGACCTGTACCAGATGCTCAAGACGGGCGAGATGTATTCATTCGAGCTGCAATACCAGCCCACCAGCACCGCGCTCATGCGGTACGGCACCGAGCTGCCCGGGGGCGCCGGCACCATAGAAAAGTCGCTGTCTTTTACGTATACGCAGCTGATAAACGCGGCAGAGACCTGGTACCGCTACCTGGGCGCCAGGTGCGACCAGCTGGAGGTCGAAGTCACAGAGGCAGCCGTGAAGGTGATGCAGAGGTTCCTGTGCAAGGACATACCTGCCGCCGTGACGGCAGACCCGTTCACCACCCCAGGCTACGCCGGCGCCGACACGTCTGCTCCATACACAGGCGCCAGTTCAGGCTCCAACCCGCTTACCATCAATTCCAACAATTACGACGTGCCCCGGTTCAAGGTCTCCGTGGACTGGAACCTTGAAGTCATCAAGCCAAACGGTGAGACGCAGGCCAAGTTCATCCTGCCTACCAACCGCGACATCTCTGTCGAGTTTGACACGTGGGTAAAGAACGACGTATTGAGGGCAGACGCCAAGTCACTGGTCGCCCGCTCGGCGTCCTACGTGATCGCCGCAGGCAAGCAGTTCACGTTCACGGACCTTTATCTGCAGAGACAGGGCAAGAGCAACGACGCCGGGGACAGCAAGCACATGATCGAGACGCTGGCGGGGACGGCCAAGAGCGTAACCCTGACTGCTTGAGGGCCTGCAGCCTGCGGAAGAATAAGAGGTAGAGGAGCAAAAAAGCATATGAGCGCAGCAGCAACAACAACAGCAACGCAACCAAGCCCCTGGGCGGCCTACCTAAAGTCGCTGCAGGAAAAGGGCCAGCGCAAGATAGACGAGCTGGCGCAAAAGGACTCCTTCGACGTAGGCGGCAGGCAATACCGCCGCTGCAAGATCACTGCGCGGCAGCACCAGGAGCTGGAGGATATGCGCGCCGAGCTTGCAGAGCTCAAGACGGCGGACGCAAAAAAGGTGGCGTCGGTACTTTTCCAGATCTACCAGAAAGGGGCGCAATACTATCTCGGGATGGCCGGCGAGGAATTCCTGCAGGCGCCCTGGGACGAGGTCAAGGCCATAGTCGACGCGTGCGCATGGCGCACCATGCACGGCTCGGCTTTTTTATAGCGCAGTTGGAGCAGCTTTTCCACTCGGGCGCCGTGGTATGGAAGTCTCGAGAGGCCAAGAGGATCTACGACATGTACTGCCTGCTCAAGGAGGGCGTCAAGCCCTGGGAGGTCAACGGCGGCCATGTCTACCAGGAGGACCTGCTCTATATTCTAAAGTGCAGGGAGCTCGAAGTGGCAGGCATGCAGGCGCGTACAGACAAGGACTCAGGGTGGAAGGTGGTCGGGTAATGACCTCGATAAGGGTAAAGGGCGCCAAAGAGGCAGCGCAGGTCCTGCGAGACTTTGCTGCTTCCATAGATCAGGTGATAGAGGAAGACGTAAAGAAAATAGCGCCGCCGGCCCTCGAACATGCCAACTCGCTCACGCCGGTGCGGACAGGATATTTGCGGAGCAGGAACCAGGTGAGCGTCGACGGCAAGACCCTGACGCTTGGCAACGACGCACCCTATGCCCGGCTTGTGCACGACGGGACGAGCAGGCAGATGCCGCAGCCTTTCATATCGCCCGTGCGCGAAGAGCTGGCCCGCCTTGCGCCGGGGATTGTCTCGCAGGACCTTGCAGAGGCGTACGAAAAGGCAAGGGGCAAGAAAGGGCAACGCGGTATGAAGCGATCATAATTCTCTTTTCAAATCTTTTCTTCCATTCTTTTCGTATTGTCCAGCCCGCTAGAAGTGGTCCTGCTCCTGACCATCATGGGCGACCAGGAGGTGAAGCAGAAAATGGAGGACATGGCCAAAAAGACCGGCGAGCTCGCCGACAGGACGGAAAAGGCGGCCGACAAGGCCGAAGAGCTCGAGGTCGGCTATGCGGCCGCCGCAGAGGGCATCTCTGACGCTGCGACCAAGGCCTTTGCACTTTATTCCCAGTACGACAACCTGGAGAAGGTGCAGCTGCGCGTAGCCACTGCCGAGAAGAACATCGACTCTGCGCGGGCGGCGCTGATGTCGTCGCAGGCGCGGCTGGCAGAGCTCGTCAACGACGGGGTGACTTCTGGAACCGAGTACGAGCAGGCGCTGATCCGGGTCGAGGCCGCCGAGCAAAAGCTCTTGATTGCCCAGAAGAAATCCGAGCAGGCGCAGGAAGACGTCAACCAGTCGTACATTTCATTTGCGCTTTCCATAATGCCTGCGGCCAAGAGCGTGCTGGACGGGTTCACGCAGGCCAAGAATGCGCTGGCAGGCGCGACATGGGCGCATTTTCTGTCCACCGTCCAGAACTCGCTGGGGCTTGCAGGCAACACTGCCGCCAAGTCCGTCAACACGGGGGCGACGATCACGGCCACCGGGGCGACCCACGGGCTCACGCTGGCGACGCGCTTGCTGCAGCTGGCAATGGGTCCGGTCGGCTGGGCCCTGCTCGGGATCGGGGCCGTGATGGGCCTGGTGGCCACAAACACTTTTGGCCTGCGCGACGCCTTTGCAGACTTTTTCGGTGCCCTGCCGGAAGCCACCACCTCGACCGAAGGCGCCCGGGCTGCGGTCGACAGCATGGGCACGTCGGTGACGGGCGCCCGCGACAAGGCGGCAGAGGCTGAAAGGGGCATCACAAACGATTTCAGCAGCCTTTCCAGCAACGTCGGCAGCTCCGTCGACGCCGCCAAAACAGCAATGGCCGGCTTGCAAACCTCTTTCAGCGACACGAGCACGTCGGCATCATCGAACATGGCAAACCTTGCTGCCAGCACTGCCACCCACGCCGACAGCATAGTGTCAGCAGCCCAGAGGGCGGAGGACGCGTTAAAAAGGCTCGGCGGCCTCCCTGCCACCGTCCAGCTGCCAAACGCCAACCTCCCATTCGGCGCCCAGGCTCAGGCTCTGCAGGCGCAGATGATAACGCCCGATCAGGCCGCCGAGTTCAAGTCGTTTCTGGACAGCTATGCCGGCAGGAAACAGGCATTGCTTGACGAGCGCCAGCGCCTCCAGGATACCGTCATCAACACTCCCGGGATAGGGACCTTGGCGCCGTCCACCCTTGCCCGTGCGCGTGCCCGCCTGCTGGAAATAGAAGGTCAGTTGGCAGGATTGATTGATCGCAAAAATTATGCCGAGCAGCAGCTTGCCCTGCGCGATTACCTGATGACGCAGCTGCCTCCGGCGACGCAGGGCGATACTGTGGGCTTTAAGGACAGCATAACCGTCGAGCTAAAACTGAGCGAGCAGACGCTAGAGCGAGTAACGACCGAAGTCGACAGACGGCTGGCAAGGCGCAGGTAAGAGTAAAAAATGTCGCCCCCCCTCTCTCCCTAAGTATCTCTATCCGATATAAACAAGCGCTACTTTTGTTGCATACATTATTGCAGAGAATTGAACCGGAAAGAAGATGTGCTAGATGTGGTTCTGATCATACATACGTCAACAAACTCGGTTATTCATGTTGGGCAAGGCATTCTACCTACGTAGGGTGGTTGTGTCAAAGTTGCCACCGTTTGTTGCGTTATCATGACAATAAAAATACAGAGGCATTCAAAATTAAACAGAAAGAGTACTATCAACAAAATCGTGAAAGAATACTGGACAACCAAAGAAGATATGTGATGACAAACAAGGGGCAAATATCGAGAAAGCTGTGCCAAGCAAGATATCGCCTTAAACATAGAGATCTGATCACAGCACGCTCTAGAGCCAGACGGACATTGCATCCGCAAAAGTACAGAGCAATAGCAAAGAAACACTATGCACAGAAGCTAAAAGGAATTCTATTTCAAATTCTCGGCGGGCCGCGTTGTTCAAGTGCTTCCTGTCTTGTACCGGGAGGCTGTTCAGATATTCGGTGCTTACAATTCGATCATATTAATGGAGGGGGCTCGGCAGATATGCGTCGCTTTCGCAATCCGGCTGAAATGTATCGATACTATTCCAAGCACCCCGAAGATGCCAAGAAAACACTCCAGGTACTCTGTGCGAATTGTAATTGGATAAAGCGATACGATAAAGAAGAATCACCAAACAAAAATTCTCATGTTTAGATATTTTTGAAATAACATCATGAGTTTACCTGATCTCTTAAGACCGCGGATTATTGTGAAAAAGTGGGATGGAAGCCAGACCTATTTTACGCACGACGCCTTTTCTCCGGCCACCTCTGGCGCCCGCGTCATTTTCTGCGAAGTCGAAGATAGAGAGATGGAGGCAGCGCCCTTTTCAATCACAATAGAGGACAGCGGAGGCGCCCTGGACTCGCACGTCGGCAACGGCAACAAGGTCATTATCTCTATCGGCACGACGCAGGTCTGCCTTACTCCATTCGTCGCTGGCTACGTCCGGCAGGTCGAAGTAAGCCGCAAGGACACCAATTTGAAAGAGGTAACGTTGCACGGTTTTTCAAGCGTGATCCGCCTCGACGAGCGCATTGGCAATTTCTACAGGATAGCAAACCGCGATGCAAACGGCGTAGACCCTGACAACAGCGACGCGAACATGAAATGCAGCGAGATCTTTAAGGACATCTTTGAGGACACCGATCATTTGCCGCTGGGCCAGCCGACCGAGCCTTTCACAACTGGCGGCGTGCAGGACATTGGCGAGCACCTTGCATCCATAAAGCAGCCCTTTGTAGAGTGGAAACAGATCGCCGATCGGGCGGCAGAGGCATCCGGCTCTATCTATGGCATCGACGCGGGCGACGTCGCGTACATGCGCTACCCTACCCTGACGCACAGCGGCATCACGATCAAAGGCGTATCTGCCGTGGCAGACGTAGACGCCATGACGGGGTATTTCATAGGGGCCTGGAACTATGCCGACAGCATCAAGAAAAGCGACGGGTTTGCCAACAGGGTCTATGGCAGGGGCGGCACGCAGTTCTTGCTTGACGTGGACAAGCTGTTCACCGACAGCGCGTCCATTGAATGCTACACCAAAGACCGCGCCATCCAGTTCACAGCCAAGGCCCCGCGCCTTGACGCCATTTCGTTTATCCTGTCAAGAGTTGGCACCCTTGCGACTGATCTTGCTGGCGAGATCCGCCTGGACGACGGCAACACGCCTGACGGCGAGGCTGTCGGGACGTTTTCAATCTTCAAGAACCTGATAGGCACGTCGGCGACCACGATTAACCGCGTCAACGTGTCGATGTATGACAACGCGCTGCAGGTGGACAAGAAATACTGGCTTGTCATCAAAAAGGCGGGCGACGGGTCAAACTATTTCAGGTGGCACCACGACGGCGGCACAGGCGCTGTCAATGCCGAGCGCGCCGCGTCGACGTGGACGGTCAACTCCTCGAGCTACGCCCTGACACACCGAACCTACTTTAGCCGCAGGGTCCTTGCCGAGGCGTCGGATCAGACGTCAATCGACAGGTATGGCGTGATAGAGGCCGTGCAGGACGCCCCTTGGATAAAGGAGAGGCAAACGATGGACACCTACCTCACGAGCATCATGCAGTACTCGGCACTGCAGCACCGCATCTATGACGTGAAAAAGATCTATGCGCCGGCGACGCCGATAACTGCGGGCAAACTGGTCCGCCTGGTCGACACGCTCTCCGGCGTCGACGCCGACGCAGAGGTGGTGATGAGCAGATATTCCTTCAAGGCGGACGAGAATGGCCTTGGTACGCGCTTTGCAGAGGTCCAGCTGCAGGCGTACGTCCGGTGATAATTCTCTTTGGCAAAAAGATGGACAGGTTTTTCCGTGGATGCTTTTGTTGCAGGTTTGAGCCTGCTCGACGTAAACCGCGCTGCCCTTTTCGGCAGGTCAGACGAGCGGTACGTAAGGCGCCAGCTGATGCAGGACCGCTTTGACACGTTCAACCAGCGCCTCGACAGGGTCCTCAACGACCAGACTGCGTACGATGATCGCGCAAAGCGCCATCTTGAGCCATTGCAGGTCGTCAAAAAGGTCGACCTCGTTACCACGGTCGGCCTGCAGCGCCTTGCCAGGCTTGCGACTGGCAAGACGTCCAACAGTTTCACACATATCGCCTGCGGCACCGGCACCAACGCGGAGAACGCCGGTGATACTGCATTGCAGACTGAAGTTCGCAGGATCGCCTGCTCTGACAGGTTCGACTCTGGCACTTCAATGAAGTTTTCTGGCTTTTTCGACTCTACTACGGCGACAGGCAATTACACCGAGTTTGGGCTGTTTGACGCGGCAAGCAGCGGCAACCTCTTTTCTAGGACTGTTTTCAGCCCTGCCATTTCCCACGTAAACGGCTCTACAGTGTTTACGTTGACTCAGGTGGTGGCCCAGTCAGCGTCATGAGCTTCCGGCAGTTGCGCAAGATACCGGGGCTTTCCGGGATAGTCAAGGACCTGGCAGAGCAGCAGAACAGGGCACAGGCAGAAGACGGCGTTGAAGACCTGACAGAGTTTGGCCAGAACAGGGTCGACACGGATGCGATAGCGTTCACTGACACCGATAGCGAGATCCTGAACGGCGACAAGGTGGACAGTGACAATGTCGCGCTCTCTGACACCGATAGCGAATCGAGCTTTACATCGGGCCAGTTCAGGGTCGACGGCTATTTCCAGACGGATGAGCCATACCGCCCGGAGGCTCCTGCCGCAGCAGTATTTGACAGGGCAGGCTTTGAAACAGTCGCGCCGCAGCCAGCGGTAGCCGACTTTGGCGACGCAGGGTGACAAAACAATCATGGCATTGAAAAAAGTCTCTAGCCCAACAAACAACCCCGGCGACCTTTCCAAGATATACACGGGCGACTGGAACGACCTTGTCGATGTCCTCAAGGGAGCGATTACAGAAGCCCTGGTCCTGAAAGACCTGACGGCCTATATCGGCACAAGCACGTTTGCCATAGGCGCCAACGGCGGGGCAGCCCGCGTGGGCAGGGCTTCGGACAGGGGCGCCGGGGTATTTACCCTGCAGCTCGGCAACAACGCCGGAGCCTCGAAATTTGAAGTCGTCGACGGCTCCTGGGATCGCATCCTCCTCTACGTGCAGCAGAACGCAGACGAGATCGGGCTGCTTGCAGACGCAAAACTGGCGGCAACAAAAAAGCTCTACCTTGATGGAGGGGGAGACACCTACATCTATGAGCACGCAGCTAACGACCTGAGGATAGTTGTAGGCGGCGCGCTAAAGTGGCGCAACGCAGGCGGCTATACGTTCTTTTACTCCGACCCCGTGTCGCTGCAGGCCGTAAACCTGGGCCTTGACGCAAACTATGGGGTCAGGTTCAACGGCGTGGACGACCCCGGCTGGAGCATCAGGCGCGACGGCACGAACAATGAGATGCGCTTCCTTACCTCGTCTGACACGATAGCAGCCCGGGGCTTTGTCTTTGGCACGGACGTCGACATCTTTGCGATCAGGAACAGCCGCGACGTGGGGCTGCGGTCTGGCAGCAGGCTCTATCTGGACGGAGTCGCCACCGCCACCGGCGACACTTATCTTTACGAGTATGCTGCCAACGCGCTGGCGCTACATGCAGGCGGCAACCAGATCGCAACTTTCCGGGGCGACATTACTGCCAGGAACGGCATGTTCATCAGGGGCGGCACGGCAGCAGCCGGATCGGCCGACCACTTTGCCGGCTCGTTCAGGATATGGATAGACGAGGCCACCAACAGCCTCAAGGTGACCGCGCTATATTCGGACGGCGCGACGTTCAAATCAGGCACAATATGCGCGCTGGCCTAGCGCGGCGCTGGCAAGCACATGCGCGCATGAACTGCGGCAGAGGGAGGCCGCTGCCATGCAAGGCGCGGATGATGATGATAAGGAGGAGATACACGCGCACGTATACACACGCACACGCGCAAAAAGAGAAAGAAAGAAAGAAAGAAAAAAACGTGAATGATAATTCTCTCTTCTCTTGCTTTTTCTCTGGCTTTCCAGTGTCGCAACGGCAGCAGGAAAAGACGCTGCAGAGCAGGGTTGACGATTTTCTGAACACGGCGCATGCTCTGGCCCGGGCCATAGAAGACTATGATGATCGCAAGGAGCTGTCAACGTCGGCAGGCAGCAAGCGCCAAGCTGGCCGAGCCAGAGTCCACGGACGCGCGGCTCGTCGCCCGGCTCAGGCAAGCCCCGTATAAAACCTCTATGGGTGGCGCACAGGACTCTGCGCGGGACGAGCTGAAGGCGGCCGTCCGGGCCACCATCGACAGCACGTCAAGCTGACTGTGGCAGACGGGGGTTGTTGGTTCTCTTTAGAGCATATGCCGCCTACCTACGCCGTATCAGGGGAGAATAAAATAGTATGGATTCTTCTGGCATCGACTATAAAGTGGAGTACCTGACGCTCATGGACGCGCTTGCCGACCTTGGCCTGCGCTCGTTTTCCGACATCCGGGAGCTGGCGGAAAAGCAGAGGGCGGGCGAGGCAAGGATCAAAGAGCTGGTGCAAAAGTACAACGAGGTGGTTGAAGACAGGGACGCGGTGATCCGCACGGTGCGGCTGCTGCCGATCAAGATGCTTTCTGGAATGGTGGCAGACATGCAGGCAATAGTGGCAGACACGCCCAGGTTTGAGCGGATGACTGCCGGCTAGGCTTCTCTCTCTGTGTGTGTATGTATGTGTATGTCTCTCTCTTTGCGCCTGCTTGCCTTGAAAACGCAAAAGGTGGGGGTATGGCCTGCTACGGGCTTGTGCTGCACTCCTCCCCCCCCACCACCCCCGCAACCCCGTCCCGCGCGTCTTTCTTTTACTTTGGCGCCGCCGCTGCTGACGCCGTAGTAGCAGTAGCAGCAGCCTTTTCTTCCTTTACCAGCTCGTACTTGGACGTGTAGCCGCGGGGGTTTATCATCATGCCCTTGTAGTTGTACGTCGACGAGTTGCCCACGATGACCGTCGTTATCATGCCAAGCATGTCCTGGTGCTCAAGCATCCTGTCGAGCGTGGTGATGACCACCTGCTGCGACTCCCTGTACGCCCCCTTTACTATGGCCACCGGGGTCTCGGGCCTCCTGTGCCTGAGGAATATCTCCCTGGTGTCGCGCAGCTGGTGCACGCGCTTTTTGCTTGCGGGGTTGTATATGACTGTCACATAGTCGCCAAGGGCCGCCGCCTCGACCCGCTTTACTATCATTTCCCACGGCACGAGCAGGTCGCTCATGCTCACGACTGCAAAGTCTGTCATGAGCGGCGAGCCGACAAGCGCGGCGCACGAGTTGAGCGACGAGACTCCAGGCACGCACTCGACGTAGATGCCTCCGTTCA
>NZ_JBBIHK010000001.1:0-5786 GCF_037447015.1 Nitrososphaera sp. | reverse complement strand
GTTCTCCCTGTCCCACCCCTTTTCGGCCAGGATCTCGTAGATGAGGCCCACCATGCCGTATATTCCAGGGTCGCCTGAAGATACAAGGGACACTGTCCTGCCTTTTTCTGCAAAGCCTATCGCCTGGTTGGCCCTGTCGACCTCCTGCGTCATGGCGTAGCGGTAGACCTCCTTGCCCCGGATGAGGTCCTCTACCAGGCCGACGTACGTCTCGTAGCCGACTATTACCTCGCTCTCTTCGATGACCTGCTTTGCCCTGTACGTCATGTGGTCGTGGCTGCCCGGGCCCACGCCGACGACGTACAGCTTGCCCTTCTCCTTTTTTTCCTCCTTGGCAGGCTCGCTCATTTTGCTATGCGAGAGAAACCAGCGCCCGATTGCAATTTATCTTTTTCCCGCTGCCTCTCCGCGGCGCAGAAGGGGATTCATCACATGCGCTGGTCTGGAGAGCGCCTGACCCGCACGGCCCGCCGGCAATTTCCTTCTGCAATATGGATTCTCCTCAAACAGAAATATGCGGCGAGATTTTGTCTGAATGCGGTTCGCAAGCTAAAAAGTACTATAAAAGATTTATTAGAACGTCTTCTAGTGGCTGACTCTATGTCTTATGAGATACGCAGCACCAGTCTGGCAGCAATACTCGGCCTTGTTATATTGCTGTCAGCAACAACAGCCGCTGCACAAAATGCAAATGCAGCAGCAGGCAACCTGATAACAAATGGGAGCTTTGAAAACGCCCCCAGCCCCAACGTCGTAAATCCGGGGCAGTCCTGGATCACCCTTGCAGCCGGCAGCGGCGCACTTGCTGGCTGGACGATCGATTCTGGCACGATAGATGTTCATGGACCGGGGGCGGCGTGGCCTTTCTCAGACGGAGTCAGGAACGTCGATGTCTCGGGGACGGGCGCGGGGTCGCTCTCCCAGACTTTTGCCACTGTTCCAGGGGAGGCATATTCGGTGCTTTTTGACCTGAGCGCCAATAATTATTGCGGCTCGGCAGTCAAACAATTGCAGGTGACCGCCCCGGGCACGGTTGAGACATTCTCAGTTGACGTTACCGGCATACCTGCGGGCCAGGTTCCATTCAAGACAAAATCCTTTGTATTCGCTGCAACCGGCGCGTCGAGCACCCTGAAGTTCAACAGTCTGGAGAATTCGTCTTGCGGGCCCCTGGTTGACAAGGTGGGCGTGTATGTACTGGAAGACCAGGCCATCTCGATCAAAAGCGGGAGCGGCTCACTCTTTGGACCGGATTCGTCGGTCAGAATGCTCGTCGGCCCTGCTGAAACTGGATTCAACGTGGCGCTGACCCCCGCACAATTCGATGCAGCCAGGAACGGGCCGGCCGCGTTTGTAATACCGAACCACCCTGCGTGGAAGCCTCACCTGACAGTCGATCCATCTGCAAACTGGATTGGCACGCACGCAGTCAATCCCAATACTTTCGGTCCCAATTTTGCACTTGCCACTGCCCTGTATGCGGTGGACTTTGAAATCACGTCTGCTGCAATCGATTCGGCGACTCTGGACATCTATCTCCTCTCTGATAACACCATCGGAGACTCTGCCAACGAGGGCGTCTTCATAAACGGAATTCCGGTCGCAAACACCAAAGATGTGGGTGGGGCAGCGTTTGGTGCAGACAGGTCTTTCACAAACCGTGACATCACCTCTATGGTTCATCCGGGCACCAACACCCTGTATGTCCTGGGCGCAGACTTGGGCGGTCCTGCCGGAGTCCAGTTCCATGCCGACATAGATGTGGTTGCAACGCCTCCTGATACAACCCCGCCGGTAGTGACAGGCACCCCGGACAGGGTCCCTGACACCAACGGCTGGTACAACCACGCTGTCACTGTAACGTGGACCGGCACCGATAGCGGCAGCGGCATAGCCTCGTGCGATCCGGCCACCGTCTATGCGGGACCGGACGGCAGCTCGATAGTTATGACGGGCCACTGCACCGACAACGCGGGCAACGTTGGAGAGGGCACGGTCACCATCCAGTATGATGCAACAGCGCCGACAATCACTGGCGCCCCGGCCACGTCGCCCAATGCAAACAACTGGTACAACGCCGACGTGACGGTGCACTTTGACGCCTCTGACGGCACGTCTGGCATAGCCACGGTGACGCCTGACACGACGCTGGCATCAGAAGCTGCCGGTCAGCAGGTGACGGGAACGGCCACGGACAATGCAGGCAACTCGGCCAGCTTTACCGTGTCTGGCATCAACATCGACAAGACGGCGCCGGCGATCACCGCCACGCAGACTCCTCTGCCAAATGCAAACGGCTGGAACAACCAGGACGTGACGGCCACATTTGAAGCTGCAGACAGTCTGTCGGGCGTAGACGGCGCGAACACCTCCACAACGACCTTTACGGCAGAAGGCGCAGGCCAGACCGCCAGCGCGACGTTCACGGACCTTGCAGGCAACAGCGCGTCGGCAAGCGTCACGGTCAACATCGACAAGACCGCCCCCGAAGCCTACAACCAGTTTGATCCTGCCACAAAGGACGTGCTGGTGTACGGCCGTGACTCTGGCTCTGGAGCACCTTCCGGACCGATATCCCCGTCATCGACCGCGCAGGTAAGGTGGGGCGACGGCGACAAAGATGACGACGGTGATAACGAAGGAAACGCGCAGCTGCGCACGTACGTAATCGCAGACAAGGCGGGCAACACGCTGGTGCTGAAGGAAAAGGTCAAGGCCGAAGGCAAGCAGATCAAGGTCAAGGTGGTGAGCCTCCAGTACAACGGCGGCAGCGTGATAACTCCTGTCAAGGCCAAGAAATCGTTCGAGTGGTCCACCGACAAGAGCGGCGCCATCAAAGAGCTTGAGCAAAAGATGGAAGTAGGCAAGGGCGCAGCCAAGCAGGAGGTCAAGGCCAAGTTTGAAGCCAAGAAGAACCAGACCACGATCAAGACGGAGGGAAGCGAGCACAAGGCCGTCCTGCCGGGCATGGTCCTGCTAAAGATGGCTACAAGCAACGGCAGCCTGGTGATAGAGTACTAGCAGCAGTAGAGTACTCTTCATCTCTTTCTTTTTCTCTTTCTTTTTCAGCAAGACACGCCTCAGCATGCAACACACACACAGAGAGAGGATGAATATTCTATTTTCCAAGGCACAGTCTTTTAGACGCGCACAACGTCAATGCATCTTGCTGCGTTGACAGGCAGATGCAGGTAAAACAAAAAGGTAGCGCCAAGGTCTAGGCGCCTGCTGTTGCACGGCAGAAGGAAGGCAAGCCCGGATCACCGCCGGCCGCTCACACGCAGCTATGGTAGTACCAACCTTTTCATAGCAGCTCAAACAACGCCATCCCTGTAAAATAGGATGGACTATGGCGCGCTGTGCGACAGGGTTCTCGGCCTGAGCGGCCAGGTGGTCACTGCAGCCGTGCTAAAGGGTCAGCAGCTGGTGACAGCAGGGGCGCCAAAGCCGGGCGCCCCGGAGCCTAGCAGGGAAGAGCTTGAGCGCATGCTTTTCCAGATTCCAATACTGGTGGGCATCCCCAAGACCAACGAAAAGGCCGTCGGGCAGGTCGGTTACGTCATGGTCAACCACGGCGGCTACAACTTTTACCTGTTCCCGATGGAACAGGGCCATATACTTGCGGTGGCCGTCCTGCTACCCTACGCGCACGAGGATCTGGTCAGCCACATCCTTGAATTGCTGCCGCAGCAACAACAACAAGAAAAGTGACGGCGAAAAAAAGCAGAGCAAATCATGCTGCTCGGCCTTGCTTGTGAGCAAGACCGACCTCCTCCGGATCATGGGAGGCAGCAAGAGTACGCGCAGGCTGCCGCTAGATAAGGTCTTGACGCCCTGAGCAGGCTTGCTGCTATTGCTGCTGCTTGCGGGCCTTGCCCAGGCCAAACTCGTCGTGCAGCGCCTGCACAGCCTTTTCGCAGTCCTTGTCGTCTATCACAAAGGCAAGGTTCAGCTCTGACGAGCCCTGCGCTATCATTATCACGTTCACGTTTCGGCGGGCGACTGCGCCAAACACCTTGGCCGCGACGCCCTTGATCCCGCGCATCCCCGACCCCACCACAGCAATGACTGCGACGTTGTCGCTCACGTCTATGCGCTTTATCACCCTGCCAAGCAGGTTCAGCTCAAGCGTGGTGGTCGCCTTGTCAAGGTCGGCCTTGCGCACCACCATCGATATGCTCGACTCTGACGGGCTCTGCGAGATCATCATGATGTTGACCCTGTTCTTTGCCAAGGTGTCAAATATCTTGGCCGCAGTCCCGGGCGCGCCCACCATCCCGCCCCCGCTCACGTCTATGAGGGCGGTCCTGCGTATTGCGCTCACCGACTTGACTATTTTTTGCGAGTCCCTGCCCGGGTTCTGGGTTATCAGCGTGCCGGGGTGGCTCACGTTGAACGTGTTGCGTATCCTTATCGGTATCTTGGTGTCTATGACGGGCTCTAGCGCCCTTGGGTGCATGTACTTGGCGCCGAAAAGGGCCATCTCCATCGCCTCTGCAAACGAGACTTCCTTCAGGACGCAGGCGTCCTTGACAAGCTTGGGGTCGGCAGTCATCAGGCCGTCCACGTCGCTCCAGAGCCACACCTCGCTTGCGCCAATGCTTGCAGCCACTATGGTGGCCGTATAGTCCGACCCGCCCCGCCCTATCGTGGTGGTGTTGCCGTGCTGGTCTGCGCCTATGAATCCGGTTATCACGGGCACGGCGCCCCTCTTTGTTATGGGCAGGATCGTGTGGTTCACCCGCAGCTTTGTCGTGTCCATCAGGGGCCGGGCCTCGCCAAAGTTAGAGTCGGTGACGATGCCTGCCTCCTTGCCTGTCAGGAATTCCGAGTCGATGCCGGCGTCCTGCAGCGCGTATGCGACTATTGGCGCCGACAGGCGCTCTCCAAACGACAGGAGGTAGTCAAGCGACTTGGGAGTCACCTCGCCCAGGAGCACGATGCCCCCGAGTATGTCCTGCAGCTCGCCGACCGTCTTTTTCACCTGCGCAAGCGCCTGCTCCCTAAGCTTTTCGTCTGATATGGCGCCCTGCACGATGTCAGAGTGTATTTTTGCCGCCTTGCTTACGAACTCGTCTATGGACGACCTGTCGCCGCGCCTCACGCTGTCTGATATCGCAAGCAGCCCGTCTGTCATGCCCCTGACTGCCGACACGACGCAGACGATGTCGTTCTTGGCCTTGTGCGACTTGACGATCCCTGCCACGTGTTTGACCTTGTCTGGCGAGTCCACTGCGGTCCCGCCAAACTTCATCACTATTGTAGTCGTCTTTGTCATCGTCGTCGTCGCAGCAGCGGCCACGGCCGGTCTCACTCTCAGTCCTGGACGCGGGGAGCCAGGTAAAAGTGGATCCTGCCCACGTTGGCTATCTTGAATTCCAGCCTCAGTGGCATCTTGGTCGAATACTCGGCCGCGACCGACCCGCCCATCGCCATCACGGCCTTGGTTATCTTGCTCAGGTAGTCAAGCGAGTAGGTGGCCTTGCTGTCCTCCTTGACCGCCAGCTCCTCCAGACCCTCGTTGCCTGCTTCGAGCGTGATGCTTGCCTCGCCCGAGTCGCCCCTGCCGGCAAAGTCTATCCTGCCCGACTTGGACTCGATCGAGATGAACTCTGACACGACCTGCACGTCGGAGAGCACCTTGTCAAAGGCGACTGCAGTCAGCACCGCCTTTGAGTTAAAGTTCAGCTTTGGCAGCGGAGTCGAGCTTGCAGAGCTTTCGATGAGGCGCGTCTTGTACTCGCGCCTGTAGCCGTTCTGCATCCTGACGTGCAGCATGCTGTCGT